>JACQZQ010000055.1 GCA_016213785.1 Acidobacteriota bacterium
AACAGAGTTGAAAAGAGTGTTACTCAAAATGGTCAAACCGTTGTAACTAAATATCTTGTAGACACAAACAACCTCACAGGCTACGCCCAAGTAGTTGAAGAAATACAAAACAACGTAGTCTCTCGTCAATACTCCTACGGCTTAGACTTGATCAACCAACGTCAACTTATTAATAACAATAGAGTTGTCAGCTTTTACGGCTACGACGGTCACGGCTCAATTCGTTACTTGACTGATATAAACGGTGCAATTACAGATACTTATGACTATGACGCTTACGGATTACTCATTAACCAAACAGGAAACACTCCTAATAATTACTTATACGCTGGCGAACAGTACGACTTTGACCTGGGCCTTTACTACAACAGAGCTAGGTATTTAGAGGTAAACAGGGGGCGTTTCTGGAGCCAAGATAGTTTTGAGGGGATTAATACTGAACCCGCTTCGTTACATAAATATTTATATGCGGCAGACAATCCAGTTAATAATATTGATCCTTCTGGTAATCTCTTTTTTGGGCCAAGTGGATTAGTTGAATTGCAACTTGCCCAACAAACTCATTTAACTGCTCAGGCTCAAAGAGCGCATTTTGCTTATACTGTTTATCAAACAATCGTGTCTATACTCATAGTTGGGGTTCTGCTTTCATCTGTTTCATCTTTAAATCTGAAGAGAGCTATAGGAACTGCTCCTTCAGTAAACCCAAACCCATCTCTTGATCCTAATACAGTGGAGACAGAGCCAGGGCAACCTTCTGATCAAGGAGGAGGCGAAGTAGAAATTCTTTACCATGGGACAACTTCTAATCAGGCTGCAAAAATCGTTGGTAATGATACATATCCCAGAAAAGGGTTTAGACCTGGCTATGATGGGAAAGTGTTTTTCTCAGAAGATTTTGCAACAGCAAAAGAATTTGCTCGAATTGGGGGCGGCATTTTTAATGGAGCTAAATCTTTTACTGTTATTGAGTTTACTATTCCTAAACAATTATCTATTAATTTAGGTTTGAACATAAGATATTACCTAGGGTTTGCTAGAGGCTTACGGCCAATTTCTGTAGGTACTGGATACGAAAGAATTTTAGAGAGTGAATTTGTTCCTGCTTTCAATGCAGCTTTTCAATCTAATATAATAACTGCTAGAAGGATTAAGCTACTTGATTACTAGTGTAGATTAAAGGAAATATCTTATTATGTCTCACTTGTTTCTTGTAAAGATAGACGGATTATATGGTTATATTGATGCTAAAGGTTACTTAGTTATTAGTCCACAGTATGAAGTGGCAGCAGAGTTTTTTGAAGACAGAGCAGGGGTGTCAATAAGTGGCAAGACTGGCTATATTAATACAAAAAACGAAATTATCGTTCAGCCAGCTTTTGATTCTATTGCGCCCTATAGCCAAGGACTAGCTAGAGTGTTGTTAGGTAGGCCAACAAAAGGTAAATGGGGATTTATCAATCAACTAGGGGAATATATAGTAAAACCACAGTATAAAGAAGTTGCTTCATTTAGTGAAGGTTTAGCTACTGTAGCAATAGAAAATAAGTATGGTTATATAGACAAAAAAGGCAAAATAATTATTGAATTTTTATTTCACCATGCAGGTAGTTTTAAGGAAGGTTTAGCACCTGTGTTTAATGATAGAAAATGGGCATATATCAATAAATTAGGTAATTTAGAAATAACAAAATTGCCACCAGAAACTATTTACTGCGAAGGATTTGCACAAGGATTTGCTGCCATAAGAATAGGGAATAAGTTTGGTTATATTGATAAAGAAGGCACTATCATAGATAAATTATTTGATGGCGCACTTTCTTTTTCAGAAGGTTTAGCTCCTATAATGGTTAAAAACAAATTTGGTTATATTGATCAGTCATTTAATATGATTATTAAGCCTAGATTTGAAAAAGCTATTCCTTTTTCAGAAGGGTTAGCACAAGTAAAATATGGTGGAAGATGGGGTTATATAAATAAAGAAGGAAATTTCATTATTAAACCACGATTTGATTCCACTTGGCCTTTTTGTAACGAATTAGCGAAAGTAAGAACAGGTACAAACCTAAAAGAAGATAAATGGGGATATATAGATAAAACAGGAAGATATGTGTGGAAACCAACAAACTAAAACTAGATTACAAATTACTTCTAACCCACAGAAGCCCAATCTGCGGGCTTATCTTAGAAGCTAGGCAGCAGGTGGTAATTGCTGCCTTAATAACTGACTAACCAGACTTTTAATAGAAACCCCATCTTTTCTGGCTTGAAGGCTAAGAGCAGCGGCAACATCTTCATCAATTTCAATTTCAAAAATACGGTTGTTTAACTTTGTGTCTTCAACTACAACATCTTCAAAATCGTCCAGGTAATGAGTAGTGTCATGAGAATCCCAAAACTCAGCCGCAGATTCATAGCTAGAAAATTCTTGTGTTATTGGGTCAATGGGTTGATTTGATTTCTTATTTTTGTTTTTCATAGTAGTTACGCTCACTATCAGTCATATCTCTAGCAGAAATAGGTAAAGCTGTTGCATTTTCCTTATGTATAAAGAATACAATCAGATAACGCCCTGAATCAGTTTGCC
>JACQZQ010000057.1 GCA_016213785.1 Acidobacteriota bacterium
CTGCAAAAAAAGCTATCCAAGACAGTTTTTCTAGCTTCTCTTCTCAGTTAAATACTTCTAGAGATTGGATTTCTCGTTTTTTTAACCCTATTTTCAATAATTTTTCAAATTCTCATCTTTTTGGTTAAATACTATAATTTGCTGACATAATAAATCTAATGCAGCTTTAAGTGATTTTTGACCAGCCTCAATTAGCTTATCTGAGAAGTTACGCATTGCATTAATAAACTTTCGGTTATCATTTTTGTATGCTTCTCCCAGTTTCTGAATACGTTTACCAATACCATCTCCATCAATATGAACAACAGCTAAATAACTTTGGTCGCCAAAACTTCTTCCTAGGTCATCAAAATCACTTGGATAAATAAACGCTTCAGGCGGTGGAATAATTTCTGCTAACCTTTGATTTGCTAAACTTGGTTTACCCGAATCGCTATCAGCATAAAATCTTTTAGCAAGTATTTCTGCTGATGCAGGGTATCCATCGCTATCACCTATTGGCCTAGTAATTCCTACAGATGGGAAAGCTGTTGAACTACACTCTAGCGTGACTGATAATCCTAGCATTGGTACAGATCTAGAGTAGCTCTGTTTTTGTTCCGCTAGTTGACTAAAAGTTTTATCAAAGATTTTTTTTAGTGAATCTGTCCAAGAAAATTCTACTGATTCTTGGATTAAAATCCTTAAATTAGGTGCCTTTTTCATCACTTTACGTGAGAGAATGCGAGTAAATTCTCTTACATGTTCTATTTCTTGAAATATAACTAGGAAATTTCCTCCACCAGTATAAACAACTTCTGCTGCAAGGGAGTTTGTTGTGTTTTCAATAGAAAGGCTTAGATCAAGTGCATCTTTATTAAGGTTTTTTCTAGTATCTTTAATATTATTTTTAGGGGTTACTTGTTGTACAGCTTTCATTGCCCATTGCCCAGTAGCTAGAGTTACTAGATGAGAAGCTCCAATATTTTCTCTTAACCGGTTACTAGAAAATATGTAGGGCTGAATTTGCGTAGTATCTACAATAACCAAGTACATATTTAATCCTTACTTTATCCATTGTTCTAATTTTTGGCTTAACTGAGGGATATCTCTAGCGCTAAACACTTTAATTCTGCCTAATCCAGGCATAAGGCTGTAAGCAGTGTCTTCTATATTTTGAGGGCTATCACTATAACAAACTAATGCTACTCTGGCCGCATCACCACCAAGCTGACGAGCGCGAGTTATTATCTCAAAAAGTTTACGTTTTAATATTGCTCGTCCCCCAGGGTCTTGCCCACCTCCTTTAGATGTTGAACAGGAAATAGCAAAAAGCTGGTAGCCCTGCATTGCAACAACATCCAACTCAAAATCATCTAGAGAGTTTGTTCCTGTATCTGTTTCAGGCTTAAAATTCATCCTTATATCTTTCAATTGATAGCTTGGATTTGATTGACTTATTCTTGACTGGCAATCTCGTAATGCTTGTAAAGTAAAAGACTCTAACCATTTTCCGTCTAGCCAGTAAAAAAACTCTTCAGATTCTTTACCAGCAACAGCAGAAGCAGAAAAGTTTAATTGTCTTGCCGCATCCCCTAAAACAAAACTTGTGTTTCTAGTTTGTAACTCGTTTTGCAAAGCGGTCACAAAAGGCACTAAATTTCTATGAGTAGGTAAGTCGATGCTAACAGCGTCCAGATCAGCCATATCTAATAGCCTACCCCTATACTTGCATTTTCTATTAAGCGCATCAGATATCCAAGACTTCCATTCCCTATAATTAAACTCACAAACTTTAGCAATGCTTTGTGCAACATTAAGCAAAATAGGTTGAGTAATTGGGTTTTCTTTTATTCTCCAACCATGTAAATCTATAAGTTCTTGTAGGGTTAGGTTAAAAACATTTCTAGTACTTAGTACTTTGCTCTGTTCTATGCCATCAAGAGCTTTTGGATCAAAGACCATATTTAGATTACGAGCATCTAAGTAACTAAATGATAAAGAGTTGATGCGTTTATTTGTTGCCCAATCTTTGATAGTTCGATATGTATGTACTGCCATAGTTTTAGTACCACCAGTATAATTAAGCCCTATAGATTCCAACTTTTCATTTCCTATTAAAGCTTCTTGTACGACTTTAATAATAGAAGAGGGATCTGTATCATCCATTTCTTTTAGTGTTGTAGGTATTTTTATTTCTTTTAATTTCTTCTCTAGTTTTTCGGCAATCTTTTCTGTTTCTTTTGTGTGTAGTAATGTAATTGCTCCGTTGGGGTTGACTAGTAATTTTCCAGCTACAAAATTAGGTAAAGGATTGCTTCCAACTAAAAGAAATAGGCGATCAACACGATAATCCGCAAAGCTATCAGGCATAGTATATTCTCCTTGGTAATACGTATTGATAGGAATGTATAGAGCACTTAGTTATATTATAAATATACTAAGTAATATGGCTGTTTTTACGCTTACAAATAATACTCTAGGATATTTTGCAGGTTAAGCAATTAATATAAGTTTTTTGCTACTGTAAATAAGATTAAGATTAGTTAGTTTATTAGTTCATTCTTCTTTTTTAGGCAAGACTTGAATTGCGCGAGGCCGAAAATCTGAAAATATTGCTAAAATTCCTGATTTACCTAAAGCTAGAGCCATAACCTATTTGCTCTCTAAAAGTATTTGCCTTGGCTAGTAACAGACTGTTATCTTACATCTTATTTATTTACAATTACTAGCAAACTTTACAAATATGTCAAAAGAAAACCAATCCTTAAAAGTTGAAACTAAAAGAACTTTAACTGAGACTGAAAGACAGGCTTTAAGCTTAATGCTTAAATGCAAGTTTATCCCTCGTCCAGGGCTTAGTAATAGACACATTATGACAATGGCGGGACATTTTATTTCGCGCCAGTTTCCTGGAATAGAAAAAATAAGCCAAGAACGGCTTTTTCAAGTAACTAATGAGGCTCAAATGCTCACCCATTGTGGGTGGCAGACACAAAAAGAGAAAAGTCCCTTAGTTATTGTAGTTCATGGGCTAGAAGGCTCAAGTGAATCTAAATATGCCCTAGGAACAGCACTTAAAGCTTACCAATCTGGTTTTAATGTACTTAGAGTTAATCAACGAGGTTGTAATAACACTTTTCATCTCTCGCCTACGCCTTATCATGCTGGCTTAACTAATGACCTACGTACAATAATTGACGAAGTAGCTAGTAAAGACGGGATTTCATCTATTTATTTAGTAGGTTTTTCCCTTGGTGGCAATCAGTCGCTTAAATTAGCAGGTGAATATGGAGAAAAGCCACATAAGGCATTAAAAGGAGTTTGTGCTATTTCTGTACCGATAGATTTAGCTGATTGTGCTGATTCGCTACATTGGGCGGAAAATTGGGTTTATGAATGGAATTTTTTACTTTCACTTTATAAAAGCTATAAACAACGTAAGAAATTAAACCCTAGTCGATATAGTTTACCTCCTTTTTGGAAAGTCTTAACAATGCGTAAGTTTGATGACTTAATAGCTGGGCCTTGTAATGGTTTTCATGATGCTAATGATTACTATAATCAAAATAGCTCTGCACAATTCTTAAAAAACATTACTGTTCCAACTTTAATTATTCAAGCTAAAGATGACCCATTTATTCCATTTACATCTTTTGAAAAAACTCCACGTTCTGAGATGGTAGCACTTTTAGCTACGGAGACTGGTGGGCATGTAGGCTATGTTGGAATTAGTCAACCTAGTGAAGATCCTTTTTGGATAGAAAATCGTGCAGTAGAGTTTTTTAAGCTTCTTTCAAGCTAAAAAGAATAAGGTAAGCAGTTGCTTACCTTTTCTTTTTAATTTACTTAATTTACTTAATTTACTTTGCTTAAAATAAATTTGCTTAAGAAGAGATTTTTTGCTCTTCTAGCCAGCGTTCGGCTGAAATAGCAGCCATACAACCATAGCCAGCCGCAGTAATAGCTTGTCTGTAATGTTTATCATGAACATCACCAGCGGCAAATACACCTTCTATATTAGTCTCAATATTATGTTTAGTAACAATATAACCTTGTTCATCTAATTCAATAACGCCTTTAATAAAGTCTGTGCTAGGCTTATGGCCGATTGCAACAAATACACCACCAATAGGTTTAATAGTTTCTTGACCTGTAACTAAGTTTTTTAATCTAACTTCTTCTACATGGTTTTCGCCTAAGTATTCAACTAAAGCTGTATTCCAGAGAAATTCTATTTTAGGATTAGTTAAAGCACGTTGTTGCATAACTTGGCTAGCACGCAATTTATCACGACGATGTACCATAGTTACCTTGGTAGCAAACTTAGTTAAAAATACTGCTTCTTCAACAGCCGTATCACCACCACCAACAACTATTAATTCCTTTCCACGAAAGAAAAACCCATCACAAGTTGCACAAGCAGAAACCCCACCACCAGAAGTTCTTAATTTATATTCACCAGCCACATTTAACCATTGAGCAGTAGCACCCATTGCTAAGATCACTGCTTTAGCGCTATACCATTCTTTACCGATTAATAGACGAAATGGGCCTTTATTCTTAAACTCTACTTGGGTAACGTTTTCTTTTATTACTTCGGTGCCAAACCTTTCGGCTTGTGCAAAAAATTTTGCCATCATTTCCTGTCCATCAATACCTTCAGGAAATCCAGGATAGTTTTCTACTTCAGAAGTAAGCATTAGTTGACCGCCTGGTAGATTAATACCTACAGGTTCTCCTGCTGCTACTAGAGGTTTTAGATTAGCTCTTGCAGCATAAATAGCTGCTGTTAAACCTGCGGGACCTGAACCAATAATTATTATATCTCGCTCTTTTTCCATTAATAATTTTTCCCCATTTCATCAGATTTATTTTTAGAAAGTTTGTAAATATTATGTAGGATTAAACAGGCTATTTTAGAGCAGCAGAATAGGAAAATCGAGGCTAGCTAGCAGATTACTAGATAATCTACTGTAAAATAAAAGGTTTAGTCTTCAGACTTATTTTTATTAAGGAATTTTTGTAGACGTTCTGACTCTTTATCTTCATTCATATATTCAGACATGCCTTGACGAAATATTGCTCTAACATCCATTAGTGCAATAAAAACAAGTAGAGGGGCAAGTAAAATGCAGGTAGTCCAATAAATCCCAAAAAACCAAGGCCGATTAATAAACATTTCTTTATAAGTATAACCAAAGTAAGTCATTGCTAAAAATAAGGTTAAAATCCCTGTCCCAATCATACGACGGGTAAAGCGCCGTCTAACCGCATCCGTTACAGTCCCAGCAATACGAGCATCACTGTAACGGCTAATTTCATGCCGAGACAGCAAAATGGCAACAACTATAGCTAAGAAAAAAAGAATATTTATTGTCCACATTTGGCAAAAAGTATAACCAAATTTAACTTAACTGTCATTGAAAAAGTCTTTGAAAAAGTCTTTTTTAATAAACCAAATCTCCTAATATAATTCTTAAAGCTAGATTTGTTATTTAAACAAGGCAAAAATCTAAAATGTTTTTGGGCATTTATTGCATTTACTTATGAGTTTGCCTACAATTTAGCCCAAAATTAAATCTCTTTCTAAATAGTTATAATTATCATATTTCTTTTCTTAGCATTCAAAATCTAGGTTATTTATTTTAGGATTAATTTATGAAAATAGAATTTCCAGAAAAATTTAATATGGCAACATATTTTCTTGATAATAATATTGAAGCCGGACGAGGTGATAAAGTCTGTCTTTATTATCGTAATCAAACCTATACTTACCAACAAATTGTTAATGAAACTAACCAGGTAGGTAATGTCTTACTCTCTCTTGGCGTAGAGATGGAAAGCCGTGTGTTAATGGTACTCCCAGATTGCCCAGAGTTTGTTACTAGCTGGTTTGCTATTGCTAAAATAGGCGGTATTATAACAATGGTAAACCCACTACTTCCTGCTAGTGACTATGAGTATTACTTAGAGTATACAAGAGCTAAAGTTGCAATTATTGATATAAGTACATTAGATAAATTTGAATCTATATTATCTAACGCTCGCTATCTTAAGCATTTATTTGTAGTAGGTTGGGGAAATCATTCACATTCAAGCTACCATGAGTTAGTATCAAAAGCCTCAACAGTTTTAGAGACAGCACCAACATCTAAAGATGATATAGCAATTTGGCTTTTTACTTCTGGCTCAACAGGTCATCCAAAAGCAGCAGTACATTTTCATCACGACCTACCTTATAACACAGAGTGTTATGCAAAACAGGTGTTACAAATTAGGGAAGATGATATTTGCTTAGGTGTACCAAAACTCTTTTTTGGTTATGCAACAGGCACAAACTTGCTTTTCCCTTTTGCTGTAGGCGGAGCATCAGCAATTTTTTCTGAGCGATCAACAGCAGAAACTATGTTTGAAATGATTACAAAATATCGCCCTAGTATACTAACTAGTGTTCCAACAATGATAAATGCAATGCTTCAAATTGAAGATGCAAAGAAAAAATATGACCTAAGCAGTCTACGCCTTTGTTTATCGGCAGGTGAGGCACTGCCCGAAGAACTTTATCACCGTTGGACTTCTGCCTATAACCTAGAGATTTTAGATGGAATTGGTAGCGCAGAAATGTTTCATATCTATATTTCTAATTATCCTGGAGATGTTAAACCAGGTAGTCTAGGCAGGGTTGTTCCAGGGTATGAAGCACGAATTATTAATGCTGATGGGGTAGAAGTCCCTACTGGAGAAATGGGAACACTTCAAGTTAAAGGTGATAGTGCAGCACTTTGTTATTGGCAAGCTCATGAAAAATCAAAAGTAACTTTTGCTGGTGATTGGATGACTTCAAATGATCAATTTCGCCGTGATGAAAATGGCTATTTTTGGTACTGTGGCCGTACAGATGATATGTTAAAAGTAGGCGGAATTTTTGTATCACCAGGAGAGGTAGAAAATTGCCTCCTACAACATAAAGCAGTTGCAGAGTGTGCTGTTATTGGAGTTAGAGACGAACAAAATCTAATTAAATCAAAAGCTTTTATTGTTCTACGATCAGGTTTTGAAGCTAGTGGAGATTTAGAAAAAGAACTCCAGGAATTTGTTAAACAAATTCTTGCACCCTATAAATACCCGCGTATGGTTGAATTTGTAGAAGACTTGCCAAAAAATGATCGTGGGAAAATAGATAAAAAACGACTTAAACAGAGTAATTAATTTTTACTATTTTAAGGTTTTTAGAGAATAATTTTTTGGTGCTTTTTTAGTATTGCTAAGCCATCTTTTATTATTCTACTATGGTCAAAAGCTAAATTAGAAGGTAGGGAAGAGACTCTTATCCATTCTGCATCACAAGCATCATCAGCACCAGCAATAGGCAAACTACTTAATTTATCGGGTAGATGTAATGCAAAAACTGTTGATCTGCTCCAGGCTTGAGGTGTGTCTCTAGGGTCACGTCCTTCACCCTCATAGCTACCAACAAAAATTAACTCAGACTCAAAATTCCTTAAATCTAAACTAGTTTCTTCAAGTAGCTCGCGAATACAAGCTTCGCGAGCCGTTTCTTTATCTGCTTGCCAATATGTACCGCGAGGTGCATCTGTGTGCTGAAACCCTCCAGGTAGTGCTAGTTTACTAGCTTCAGCCAAAGAATCATGTTCTCGCCGAATTAGTAGTATTTCTAGCTCTTTAGTTTTTGGATTATTACGGGTTAAAACAATATCTACTGTGGGATTTGCTCCTAAATGCCAGTAAGGCTCATTTGTTGAATTCCACGCTCTACTGTGTTGGAGTAGTTCTAAAACCTTTTTGGCACTAGTAAAAGTTTGATTTGGGTGTTGTTTAGCGTGTAAAGTGCTTGCGCCCTCAGGCCCGTCCATAAGTAAATAATTTAGCCTTAAATTGTCAGCAACTTGAATTTCATCACTAACAATATTTCCTCCTCCAATAAATAAACATAATCCATTATATTCTTTTACTAGCTGATATAGACCTGCGGCTTTATCATAAAGATCTTCTCCCACTAAACAAGTATAAGAAACGCTTTCTCTTTCTAGCCATAGCGGTGGAGTATCATTTACAAGTGTCGCTAAAACCTTGAGTTTAAGCATTATAGCTCTTTTTTGAACAACATTTGCAATTCCAAAACTTGTACCTCCAGTAATAATAACTACTTCATTTATATTAAGCTTAGGCAATAGTTCATCTAAAAATAAATATATTTTTTCTTTTTGCTCAAAAGAAATTTTTTCCCAACTTTTATACCAAGCCCCTGAAAATGAGATAACTTGTTTTCCTTTTAGTAAGTTATTTACTTCTTCTCTATTAAGTAAAGGGATATTTATTTCTTTTAGCCTATCTAATAGGGCTTGATTACGTTTTTCCCTTTTAGCTTGCTTACGTGCTAATACTTCAGGAGTATAATATTTATGTTCTAAGTCTTCAGAAACAATAAAATTTAAAGGTTTTTGTTTATCAAAAATTTCTCGACTCGCTAAATAATTTAATTCTGTTTTAGAAATTGCTTCAAAATCTTGCTTAGTTATTCCGCTAAGTAGCGCTGCTTGAGCTTCTATTTTTGTCGATGTTTGATAAATCCCATAACCATCTGTTCCTAAAACTACTTGAACTCCTTTGTCTAAATAACGCTTTAACGGGACTTCTTGAGAGGTTTGAATATTATTTAAGGCTAAATTGGAGTTTAAGTTAAATTCTACAATTACTTTTGCTTTTTTAAGCTTTTCTAATGTTTCATCATCAACCCCAAATAGACCATGCCCTATCCTTATCTGAATCTGATAAGATTTAAGTATTTCTAAGACAGCACGGATATTTTCAGGATGAGCAGGATTTTCACCTGCATGGACACGAATCACAAAGCCAGGATAGCTTTTATCAGCCCAAGAAGCGACTTCTTGAAGTTGGCGAGTAAAAGCATAAGTTGAGTTGGTTTCATGGCCTAGAAAATCTACTCCTGCTATATAACGGCTTGCTGTTACTTGCTTAAGTTTTTCAATATAATCGAGATCCCATTCTAAATCATCGCTACGACCAATTGCTGATAGAAACCGAATTGTTAAGCCTGTTTCTAGTTCTATTTTAGGAATTTCACTCTCTATTAAGTTTAAGTAATTAGCATAAACACTATTAGCAAAAGAAAGCTCTATATATTTAGCTCCCATTGCTTTGTAATCCATCGCAATTTGACGACAAAGGGCAGTAAAGCAGTTGATATTTTTAGTAATAGGTGAGCGAAGCCGATAAATCTTTTCCATTCCAACAAATGGCACTCGTCTATCAAGAGGAATACAAAGGCTTTGTTCTAGAATTTTTTTTAGCTCTAAGGAAAGACTTGATAATGGAACAAGAGTATTTTCTTGAAAACGAATTCCTGCTAATTCTAGTATTTCACTTGGATAAGAGACGTTATTTTCTATTCCAATTTGAATTAAATTTTTAGCTGAAACACAGCCAGCAAAATGAGTATGAAGATCTGTTAAGAGTAAGGGTAAACCTTCTAATAAACCTTCTAAATTAGTTTCTGTAATTGGATGAGGGAAACCATTTTGTGCTAAAAACCTTGTCTCAAAAGGCGACAAAGTATAGTTAGACTCTAAGACCAGCCTATCATTAATTATTTTAACAGTAGCAAGTCTAATTAACTCATATTTACCTAACACAATTTCTATTATGCTATTGGCTGAATTGGCTAAATTAGCTAAATTAGCTAATTTAGCTAAATCTAAAATTATTTGGTCTTCTATATTAGAAAAATAATAATCTTGGGCAAGTAGCTTAAAAAACAAATTATGTTTAAGAGCGTTATGTAGCGTCGAACGGCGATCAGACAAAGAATGAGACAATTTAGCTATTAAAGAGTTTTGTTCTAAGGAAAATAATAAATAGTGCTGTGAGTTTTTATCTAAAGGCACTGTTATGTTTTTCATAAAGAATTCTATTTGTTTAAGGAATCTATATGCTTTTCTGCCATCTCACCAATATAAGGTAATTTCCATTGTTCACCCTTATAAGCTCTATACATTGCCATTAACCAAGCACCAAAAAGAAATAGAAATACTAGGTTAGAAAATACAGTAAAGAGTTTTAGGAATATTGGTAGGCCAATAATTGCAAAAAATGCACTAAAGGCAAAATAGACTATATGACTAGCAAGATAAAACACAAACCATGCAGCAGAAAAAAAGATTGATTGCATAGCATGAAAACGCACCAGACGATTTTCTTTTTCTGTAGTAAAGAGAAAATAAAGCCCTGAAACAAAAAATAATAAATAGCATAGAGGTGAGGCTAGAGTAGGCTCAAAATTGACCTTTAATTGATTTAAGTCAATACCTTGTCGTATAGGTTGTTGATTTGCATCATATTGCTGATAGCCTTGTTGGTTAGGATCATAGTATTGTTGATTAGGGTTATAAGCCTGTTGATTAGGGTCATAATACTGCTGATTTTGTTGATAGCCTTGTTGGTTAGGGTCATAGTATTGTTGATTAGGGTTATAAGCCTGTTGGTTAGGGTCATAGTACTGTTGATTAGGGTTATAAGTCTGTTGGTTAGGGTCATAATATTGTTGTGGTTGGCTGTAGGGTTGATTAGGGTCATAGTATTGTTGATTAGGAGGGTAGTATTGTTGTGGAGGTTGTTGAAAGGATTGATTGTAGGGCTGTTGATGATGATGTTGTTGAAAGGGTTGTTGATGTTGTTGATGTTGTTGAGGGGCTAGGTTTGGAGGATGGTTCATAGGCTGTGTAGGCATTTCATTAGTTTGATAAGGGTTATAAGGCACATTATTATATTGGGGGTTTGTTTGAGGAGATTTTGTTGAATTAGGAGGTTGTGTGGATTGTGGATTAGGTTGTTTAGGATCTTGTTGATTTGGCGGTTGATTAGCCATAAAACCTCCTAGTGAAATAAAAATTAATCGTAAGGCACTCTTAACCTAACGATTGATTTAGCCTGACCTGTTTGTGAATTAATATCAATAATTACACCACATAATGAACAATCACGCTCACCTATTTCTAGTTTACGTGAAAACCCTAGTAAAAATTTTTCTATAACAGTATTTTTATCAATTCCAATCACACTATCATAAGGCCCAGTCATTCCTAAGTCTGTAATATAAGCTGTACCACTAGTTAGAATTCTTTCGTCTGCTGTTGGAACATGGGTATGTGTTCCTACTACAGCGCTAACTCGGCCATCTAAATACCAACCCATAGCTGCTTTTTCGCTGGTTGCTTCAGCATGGTGATCAACTAAAATTACTCTAATTTTTTTATCTAAATTGCTAAGAATTTTATCTACTGCATGAAAAGGGCAATCATTAGGAGCCATAAAGGTACGCCCTTGTAAATTAATTACTGCAATAGGAATATCTTGGCTACTTTTTCCTGTCCAAAGGCCTGAGCCAGGCAATTCTTGAGCATAATTTGCTGGTCTTAATAAACGAGGTTGATCTTTAATATAATCAAGTATATCTCTTTTATCAAAAATATGATTACCTGAGGTCATTACATCAATACCAGCAGAAAGAAATTCTTCTGCCATATAAGGTAACATACCAAATCCACCAGCGGCATTTTCAACATTAGCAACTACAAAATCTATTTTATAATCTCGCTTAATATTCTTAAGCTGTTCCATTACTACGGCACGTCCAACACGCCCAACAATATCACCTATCATTAATACTTTCATTAAGTTAACGCTTTCTTTACCTTATATCTCACACTATCTTATAGTTTTAATATATTTCTATTAATAGAAGAATTTAGTATTAACCCAATAATTTATTTTTAAATGGGTTGGGTTGATACATAATAGTTAAAACCAAGGTATTAAGGTGAGTTGGGGTTTAGCTCTCCACTTGGCCGTGAAGCAACCTCACTTGAACCTGCCTAAACAGGTGGGTGGCCTAGCTCCAATACAGACTATAATCCGTAACTTTGACGGATTGCTGCAATTAAGGATGCACACCAGCCTCCCAAACAAATGACGTTGGTTCAAAAATTAGTTGCCAACACTAACTTCGCAGAGAGCTTAAAACTTTGATTTACTATAGCTTGCCAACTTTCTTAGGTCAAGCTTATTGACGGGAATCTTGGTGAGCCTAGAGAAAACTATTTATTTAGCTTTTTTTAATAAACTATCTAAAAGTTGGGAAAACTCTGTGCTACGTTCATTTATTGTATTATCAATTTGCTCGATTTTGCGGCGCATTTTATAAAGTTCATCTGCAATATTAAGTGCTGCTAAAATTGCAACTCTTAGTGAATCAGCTGTCATTGTTCCAGCCGCTACTTCTTTCATTCTAAGGTCTACGTAAGCAGCTAACTGTTCAATATATTCTGTATCACCTTCACCTCTAATATAGTAGGTCTGGTTGTAAATTTTTACTTCGACCACTTGTGTAGGGTTTGGTTCCATAAAGCTCGCCTTTTGTTAGCTTTGCTGGTTATTCTATGGATTCGCTTATGTCTGAATCAATAAATGCTATGGCTTCTAACATACTTTCTATTTTTGCTCTAATTTCTTGACGTTCAATATCTAATTTTTGTATTTGTTCTGTTAAAATGCTGTTTTCGCTTGAAAGACCAGCTATTTGCTCTTTTAGCTTATTATTTTCTTGTTGTAATGCTTCAGATTGCTGCATTAGAGTCTTACAAAGCTCAATGGTTCGATAAAGCTTATCTTCTAAATGTGAGAATTTTTCTAGCCCTGGTAAATTTGTCACAAGCGAATTACCTCATTTCCCACAAAATATCCATTAATTTAACGACGTAATTGAGCGTTAAATGTTGACACTAAAAGCGCAATAATTTTCTCATCTAACTCATTAATTTGTTGATCTGTCATAGACTCTAAGTTTGGTTGATAACGTAAACTTATTGATAGGGAACGATGACTTGCAGGAAGGTTTTTTCCTGCATAAATATCAAAGAGTTTAATGTTTACAAGCTCTTTAATTCCTAAACCTATTATGGCTTTTTGTATTTCTTCATAGCTGACTTTTTCAGGTAATAAGAAAGAAATATCCCGATTAACAGCCTGGAGTTTAGGGAGCGGTGTATATTTTACCTCTGAATTTGGTAAAGACAAAAGCAAATCTATAGCAAGTTCTGCAACAAATATTTGTTGCTTAAACTTAAACTCATCTCTTAGAGAAGGGCTAAGCTGTCCAAAATGCCCAAGAGTTTTTTCTCCTACTTTTATTTGTGCTGCTTGCCCAGAATGTAAGTAAGTGGCATTAGAACGCTCTATTTTATAGTCTTTTAAGCCACAGTTTTCTACTAGAGCCTCAACAGTCCCTTTTATATCATAAAAATCAACCATATCTTGTTGATGCTGCCAATCGCTTTCATTACGTTGTCCTGTTATTGCAAAAGCGATTTGCTCATATTCAGAAGGGCGTTCTACTCCTTGCTGAAAGCATTTACCTACTTCAAATAACTTAATATTTCTATTACCAAAATTAAAATTACGAGTAAGAGACTCAATTAGTCCTGGTAATAAAGAAGTACGCATTTGAGGGCGTTCTTCATCTATTGAGTTTTTAAGCATTACTACGCCTGTTTCTTTTGAGCGGAAATGTGCGTCAAGCTCAGCCCTTACCCAGCTAAAAGAAATAGTCTCACCATAACCTAAACCAATTAGAGTATCACGCATTTGACGGCGGCGTTCTTCACCAGGAAGATAAGACCCTGCACCATTCCAAGTTGGAAGTGTAAGAGGAATTTGATCATAACCAATATGACGAGCAATTTCTTCTACTAAATCCTCTTCAATATTAATATCACCTCGAAAACTTGGTGCAACTAGTCTCCAATGTTTACCAGCTACTAAGGTAGTTACTTGAAATCCCAAATCATTAAGTAGTATTTCTATTTTGCTGGGTTCAACTTCTAGGCCGGTTAAAGCTGCAATTCTTGGGTAATGTAGCTCAATAATTTTTGGTGAAATAACTTGAGGATAAGCATCAATTACATTTTTAAGGAGTGTTCCTCCAGCAATTTCACAAACTAGCTGAGCACATCTATTAATTGCTCTTACACAGCCATCATAGTCGGCTCCTCTTTCAAAACGATAAGAGGCTTCAGTTTTCATATCTAAAACGCGAGCAGTTCGGCGAACTGATGAAGGAGCAAAATAAGCGCATTCTAAGAGTACATCAGTGGTTTCTAAAGAGATTTCGCTATATTCTCCACCCATTATTCCACCTAATGCTGTAGGTTTTTCACCATCAGCAATTATAAGCATATCCTCTCGCAATTTTCTTTCAATGCCATCTAAAGTTTTTAGCGTTTCTCCTGCTCTAGCTGTTCTTACTACAATTCTATGGCCTGCTAATTTATTGAAATCAAAAGCATGTAGGGGCTGACCTTGTTCAAGTAGGACAAAATTAGTTATATCAGCAATATTATTAATACTTCGCTGCCCAACAGACTCTAGGCGTTTAACAAGCCATTCTGGAGATGGTGCAACTTTTACACCTTTAATTACTCTTGCTGTATAACGTGGGCAAAGTTCTGGATTAAGAATCTCTACTGAGGTTACATTAGATGTAAGTTCGCTACCTTCTGCTAAATCAACTTTGGGTAAACGCGCTTTAACTCCTGAAATAGCTGCAAGCTCTCTTGCCATACCATAATGGGAAAGCGAGTCTGAACGATTGGAAGTAATATCAAACTCAATTAAGTAATCATCTGTTTGATTTGTAACACTTTCGGCTGTAAGCCCAACCATAGTAAGCTTTTCAGCTACTTCTTGGGGCGAATAACTTACATCAATATAGGTTTTTAACCAGTTATAGCTAATCTTCATAAAAATTGTAACAAGTTGGTTTATCTAAATTGGGTTAGGAAACGTAAATCACCAGCAAAGAAATGGCGAATATCATCTATACCATAAAGCATAGCCGTCATTCGGTCGATACCAAAACCAAAAGCAAACCCTGAATATTCTTGAGGGTCAATATTACAGGCTTGTAAAACATTAGGGTGTACCATACCGCTACCGCCTAGTTCAATCCAACCTGTGCCTTTACAAACACGGCAACCAGAGTTTTTACTAGCACATAGGTAACAGCTAAAATCGGTTTCTGCTCCTGGTTCAACAAAAGGGAAATAGCTAGGGCGAAAACGCAATGTTATTGCACGGTTAAATAGCTTTTCTAAAAAGGTTTGTAATGTCCCTTTTAAGTCTCCCATTGTAATATTTTTACCTACTGTAAGACCTTCTACTTGAAAAAACATAGGGTTATGTGTAGGGTCTGGAGTATCACGACGAAAAACCTTTCCTGGAGCAATAACTCTAAAAGGAGGTTTGCGGCGCTGCATTGCATGAATTTGCACATTAGAAGTTTGTGATCTTAGTGCTAATTCATCATTAATATAAAAAGTATCTTGGGATTCGCGTGCTGGATGACCTTGAGGAATATTGAGGGCATCAAAATTATAAAAAGTCGTGTCAATTTCTGGCCCATCTTCTACTGAATAGCCCATTGACACAAAAATATCTTCAATTCTTTGGCGTGCGCGAACAATTGGATGAGGACTACCTAACGCAGGACGATGGCCTGGAATAGAAATATCTACACGCTCGCGTTCCAGAGCTAAGCTTTCTGCACGGCGTTTAAGCTCTTCTTGACGTGAATCTAGCTCCTGCTCAGCAAAATTCTTAAAATCATTAATTAACTTACCTGCATCACGGCGTTCTTCAGGTGAGAGCTTTCCTAATTCTTTCATCAATAGAGTTACTTGACCATTTTTGCGGGAAAAATATTGATCGCGAACTCGTTGAAAGTCCGTTGCTTCTAGAATGGTTTCTAAATCAGCACAAAATTGTTTATGTAACTCAGAGATAGTGTCTTTCATTTTTTTCTCTAAAATAGAAAGACTAAGTTACTTACTAAATTGCTAATAAAACAATTTACTCTAGTAAGCAACTTAGCTTTGTTTCTTATTATCGTTTGCTGAGCTTAAGAGTGCTATAACGACCTTTTTTATTACCACCTTCAGCTACTCTAAGTGCTTGAACTTTTTTCAAGACTTCTTGTTGCTTTTCCAAAGCAGTTTTGGCTGTTGAAACAAGCTCTGTAAAAGTTGGTGTGTCGTTAAGTGCTAAATCAGCTAGCATTTTACGATCTAAATTAATATTAGAAAGTTTTAAACCATACATAAAACGGCTATAGCTTAAGCCTTGTGCTTTAGTAGCTGCACCAATACGGACAATCCATAAACTACGGAAGTCACGTTTTTTAAGTTTTCTTCCTACATAAGCAAACTTTAATGCACGTTCAATTGATTCTTTAGCCTGACGATAGAGTTTGCTTTTTGTAAGCATAAAACCTTTAGCTAAAGATAAAATCTTTTTACGCTTTTGTAGGCGTTTATTTCCACGTTTTGCCCGAGGCATAGTCCCTCCAAAAAATTCAGTTTACTTACATTAAGTAAACCGTATAAGTTATAATATGTTAATTATTTACGTCCATAGGGAAGCATTGCTTCAACTTTAGCTTGGTCAGCTTCTGAAACATATACATCTATATCTAAGCTACGTTTACGTTTAGTGGTTTTTTTGGTCAAAATATGACGAGCATGAGAATGACCACGCTTAATTTTTCCTGAAGCAGTAGAACGAAAACGCTTTGCTGCTCCTTTATGTGTTTTTAGTTTTGGCATTTTATCTCTCCTCAAAAAGAGTTTTTAATTTAAGTTTTTAATATTAAAACTGATCGCTATTTAAGGCTCGTGTTTTTATTAGAGCTTTAGCACGAGTAACAAACTCATCAACACTCATAACCCCAATATCACCACGACCTCGCTCACGAACGGCTACTTGACCAGTTTGAGCTTCACGTTCACCTATAACAAGCATAAAAGAAACACGTTCTAGTTGAGCATTACGAATCTTAGCCCCTATTTTTTCTCCAGCAAAATCCCCATCTACTCTTAAACCAGCATCAATTAACTGTTTAAGGACTTTTTCACCATATTCGCTTTGTTTATCGGTAATTGGCATTACACGAACTTGAAGAGGTGAAAGCCAGAAAGGAAACTTTCCTTCAAAATGCTCAATTAAAATACCAAAGAAGCGCTCAACACTACCTAGTAGCGCACGATGAAGCATAATTGGGCGGTGTGGGTGGTTATCTGAGCCAATATATTCTAGCTTAAAGCGTTCTGGTAAGTTGAAATCAACTTGTATTGTAGATAGTTGCCAGAGTCTACCAATAGCATCAACTACCTTAAAATCTATTTTAGGGCCGTAGAATGCAGCTTCACCCTCTATTCTTTCATAAGGCATATTTTCTTCTGCTAATGCCGCTACAAGGGTTTCTTCTGCTAATTGCCAATTTTCATCACTACCAATATATTTTTTACTTGTATCCTCGCCACGAACTGAGAGTTCAACCTTAAATTTAGTAAACCCAAATGTTTCATAAACATGACGGGTAAAATCAATACAAGCGCGAACTTCTTGACGGACATTTTGAGGAGTGCAAAAAAGATGGGCATCATCTTGAGTAAAACCTCTAACGCGTAAAAGTCCGTGTAATGCTCCAGCTAATTCATAACGGTAAACTGTTCCAAATTCGCCATAACGTAAGGGTAGATCTCTGTAAGAACGTTGAGAAGACTTATAAATTCCAATATGAAAAGGACAATTCATAGGTCTAATACGAAAATCTACATTATCCATTTCCATAGGAGCATACATTGAGTCTGCATAGTTTTCTTCGTGTCCAGATACTCGCCAAAGGTCACGTTTAGCAACTTGAGGGGTAAAAACTAAACCATAACCGCGTCTTACAAGTTGCTCTCTTAGAAAGTCTTCTATTTCTTTGCGGATCATTCCGCCTTTAGGGTGCCAGAAAATCAGTCCAGGCCCATATTCATCTTGAATGCTAAATAAATCTAATTCGCGTCCTAAACGGCGATGGTCACGGCGTTCAGCTTCTTCTCGTTGTTTTAGCCAAGCATCTAGTTCTTCTTGGCTAAAGAAAGAAATTCCATAAATACGTTGCATTTGTGGGCGCTCATTATCGCCTAACCAATAAGCACCAGCTAAGGAAAGTAACTTAAATGCTTTAATTCTACCTGTTGCATGTAGGTGTGGGCCTAAGCAAAAATCAATAAAAGTATTGCCTAAAGTATAGCAGCTAACCATATCACTACCTTTATCTGAAATTAGCTCGCATTTTAGGTCTTCGCCCATACCATTAAATTTTTCTAAGGCTTCACTTTTAGGGATTGTTACACGACGATAAGGCAAGTTTTGTTTAACAAGCTCTTTCATCTTTTTTTCAATTTTTTGTAAGTCTTCAGGAGTAAAGCGCTCATCACGTTGAAAATCATAGAAAAACCCTCCCTTAGGATCATCTAAGAGAGCAGGCCCAATTCCAAGTCTTGTACCAGGAAAAAGCTCTAGGACAGCAGCAGCAAGCAAATGAGCACTAGAATGGCGATAAACTTCTAGGCCATCGCGAGACTCTGGCATTATTGCTTCTACTGTGTCGGTTTCTTTAACAGGAGTATTTAAGTCTACTAGTTCACCATTAAGGCGGGCTACAACAGAACGTTTAGCTATTTCTTTATCTTGTTCTTTTAGAACATCAAAAGCAGTACGTGTGGCGGATAGTTCTATATTAGTCATACTAATTCTACTAAATGTATATAACCCAAGAGACATAAACTTTAAGTTTAATAATGCCAAGCTAAAAGTTTAGTTATTAAACGACGTTAAATTACTAAGTTTAGCGTTTGGGTTAGTGTGTTTATTAGGTAAGATCTTATGTAAGCGTCTAGGGTTTTACTTAAACCACATTAGAACTTCAGGAGCTTGCATAAAATAAAAAATAGGCGCGAGCGGATTTGAACCGCTGACCCCTACCGTGTCAAGGTAGTGCTCTACCCCTGAGCCACGCGCCTTTGTTAAAAATTTAATTTTTTCGAAAAACCGAGAATACAAGACAAAAACTAGTGTTGTCAAGCCTTTCAGCCAAAAAAATTGCTGATTTTAAGTACAAATATTGGTAAATAAAAGTAAAAGATAGAGTAATAAGGTTTAATAATTTTTTAGAGCCTTAAAAATAAGACCAATTATTTGATTTAATCATCTGATCAGAGAGAATGGAATTACTTATTAAAGGCTTATTTAATTGATACTATTAATGTTCTCGAAAGTGATAAATAGCTGTCCCAGAAGCGGGCACCACTAAGCTCTTTTTATTATAGCCCAATTAGTTAAATGCGATAATCTAAGAAGTTAAGTAGTTAGGCGAAATTGGCATAGAAGTTTCTTTACCATCTAGCTGTTGGAGGGCTTACGATGGACATTGCACGCAAAAATGTTGTTAGGAATAGAAAAATCCGCAACTTTATTTATAGCTTAGTAGCAATAGCGTTAGTAGTTTCAATTACAGTAGGTCTATCTCGCCTTAAACCAGCTGCTCCTACTGTTGATCGTGCTTCTATATGGGTTGATAAAGTCAAACGAGGTTCAATGCTTCGTCAAGTAAGAGGGCTTGGAACTTTGGTTCCAGAAGATATACTTTTTATTCCAGCCAACACTCAAGGCCGTGTTGAAAAAATCCTTGTTCGCCCTGGCGCAGAAGTGACTAAGGAAACTCTATTAATAATATTAAATAATCCAGAACTAGAACAAGCAGTGCAAGACGTGGATTTGCAAGTTAAAGGCGCAAAAGCTGATTATGCAAACTTACGAGTTAAATTAGAAAGCCAAAAATTAGACCAACGTGCTATAGCTGCTAGCGTTCAGGCTGATTTTAACCAAGCAAAACTACAGGCTGAGGCAAATGAAGAATTATATAAAAAAGGTTTGCTTTCAGAACTACAATATAAATTAGCTAAAAATAAGGCTGAAGAATTATCAACTCGTTGTGATATTGAGGAAAAACGTATTGCAATAAGCTCTGAATCTATTGAAGCCCAACTCTCAGCCCAACAAGCTAAAATCGACCAATTACAAGCACTCTACCAATTAAAAAGAAACCAGCTTGACTCTCTTAACGTTCGAGCAGGAAGTGAAGGAGTTCTTCAACAACTCTCTGTTGAAGTAGGCCAACAGGTTAATCCAGGCACAAATCTAGCACGTGTAGCAAACCCTAACCGCTTAAAAGCAGAACTAAAAATTGCTGAAACTCAGGCTAAAGATATTTTAGTAGGGCAAAACGCTAGCATTGATACACGTAATGGAATTATTACAGGGAAAGTTAGCAGGATTGACCCAGCAGTTTCACAAGGGACAGTTACAGTAGATGTAGTTCTTACTAGTGAACTGCCTAAAGGTGCAAGGCCAGATTTAAGCGTAGATGGGACAATAGAGCTAGAAAATTTAATAGATATTCTTTATGTTGGCCGCCCTGTACATGGTCAGGCTAATAGCACCATAGGAATATTTAAGTTAGATAGCTCAGGAAAAGAAGCCTATAGAATAACAGTAAAATTAGGCCGTAGTTCTGTTAATACAATTGAGGTTTTAGAAGGATTATCTGTAGATGATCAAGTAATTCTTTCTGATATGACATCGTGGGATATTTATAGTCGTATTAGACTTAACTAATTGATAATATAGCTGATAAATAATAAATTCTAAGGAGAATAACCATGGCTAAATCTGATCAACCTTTGATTCGGTTAGAAGGCGTAACAAAAGTTTTTTATACAGATGAAGTAGAAACTCATGCATTGTCTGGTATTGAGCTAGAAATTAGATCTGGCGAATATGTTTCAATTGCTGGGCCTTCGGGCTGTGGTAAATCTACGCTGCTCTCAATCTTAGGCTTACTTGATAGCCCAAGTAATGGTAGCTACTCATTAAATGGTAAACCTGTTGAGAAATTAAGCTTACCTGAACGCGCAAGAATACGTAATCAAGAGATAGGATTTATTTTTCAAAGTTTTAACCTAATAGGTGATTTAACTGTTTATGAAAATGTAGAGTTACCACTTACTTACCGAGGAATGCCAGCCTCAGAACGTCGTAAGCTAGTTAATGAGGCTTTAGAAAAAGTAGGAATGGGTCATCGTGCTAAACACCTTCCAAGTCAGCTATCTGGCGGTCAACAACAACGTGTAGCAGTTGCTAGAGCTATTGCTGGTCAACCCTTAATTCTAATGGCTGATGAACCTACGGGAAATTTAGACTCAAAAAATGGTGAAGCTGTAATGGAACTACTTAGGGATTTACATAGAGGTGGTGCTACTATCTGTATGGTGACTCATGATCAACGTTTTGCACGTCATGCCGACCGTACAATTCACTTATTTGATGGCCGAATTGTTGAAGAACGTATGAGCGTAAATGCTTAATGAAAGACAGTTTAGAGTATGATTAACTATAACTCTACTTTCAGACTTAGACTTAGGGGGAGTTATGATATCTCTACGAGATATAGATAAAACCTATGCTCATGGCATAAGTAAAACTTATGTGCTAAGAAAAGTAAATTTTTATGTTGCTGAAGGTGAATTTGTATCAATTATGGGGCCATCTGGGGCTGGTAAATCTACTCTACTTCATTTGCTAGGAATGCATGACAGCGCTTGGACAGGAGAATATTATTTTCTAAATCATGCTGTACATAAATTTAGTAAAAAAGAGAGAGCAGATTTACATAAAAAATATATTGGATTTGTTTTTCAAAGCTATCAGCTTTTAGATAATTTAACAGTATATGAAAATCTAGAAGTCCCTCTTTCTTATCGTGATATTAAACGAAATGAGCGCCATAGTTTAGTTTGTGATATTTTAGACAGGTTTCAAATCGTTGGAAAAAAAGATCTTTACCCTAATCAACTCTCTGGTGGTCAGCAACAACTTGTAGCCATTGCAAGGGCTATTATTGCTGGCCCAAAGCTAATTTTAGCTGATGAGCCTACAGGTAATCTTCATTCAGATCAGGGTAGAGAGATTATGGAAATGTTTCGTATGTTAAATCAAATGGGAACAACTATAATCCAAGTCACTCACTCAGAACAAAATGCTGGTTATGGTAATCGTATTATTAGACTGCGCGATGGTTGGGTTGTTTAAGTGAGTCTAATTAAGTTAATCAAGTTAATCAAATTAATTAACTTGATTGTAATTATATAGCAAATCTTTATTTTACTAAGGTTTAGAAAATGGCATTCCCAAAAATTTTAATTGCAGATGATCAGCCTCATATTTTAGAAGCATTACGTTTATTGCTTAAAAGTGAAGGTTTTCAAATAGAAACCGCTACATCTCCAGCTAGTGTATTAAGTTCAATAAACACAAAAGACTTTGATGCATTACTGATGGACTTAAATTACGCTAGAGACACAACTTCTGGTCAAGAAGGCTTAGACTTACTTTCTCGCCTTCAAGCCATAGATGCAACTCTACCAATAGTAGTTATGACAGCTTGGGGTAGCGTTGAACTAGCCGTAGAGGCAATGCGGCGCGGAGCAAGGGATTTTGTTCAAAAACCTTGGGAAAATGAAAGACTTGTTAGCATTCTAAGAAATCAAATTGAGCTTGGACAAGCCTTACGTAAAGGACAACGCTTAGAAGCAGAAAACCAACTCCTTAGAAATGAAGGTCAAAGTCTTCCAAACTTAATTGCTGAGTCTGCGGCAATGAAACCTATTTTGCAAATGATTGCAAGGGTTGGCCCTTCAGATGCTAATGTCTTAATCACTGGTGAAAACGGCACAGGAAAAGGCGTTGTAGCCCAAGCTTTACATGCAGTTTCTATTCGCTCAGCAAAATCTTTAGTAACGGTTAATGCTGGTGGGCTTTCAGAAGGAGTTTTTGAATCAGAACTTTTTGGTCATGTAAAAGGAGCTTTTACAGACGCTAAAGCAGAGCGTGTTGGACGATTTGAACTAGCTGATACAGGAACATTATTTTTAGATGAAATAGCAAACATGCCGCTTAATCTTCAAGCTAAACTACTTAGAGTTTTGGAAACAGGCGAGTTTGAACGTGTAGGGTCATCTCGTACACGTAAAGCAGATGTTAGAATAATTTCTGCAACTAATGCAGACCTTAATGAAGAAGTTAATGCTAATCGTTTTCGTCAGGATTTACTTTTTCGCTTAAACACTATTGAGATTAGACTCCCTCCCTTACGCAATCGACGGGAAGATATCCCATTACTAGCAGCCCATTTCTTGCGCCAACATTCGCAGCGTTATCGAAAAAAAATTATTGGTATTGATGATAATGCTATGCAAGAACTCTTACATCATTCTTGGCCTGGAAATGTTCGTGAGTTAGACCATTCTTTAGAAAGAGCCGTGTTAATGGCTCAAAGTAACACTATTAAGTCAGCAGACTTAGGCTTAAGAGCAGGCCGTGAGAGTGCTCCAAGGCTTGAAGATATGAGTTTAGAAGATGTAGAGTGTTTATTAATTAAAAAAGCCCTAGCTCGTTATGAAGGAAATGTAAGTCGTGCTGCCGAAGCACTAGGTTTAAGTCGCAGCGCACTTTATAGACGGCTGCAACGCTATCAACTATAGAATAGCCCAACTTTCTTATAGCGTATTCCTACCAGTCAAAACGAATATTTAGCCCACAGGATGGACAGTAATCATCTGTAGGTTTTATAGTTGTTCCGCAGTTACGACAGCGAGGTTTATTATCTGGTTTAGGCAGTGGTTGTGATTGCTGGGTAGCGCTTGATTGTGGCGCTTGTGGTTGTTGTCCTTGATTAATTGCCGAAGAAGGCGGAGTTTGTTGAGCCTCAGAACCCTTTTCCATAACAGCAATTGAGCCAACAATAGTTGAACCACAAATATGACAGAATGTTGCTTTTGCTTCAACTGTAGCATTGCAATTTGGGCAAGTTGTTGAAGCATAAGCGCTAGGAGCAACATTTCCTTGAGAAAACCCGCTTGGTGAATATCTCCCTCCACCTGATGGAGGACGGTAAGTTGGTGGAGGATAATCTGATGGGGTATAGCCTGGTGATGGTGGTGGTTGATAGCCTCTATAATTATAACCTTCTGAATTAGAATAATAAGGCTGCATATCTAAACGAGGGTAAATTCCATTAAGTATGTTGAAATATTCAGTAGATTTTGCCCACTCATTTATTTCTTTTGCTCTTAAAACAGGAAAAGGATGTGTTCGATTAACTACTTGTAAGAACTTATAGAATTGATTTAAGGTGCTATGGTCAAGTTCTTGGTAGTTTTCTGCTTGGCGCAAAAATTCATCACGGTCAAGTTGTGCTGCTACTTTGCTACAACCACCTGCTAATTTCATAAGCGTAGAGATTACTACATTGGGATTTTGTATTCCTAAGAGTCCTGCACGGTCTGCTGATAGTTCTGCTTTACGATCCCATTCATAAAAAGCTACCATAATTGGGCCAGTAATTAGACTACCTAAGCCAAATGTTTTATCTGCAATATATTCAACAATAATGCTTAAGAAACGAGCAACCATTTTATAGAGAACATGGCCGCATTTAATATGGCCTATTTCATGACAAATAACGGTAAAAAGCTCATCGTCTGTCATAAGGTCAACAAGCCCTGATTGGAGTACAACAAAGGGTTTTTCTGAGCCAAAAGTATAGGCATTAGCTACAGGGTTTTGATCAACGTAAAATTCTGGTACATCTACATCTAGGATATCACAAGCGTCTAGAAGCATATCATTTAGTAAAGGGCATTGTCTTGATGTAACTCTAATACTATCAGCAATATTAGTGATATAGTAGTAACGTTCAAAAGCAAACTCTATTACTTTACGTATTAGGAAATCTACGCCAGAAATGCTTTTTACTGCTTCTAAGGCTTTTAAGTCCATTGGGTGTTGAAAAGCTGCTGGGGAAATTTTAGGAAAAGTTCTAGATGCTTTACGTTGCCAACGCTTTGTTTCTGTCATAATTTTATTGATTCCTTAAGAAAAATAGTTTTCTAAAGCTTTTAATATTAACTTAAATAGTCTATTAAAGAATAGTTTATTAATAGCTACTCTAATAGCTTTACTCATAGCGCAAAGTTTCAATAGGGTCTAGGCGAGCGGCTTTCCAAGCAGGCCAAAGCCCAAAAAGAATGCCTAAGCCAACAGAAACAAGAAACCCAAAAATAGGTGCCCAAAGAGGGATAAAAGTAGGAACAAATAGTTTTACAAGCTCTGCTGCACCCCATCCAAGTAAAATACCAATTATTCCACCTAAGCCGGTTAATGTAGCTGCTTCGACTAAAAACTGTAAAATAATATCACGTCGTCTTGCTCCAAGAGCTTTACGTATACCTATTTCCTTAGTTCGTTCTGTAACAGATACTAACATAATATTCATTACGCCAATACCTCCTATCAGCAATCCAACGCTAGAGATAGCAACCATCATTATTGCTATACCGCCTGTAATAGCATTAAATTGGGTGACGATTTGATCAGCTGTAGAAACACCAAAATTATCTTTCTCTGTAAATTTAACACCACGTTGGCGGCGCAAAACTTGACGGATTTCATCAACAGCTTTTTCTAACTGTCCAGGCTTAGCTTGTACCATAACAAAATGGTCTTTTATTTGAGGATATATTTTTCTTATTGTTAAATAAGGCATATAAACAGATTTGTTTTCATTATTAGGATCTTCATCACCTACTAAGAAAGTATCTCGTTTTTCTAAAACTCCAATTATTCTAAAACTACGGCCATCTATTAGTAGGTTTTTATCTAGAGCAGATAAATTAGGGAAAAGAGCATTAGCTACATCTTGGCCTATTACAATAACATCAGCGCGATGGTCATTTTCTGCTTCAGTAAAAAAGCGGCCTTCATCTATTCCAATTGTTCCCATACGAAAATAAGAAGGTAGGCAGCTAGTTACAGTAGCATTAAGCATTTCTTTATCTTGATAACGAACAGGGATTCTTGGAACAAGCGGCCCAGCATCAAAAGGTACTGGTGAGAGGAAAATAGTTGATTCGCTAAGGGCTTCACACTCACGAGCAATAGCTTGATATTCAGCATATCCAATAGGTTTACGCATTCTTTCTTCACGTGATATATCAAAATTAAAGCCAGGTTCAAATTTATAAATATAAATAGAATTAGTACCAAAGGATTCTATTTCTTTTTTTACCCTTGTTTCAATTCCAGAAACAAAAGCGGAAATAACAATAACTGTCATTGTTCCTACAACTACACCTAAAATGGTTAGGAGTGAGCGTAATTTATGTTGTTGAATATTATCAAATGCCATCCAAACATCTTCTAAAGTAACTCGTTGCATATAGGGTTTTACTCCTAAGAATGAATAAATTAAGTTTTTATAGGTTAGCTTATTTTAAGATAGCTAAGGAAAAGGAACGTTTTATTTTTGCCCATAGTTTCTATTTTACCCTAGAAATTAATCAAACAAAGCTTAATTGCCTAGAGAAAAGGAAAAATATTATGTTAAAGGTTGATATTAATGGTTTGGATCTTAAAGGTAGATAGTGTAGAAGAGTTTAACTAAAATGGAGTTAGAGAATAATTAAATTAAGACTTTAAGAGAGATTTAATTTTTTGATAAAGTTTAGCTGCCCGACTTTCATCTAACTCATAGAGAATATCGTATTGTTTTTTTACATTATCTTTGTCTTGTTTCTTAAAATAACATAGGGCTAAATTAACTCTAGCTAAAACAAATTGAGGCTCTAGAGTGATTGCTTTTTCAAAATACTCTATAGCAAGCTCTAAGGAGTTTGTCTTAAAGTAACATAACCCTACGTTGTTGTAAGCTTCAGCATAATTAGGTCTTAAGGCTAAAGCTTTTTTATATTCATTAATTGCTTCTGAATAATCACCTCGTTCACCATAAAGTAACCCCATAGTGTTATGGTTTTCTGGTAAATTAGGATCAAGCGCAATGGCTTTATAACAGGCTGCTTCGGCTTCATCAAGATTTCCTTGAGAGCGATAATTTAGAGCTAAATAATTGTAAGCAATGGAATAGTCTGGTTTAAGTTTGATTGCTTGTTTAAGAGCTTGTTGAGCATCGGCTAGCTGTTTTTTGGCTCTAAAACTTTGACCTAATAAACAAAATGCTTGGTAATAATCAGGACGGCTTTTAATAGCTTTTCTACAAGATACAATGGCATCATCAACCCTACCACCACGAAATTGTATATTAGCTAATCCTAAATGAGCTTCTGGGCAATCGGGCTTAAGTTTTATAGCACGAGAAAAGGCTTCAAAGGCATTAGCATAATCACCCATTTCCATTAATGCATGTCCAATTGTATAAAAAGCTGAGGGGTTAACTTGTTCTACACTTATTGCTTCTTTAGCAAGTTTAGCTGCTTCTTCATAGCGACCTGAGAGTAAATAAGCTTGGCTTAAATCTGCATAGACTTCTCCAAATGTCGGCTGCATTTGGATGGCTTTTTCAAATGCTTCAACAGCTTGAGTATTTTCGCCTAAGGATAAAAAAAGCTGTCCCATAAACTGATAAACTTCTGGTAGGTGTGGGTCTAAACGTAAGGCTCGTTCACACTCATCTAGTGCTAATTTGTTTCTGCCTTCTTTGGCTAGGGCTTGAGCAGAAAGAAGTAGAGTATAACCTGGAGAAAAAGTTTTATTTAGCATTTGAAATGCATTTGTTAGAGTAGGTTTATTTTGGGAGACTTGAGCTTCTTTAGGTTCTTGGGCTTTATTAGGGGGAATAAGTGGCCCTTGTCTTTGTGCATGTGGTAGCTCAATTTTAATAGCACTTGAGGTTTTTTCTAATGGTCTTAAAGGAGCCGAAATAGGAGAAACAGAAGCCATATTAGGGGATACTATAGATTTTGGCTGCTCTAACTCTAATGACTGATTAATTCCCATTTCTGATGATAAATCAGAAACAGTTGGATTATCAGGTTTAGTTTTAGGTTTACGCACTTTGTTAGCAGATGGCGCTTCACTAGCAATTTTATCCATAGAAACATAAGCTGTTGCCACTGGTTGAGGAGTTAAGCTTTTATCTTCATTTAACCCTGATGAATCAGGATGAATTAATGCTCCACAAGAACCACAAAACTTAGGATCTCCTGTTAATTTACTCCCACAAACAGCACAGCCTCTAAATACTGGAGATAAAGCAGCTGATTCTATAATTCGTTTTCTTTCTTGTGCTTCACGTTCTTCTTTAGACATTGGTGCCATAGTAATATCAGGAGCAGCATTGTCATAAATAGAAAGATCTATATTAGGAAGTAGTGCACAACCACAGCGCCTACAAAATTTAGCATCAAAGCTACATTTTGCTTCACAAGAAGGACAAGTTATTTTAGGGCTATCATCTAATACTTGTGAAAGTGGAGGCTCAACTTTAGGAACAGGTTTAGTTTTAGAAGCTTTAGCCGGTTTAGATTTATAATTAAGATCAAAATCAAATTGAACTATCGGCCCTTCAACACCAAATTGAATAAAACTACCTCGGGTAATGGCTATTTTTCCTTGAACTTGTATAGCATCAACAAAAGTCCCATTACGGCTTTTATTATCTTCTAAATAAAATATTCCTTCTTCAAATGAAATTGCTGCATGTATACGAGATACTCCAGGCTCTTCAATACTATTAAAAATAAGCTGGCAGTCTTTTGGATCGCGTCCAACACGCACAATAGGGCTATCATATTCTGATTTAGTACCATTTCGAGAACCCTGGATGTGAGTGAGAATTATCTTCATTAATTTTCCTTTTTGTGCTAGCAGCTTTTGAGTTCAGATAGATCAAATATTTTACAATCTTGAGCCTGGCTTGCAAAAGAGATTTTATTTCTAAATCTCTTTCTAAAAGTCATAGAAAATTAAGCTTCAGAAAATTTAATTAAGCTGTTTTTGATGCATCTAAAGGCTTACCTCTGCCAATTCCTAAAGTTACTACTAAAATTGATAGTACTATTACACCTGCTATATTAAGGAATGCATCGGCAAATAATGCTCCTCTAGGTGCAGTAGCTTGACCGTAGGCAGCTTGCCACCAAGTATATCCATAACCCTCAAGTTTTACTACATAAGCAATAGCAAAATTACCAGCAGCAGTAAATAAAACATATTGTGTAGAGGCCGTAGCTCCAGCGTTACCAATAATTTCTAGTACAGCTGCTGTAAATGCTGCATAGCAAAGACCTGTTACTAATAAGTAAGTTAATGCGCCGACAATATAAGTAGTTTGATTCATTGGTGCAAGTGCCATTAGAGAGGCACAAATTGCAGTAGCCGTTCCAGCAAGTAAATAGGCTATCCGTCTATTCATTCGGTCACATAAATACCCGCTAAGAATACAGGAAACTCCTGTGATAACTCCACCAGCATAACCATTAACAATCGCTACAACGCTTTCGCTAGCTTTATAGTCGTTAGAGTAGCTAGTAAAGAGTTGCATTGCCGCAGCCGTTCCTACAGGAGAAATACAAAAAAGCATTCCACTCCAACCTGTTCTTGATTTAGCCGTAGTCCAAACATCTCTTAACATAGTACGAAATAGCTCTAAGGCTTTACGTTTAATAGGTTTAAGCTCAGGAATTGCTAAAGCTATTAAACCAGGAGCCATTAACATAAGACCTGTAGCAATACTTACAACAGGTAAGGAATAGTATTGATATAAAGAAAGCGAAATACCAGCACCAATTGCACCAGCGCCAATATTACCTGCATTAGAAAACCCCGAAGCCTTTCCCCTTACATCATCAGGTAGGGTTGTAGCCATTAAACCACCGATACAAGGGCCGGTTAAATTAATAAAAACCTGTGAAGCCAGCACCATATAAATAAAAAGATTAATATTATTGGCTACATCTATTAAAGCTGTTGAAGCCATTGTTAGCCCACCTAAAACACACAAAATTATAAACCAAGTTCGTCGCCTAAAACCTATGTCTACAGTTGGTGTCCATAAAAATTGAAAAGTCGCTATTAAAAGAGAGAATGCTACTGCGCTAGCAATTTTATCCTTATCTACATTGTTTTTTTGCAAAATTGCTCCAAGTGTTGCACTAGCAAAAGACCCAGAAATACCATAAGGTAAGTATAAAAGACCAAATATCCAAACAGGAGGATGCTTGGCTTTGCTTTCAGTTTTAGTTTCCATTTAATTAAATGTGCTCCTGATTTAATTTCTCTTAGGGGAGGTTTCTAAATATTTCTTGACTTAGGCAATAAAATCCTGGCAATAAAGCACTAGATAAAATTTCTCTTCCTTGTAGGATTTTTATTAAATCTAACTTAGGTACACGGTATATTTCAATATTATGATTTTCAGGGGAAATAATCCAATATTCTTTTACTCCATATTTTTCATAAAGCTGTCGTTTTACACGTCTATCCCTAAGGTCACTTTCTATCTCACTATTAAGTATTTCTATGACTAGATCAGGCGATTTTATAAGCTGGTCGTGGGCTATTACTTTATCTTGTTGTGATTTTGGAATAAAAACAATATCTGGGACTAGACAGTTAAAATCACTTAATATTAATGCAGGGCTAGAAATAACTTCTCCAATAGGGTTTTGTTCTAGATACTTTCCTAAAAGAAATAGCATGTTAAACATTACCCTTTGGTGTATTAAACTTGGAATGAGAGACATAATAAATTCTCCTTCTATAAGCTGATATTGACGGTCATCTGAGGGTAAAATACTTAAGTCTAAAATAGTTAGAAAAGGGTTTATAAACATAGTGGTTTTTAATTAAATAAATGTAGTTTTTAAGTAGAGTAGATGGGTTTAAGAAGAATTTTTGTCATATGTTTAACTGGTATTTAGTCTTTATTTGCAGGTTTTCAAGAAATTGCACCCAATTAGCTAATGTAGTATCTTTAAGCCAAAATTTTTAATCCATTAATAAAATAATTAAAATGGTTTTCTATCTTAAAGAACTACCGGAAATAAGATGTTTTTAAGGAGCAGATAAAAATTGAGCACAACAAAACATAAAACTCTAGCAAATGGATTTCGTGCAGTTCGTGAGTTAATGGGAATGCCTCAAACAAGTTATGCAAGGCTTTTTGATGCTGAGCGTGCATTTGTTCAAGAGTTAGAAGAAGGCCGACTTCCTGCCATACTAGATCAACGTTTACTTAAGTTTATGCTGCTTAGCTTTACACTTAATCGAGAACCAAAGTTTATTTCTGACCTACTTCAACAAATAAATAATTTTTATGGGTTAGACCATGTTTTTAACCAAGAATTTCCTCTTCTAGCTCTTTATGAACAAACCCTTGGTAAGGAAATGGCTAAATGGCCTTGGATTATTGATTCTGCACGCTTTAGATGTAAGGCTATTGAAAAAAAACGCTTAGGTAGCTTTTTAATGTTATGGGGCCAAAAAGGAGAAATTCATAACTCTTTAATTCTAAATTTTCCCCAACAAGCTCAAGCCTTTATTAGCTTTGTTGATGGCCGTACTATAATTGTTATCCCATCAATTTACCTATTCTTAGACCTTAATACTACTAGCTCAAGTAACCCTATAGTAAAAGACTTAGAGCTAAAGTTAGAAAAACGTGAAACCATTGGCCTTGCAATACCTAAAGAAACCCCAGATCTTCAAAATTTAGATACAATAATTTGGGAAAAATTACGCCTCTTTTCCTACTCTCAAGATAATAATATGCTTCGTGAAGCGGCTTTTCGTTAAATATAATCGAAGGAACTGATTATTTTAAGTTGCTATTTTGCCGTAATTTCGCTATATTCCTTTTCTAGGAGGACAATTTTCTAACTATGGATATAAATAAACTAATAGAAATATTAAAAGAAAAATACCCTAATGCCCGCTATGAGCTTGATTGGGACAATCCCTTACAACTACTGATAGGAACAATTCTAGCTGCTCAATGTACTGATGAAAGAGTTAATAAAGTAACAAAAATATTGTTTCCTAAATATCCAAATGCCCAAGCTGTTGCTGATGCTGATATAGGAGAACTAGAAGAAGTACTTAAGCCCACAGGATTTTACAAAAAGAAAGCAAAACAAATTCAAGATGTTTGTAGAGCTTTACTAGAAAACTTTGCTGGGGAAGTTCCTAAAACAATGGCAGAACTAACCACTTTACCAGGTGTTGCTCGTAAAAGCGCTAATGTTGTGTTAAACAACGCTTTTAGAATACCTTCTGGTATTATTGTTGATACTCATGTACATAGAATTAGCCCTAGAATGGGGCTTACTAAAGAAGGTAATCCTGAGGCTATAGAAAGAGCATTAATGAAAATAGTTCCTCAAGATGAATGGGTACAATTTGGCCCTGCAATGGTTTTACATGGTCGTTATGTTTGTACTGCAAAAAAACCTAAATGCTCAGAATGTGTATTAAAAGATATCTGTCCAAAAATAGGAGTAGAAAACTAAATGACAAACCCTAAGCTTCCTGCCTCTTGGCAAAATGTTCTAGCAGATGAATTTGAAAAACCTTATTTCAAACAATTACAAGCCTTTGTAGAAGATGAAAGAAAAAATCATACCATTTTTCCTCCTGAGGAGGATGTTTTTTCTGCTTTTACTTTAACTCCTTATGATGAAGTAAATGTACTATTACTTGGTCAAGATCCCTACCATGATGATAACCAAGCTCATGGACTATGTTTTTCTGTACGTCCAGGCATTAAACCGCCACCATCTTTAGTTAATATGTATAAAGAATTAAAAGAAGATATATCCTTTAAGATCCCAAGTCATGGTTACTTAATTGATTGGGCAAAACAAGGCATGTTAATGATTAATGCAGTCTTAACAGTCCGTGCTCATACCCCTAATTCGCATAAAGACAAGGGTTGGGAAAAATTTACAGATGCAGTAATTGGTAAAGTAAATGAAAAAAGAGATCCAGTAGTATTTGTACTTTGGGGAGGATATGCACAAAAGAAAGAAAAATTAATTGATGATTCCCATCACACCATTATTAAATGTGCCCATCCATCGCCATTATCAGCTAGAAGCGGCTTTTTTGGTAGCAAAGTGTTTTCAAAAATTAACCAAGCTTTAGAAAATAATGGCAAAAAAATGATTAACTGGCAATTAGGCGATATATAGGATTGATGATTTAGATATATATAAGGTCATAGGAATTTTTCTGTAAGGATTTTGTTGCTTTAGCAATGGGATCCTTCAGTTTTTTCTTACTAAGTGATAGAATGGAGGCCATTTCACGTACCACCAAATTTTACTAAAGCAACCCAAGTGCGGTTAGCAAATACAGAAAGGCAAAAATTTTATGATAGAAACCATTGAGCAATATCTTGGAGATGACGCAAAAAATTTATTAGAGCATCAATCAAAAGGTATACCTAAAGAATCCTTACATTTACCTGGCCCCGATTTTGTTGATCGTATTTTTATACAAACCGATCGTTCTCCTCAAGTATTACGAAGTTTGCAAGCCCTATTTAGCACTGGACGTTTAGCTAATACTGGTTATATGTCTATATTGCCTGTAGACCAAGGAATTGAGCATTCAGGTGGCTCTTCATTTGCCCCTAACCCAATGTATTTTGATGGTGAAAATATTGTTAAACTAGCAGTTGAAGGTGGTTGTAATGCGGTTGCTTCTACCTATGGTGTACTTGGCTCCTGCGCCCGTAAATATGCTCATAAAATACCCTTTATTGTTAAAATCAACCATAATGAGTTTTTAACCTATCCTAACAAATTTGACCAAATTATGTTTGGAACTATTGAGCAAGCTTGGAATATGGGTGCTGTTGCTGTAGGTGCAACTATCTACTTTGGCTCTCCTGAATCTAGCCGTCAAATTATTGAAGTTAGCCAAGCTTTTCAGCGTGCACATGAACTAGGTATGGCAACAATTCTTTGGTGCTATTTACGTAATAATGCATTTAAGACTGGTGGCATAGATTACCACGTAGCCGCAGACTTAACAGGACAAGCTAATCATCTTGGTGTAACTATTGAAGCCGATATTATTAAGCAAAAACTTCCAGAAAATAATGGCGGTTATAATGTTTTATCTACTAAAGAAAGTCCTTACGGTAAAACTAATAAGAAAATTTATACAGAACTTTCTGGCGACCATCCAATAGACCTTACACGTTATCAAGTTGCTAATTGTTATATGGGTCGTCAAGGCTTAATTAACTCAGGTGGTGCTTCTGGCGATAATGATTTTGCTGAAGCTGTACGTACAGCAGTAATTAATAAACGTGCAGGTGGTACAGGCTTAATCTCTGGCCGTAAAGCCTTCCAACGCCCAATGGATCAAGGTATTAAGTTACTTAACTCAATACAAGATGTTTATCTCTGTAAAGATGTTACAGTTGCCTAAATTACTAAAATAGTAACTCTTTTATTTTTTCTTAGCTTTGCTAGGAATAATTAACAATAGCCCAGTACTAGAGTGCTGGGCATTATTGGTTTTAATAGGAGATTTTTTTATGAGTACTGCTAAAACTCAACTTGAAGCGCAAAACTCCTCATCAACTGCTTTTACAGAGGAAACCTTGACCCAATTAAGATTTTTAAGCAAACTCTACCCAACTACAGATGCAGCCTTAGCACAAATTGCACATCTAAAATCTGTTCTAACTCTACCTAAAGGAACAATTCATATTGTTAGCGATGTTCATGGAGAGTTTAAAAAATTAAAACATATTATTAATAATGCTTCTGGCTCACTACGCCCTTTAGTAGAAGAAACTTTTGGAGATAAATTAAGCACAGAGGAAAAATTAAACCTTCTTAACTTAATTTATTATCCTAGAGAAACTTTTGCTAATCTTACCGCAGAGCTTTCCACACTTGAAGCTAGAAGTAGTTTCCTTCGTCGTACTATTAGACTTGAGTTTGAGCTTTTAAGAAAACTAGCTTGTGAATATAGCCAAAAAACCTTAGAAAAATTCTTTCCCGACCCTTATAAAATCCTCTTTCGAGAACTTTTATTTGAACCAATAATGAATCGTAAAGAGGAATATTTTAATGCAATTTTTGATGAACTTGTTGCACATAGTAAAGACCTAGATATTTTAAGACTTGCAGCACACGTTATTCGTAACTTGTTAGTTTCAGAACTAATTGTAGCAGGTGATTTAGGTGATCGTGGCCCACGTATTGACCGAGTAATAGACTACATTATGCGTCAACCTACAGTAGCAATTACTTGGGGTAATCATGATGTTTCTTGGATGGGCGCTTGTCTCGGGCAAGAGGCTTGTATTGCAACTGTAATGCGGGTTTCTTTACGTTATCGCCGACTTTCTCAACTAGAAGAAGGTTATGGAATTCCTGCTGCACCACTTGAAAAGCTTGCTCGCACTGTTTATGGAGATGATCCTGTCACTCGTTTTAGCTGTAAAGGTGAAGGATTAAGAGATCCTCAACTAATGGCAAGAATGCAAAAAGCCATGTCGATTATTCAATTTAAGCTTGAAGGTCAAACTGTTAATCGTAATCCTGAATATAAAATGGAGCATCGTAATCTACTCCATCGTATTAGCCCAATAGAAAAAACTCTAGAGATAGATGGTAAGACTTATCCCTTACTAGATGACCATTTCCCAACAATAGATTGGAATGACCCTTATAAATTGTCTTTAGAAGAACAAGCTTGTATTGATAGATTAAAACAATCTTTCCTACTTAGCCCTATGTTATGGAAACAAATGAGTTATGTTGCTCAGCACGGCGCAATGTACTTAAGGCGTGACCATAATTTAATTTTTCATGGTGCTGTTCCTGTAGATGATGAAGGTAACTATTTAAATATGCCTGTAGATGGGGTTGAGTACAAAGGAAAAGCCCTTTTTGAAGCCCTTAATGTTGTTGTTCAAAGAGCTTTTCGCAATAAAATGCAAAAAGATGTAGATATGTTGTGGTATTTATGGACAGGCCCGCTTTCTCCTTTATTTGGTAAGGATAAAATGGCAACATTTGAAACTTATTTTGTGGCTGATAAAGCTACACATAAGGAAACAAAAAATCCTTACTTTAAACTAATTCATACTAAAGAGTTCTGTGAAAATATTTTTAATGAATTTGGAATTTCTCCTGAAGATGGCTTAATTGTTAATGGACATGTTCCTGTTAAATTAGAACAAGGAGAAAATCCTCTTAAAAACAGTGGTAAAGCTATTACTATAGATGGTGCCTTTTCAGAAGCTTATGGTGATAAAGGGTATACGCTTATTTTGGACGCTAAACGTACTTTTTTAGCCCAACACCATCACTTTGAATCTGTAACAGAAGCTATTACTCAAGGCTCAGATATTATTCCAACTATCCAAGATGTAAGAATTTATGAATCATATCGTAGAGTAGGAGATACTGAAAAAGGCGAAGAAATTCGTAGAGAACTTGAATCAATAGACCTTCTAATTAAAGCTTATAAGGAAAATGCTATTACTGAACAACAACCTATTAGGAATTAAACTTAGTAGGCTCTAAAATAATCTGAATAAAAAGCACTAGCTCTGTCTAGTGTTTTTTATTTATAACTCACTAGGGGCAACAGCTAAAGCGCGTAGTTTCTCAGCCAATTTTCTAGCTCTTAATTCTGCTTCCTCATCCCGTTTACAAAGGTTTTTGCTAATTTTAACTAAAAGTTATAAAACTAACTAACTAAATTTGACCCTAAGCATTTAGATCGCTATTCTTATGGGTTTACTAAACTTTTTAGGAGAAATCAGTGAAAGATTTACTTAATAAAGCTGAGGCTCGACTACCTCAAATGATTGAAGACTTAAAAACCTTGGTGGAAATAGAGTCACCTTCAGACTCTCCAAATGCTGTTAATAATCTAGCTACTTATCTTAGCAATCGTCTTGATAAATTAGGTGTTAAAGCTAAAGAAATTCCTGTTGAAAATGGTGGAAATGTAGTTGTAGGCCGCTATGGTGGCGAAGGTAAGGCTATAATGGTTTTAGGCCATATGGATACGGTTTGGCCCCTTGGTACTCTTGCTATGCGTCCTATAAGAATTGAGGGTGATAAGCTTTTTGGCCCAGGTAGCTATGATATGAAAGCAGGTTTAGTTGTAGCAATACATACTTTAGAGCTTTTACAAGCATTAGATAAAAACCCAAGTCATCCTTTAACTTTTTTCTTTAGTTCACTTGAGGAAACTGATTGCGAACCTTACCAAGGAGTATTAGAACAAGAAGCGCTTAATTGTGATTACGTATTAGACCTAGAACCAGCTTGGCCTGGTGGAGCAGTGAAAACAGAGCGCAAAGGTTGTGCCAATTATGTTCTAAATATTCGAGGTCGCGCCTCTCATGCTGGTGCTGATCTTCGTAAAGGAATTAGTGCAATTACTGAACTTGCACACCAAATAGAAATCCTTAATAGTTTTACTGATTATGAGAGGGGAACTACAGTAAATGTTGGTGTTATAAGTGGAGGAATTCGCCCTAATGTTGTTGCTGATAGTGCTAGAGCAGAAATAGATGTAAGGTTTTGTCGTTTAACTGATGGCCGTGCTATAGACTCTAAAATAAAGGCTTTAGAGCCTCACCTAAGAGGAGCAGAGCTAGAAATAGCTGGTAAAATAGGCATGCCTCCTTTAGAACGTACTGAAAAAGTTATTTCTCTTTATCAAAAAGCTAGAGAAGTTGCTTCTAAATTAGGTTTTGAACTTGGCGAAGTTTCAACAGGTGGAGTAAGCGAGGCTTGCATTACCTCAGCTTTAGGTATTCCTACATTAGATGGTTTAGGTGCTGATGGAGATGGGGCACATGCTGAATATGAACATGTTCTACTTCCATCTTTAGCAACGCGAACTGCTTTACTTGCAGGTTTATTACTAGAATTGTGAAATCAAGAAACGCACAAAGTTATTTAGAGTATGTTTTGGTTAGCACTATTTTAAGGGCACTGGCAATTTTACCTAGACCAATCCGCCTTAAAATAGCCTATTTCTTTGGTTATTTAGGATACTTACTAGCAAAGCGCTTACGTCTTACTGCTAGGAAAAATCTAGAAATGGCTTTGCCTAATTTATCTAGTCAAGAGCATGAAAAAATTATTAAAGGAGTTTTTCGTAATTTTGGCCGACTTTTAGCTGAATTTAGCTATTTCCCTAAATTTACTTGCTCAGAAATTGAAAAAATAGTTGTTTATGAAGGGCTAGAACATTACCTTAATGCAATAAATAAAGGTCGTGGAGTACTTTTTCTTACAGGACATGTAGGAGCTTGGGAACTCTCATCATTTGCACATGCTAGTTATGGATATCCTCATAATATTTTAGTTCGGCAAATAGATAACCCTTATATTGATAGGCTTGTAGATTATTACAGGAGTTGTAAAGGCAATAAAGCAATTGATAAAAACAATTCAGTAAAAGCAATTCTTTCAGCCTTAAAACGAGGTGAAGCAGTAGGAATTTTAATTGACTTAAATACAGTAAGAAATCAAGGGGTTTTTTGTGATTTTTTTGGTATTCCTGCTTGTTCCACTACTGGGCTTGCTACCCTAGCACTACGTACTAGGGCAGCAGTTGTACCTGGTTTTTTATTATGGGATGAAGCTTTGGGTAAACATAAACTTCATTTTGAACCCGAAGTAGAATTAATTATTACAGGCGATCAAAAAGAAGATATTTATCAAAACACAGCGCAATTTAATAAAGTAGTAGAAAAAATTGTTAAACTCTACCCTGATCAATGGATGTGGGTTCATCGTCGTTGGAAAACTAGACCTGAGGGTGAATCAGGGTTCTACTAGAACTGACTAGGTATTTCTATTATAGTCATCTTCTAGACGAACAATATCATCTTCTCCAACATAAGAGCCATACTGAACTTCAATAACAATAACAGGTTCTAGACCAATATTTTCTATTCTGTGTATTGCTTTAAGGGGGATATAGACTGTTTGACCGGCTTCTACTTCAAAAACTTCATTATCTCTAGTAACCAAAGCCTTACCAGCTACAATAGTCCAGTTTTCTGAACGTTTATTATGATATTGCAAACTTAAGCGATGTTTAGGTAAAACCACGAATTTCTTGACTTTATAGTTTTGCCCTTCATCGAGCACTGTGAAAGTACCCCAAGGGCGTTCTTCTGTAGCGGGTTTTAGGATGGATACATAATCGAAAGTAGATGGCAAATTATTCCTCTTTTTCCTACTAATAGTAACTTTTGAAAATAGTCTTACCATAATAATAAAATACTCCTTTAAGCTTCAAGCTTTTTTAATTGGTAGCTAGTAATTTGTTGCTAGAGGAACGTAATCTTAAATATAAACTTGCACTATAGACTTACAGAGTTATTTACAGGTTTTATTTTTAAGAGGTAAAACTAGAGCTAGTTAACTCTTTATTATTTCTAGGTTTACGAGCAATACAGACTATAGAAACACCAAAGGGTAAGTTAATAAAATGCAAAAGCCATTGTTCAAAGGCAAGTACGGCTATTAGTAATTGATTAATTAATTTAGGGAGTTCAATATGTGATGTTTTAGGATGTGTTGAGTTCTTAAAAATACTTTGTAGTATTCTTATGAATAAAATAGGGAAAAAAAAGAATGTTATAAAATAAGTGCAACGCTCTACATTAAATCCCGCTAGGGATAGTTTATTACGTAGCTCATAAGCTGCATAGCGGCGACGATGGTGTAGTGCCTCATCATGCTCGCTCCATAAAAAACCATAAGCAGGTACAGTTACTAAAAGCGTCCCTCCAACTTTACATACTCTATAAAGTTCTTTCATTGCAGCAATATCATCATCAATATGTTCAAGTACATCTAGGGCTGTAATAATACTAAAACTTTCTGAAAGATAGGCTAAAGATTCAACTTTAGAGATTACTAAATTAGTTAGCCCACGAGAACGGCAAAACTTTATTGCTGAGGTTGCCATATCGATACCAAAACTTTTACCATACTCGCTAAAAGCCGCTAAATTAGCTCCTGTGCCACACCCAACATCAAAAATCTTAGGGTCATCAAATTGTGCAGCTTCTTTTTTAACAATTTCTTGTACCAATCGACGACGAGCTACAAACCACCAATAATCGTTTTCTAGCTCAAACATTGTGCTATATTCTTGTTCTTCCATAAACCTACAATTCTATTAGCTTTCTTCGTATTTTGAGAAAATATTTTCTGTCTCTCCAAGTAGATTACGTGCTTTTAAGTATAAAAAAAATGTAGCAATAACTAAAACTGGATAAATAAAAATATTAATTATTGCAGAAATAAATAAGGAAAACTGTTTACCAATAGAAATATTAAGTAAAATATCTTCTAATATACCATTTAACCCTAATATTTTAGTAAAGATAAGCGTATTTATAAGATTAACTAAATAAGGAATAAGTAATGCTAGGAAAAAGAATTTTTTAGCTATATCATTTACTTCAGCAAATAGATTTTTAGAATTATTTAATGGAACTAATTGAGAAAGATTTTCTACTATAATTATTGGAATATAAAAATAATATTGTTTAGTAAATATAATGGCTATTACCATTGAAATAAATTCTGTAAAATAATAAATATTAGGATATAAATTACTAATTATTTGTTGTAAATTAATACTATTTATTTTTTCTATAACACTTTCTGAAAATAGCAAAACCTCAATATTTACAGACTCTTTTATTGTATTAAATGAAAGTGGTATTAATAAAACTAGTTGAGTCATTTGCTGGATTGTAATAAAAAAAAGAAAAAATATTATTGCAGTTTTAATAAAATTATTTAACCTTTTATGAAATACTATTTTAATATTTTGGTAGTCTATTGTTTCTTGCCTAATAAGTGATATTAATAGAATAGTTAATACTAAATAAACAGTTGGTTCAATGGCTAAATTTATAATAGGAGTTACTAGGCTTAATATTGTGGCAAAAATATCTAAAATTAAAAAAGAAAAAATTTTTTCTTTTTTTAAGAAATAAATAGCTATTTGTAAAAAAGTTAATATTAAAAGAGGTAAATAAATAATTATACTAAACTTAGTAAACTTTATAAAATTACTTCTATAATAGTTTAGAGCTTTTTTTAGTAATGAGCTAAGGCTATTTAGGTCTGATAATTTTAGGTAATCCACAAAGTAAGCCTTTGTAAAGCCGGACAAAATTTTATTAAAAATCAAGTTTAACTTGTTATAATCCTAATCTAATTTTATTGCAAACTTGGACTTTAAGAAAATGTCAAAATCCATATATTCAGCAACTTTAATTTTATTAAGTACTCTTTCTTTATTTTTTATTGCTTGCACACAAACTGAGCAAGCTCAAAGCCAAAATAACCAAATAGCTTTATTGGATGCAAATATGAAAGGCAACTACACTTATGAAGTAGTTAAAACTCTACCTCATGATACAAGTGCTTTTACACAAGGACTGGTTTTTTATCAAGGATCTTTTTATGAAAGCACTGGATTACAAGGTCAATCTAGTTTGCGCCTTGTAGAGGTTGATACAGGCAAGGTAGCAAAAAAAGTGAGCGTTCCAGCAGAATATTTTGCCGAAGGAATGACTATTTTTCAAGGTAAAATTTTTCAACTCACTTGGCTAAATCAAAAAGGCTTTGTCTATGATTTGGGGAGTCTTCAAAAAGAAAAAGACTTTTCATATTATGGCGAGGGTTGGGGACTAACAAATGATGAGAAAAACTTAATCCTTAGCGATGGAACAAATAAGATTCGTTTTATTGATCCTTTTAGTTTTGAAGTATTAAAAACTATTTCTGTCTCAGAAAATGGTCAACCTATAGCTAATCTTAATGAACTTGAATATATTAAGGGACAGATTTTTGCTAATGTTTGGCAGACTAATAGAATTATAGTTATAGATCCTTCTAGTGGAAATGTTACTGCCTCAATAGATCTTACAGGAATATTAAAGCCTGAAGATGTAACTACTCAAGTAGATGTATTAAATGGAATTGCTTATGATTTGTCTAAAGACAGACTTTTTGTTACTGGTAAGCTTTGGCCTAAGATATTTGAGATTAAGCTAAAGAAAAAATAAGCAACCTACAATGGTTACATAGCAGAACTACTAAATTCAGAAGGTAAAGGTATTCTTAGTCTAGCCTCGCAGCCTTGGATATTAAGTCGATTTTGTAGTGTTAGAGTTCCTCCATGAGCTTCAGCAATTTGGCGAGATAAAACAAGCCCAATACCTGAGCCTTGAGGCTTAGTAGTAAAAAATGGGACAAAAAGATTAGATGTATTTGCTAGTCCCATTCCTTCATCTTCTATAATAATTTCTAGATAATTATTAGCAGTAATCCAACAAACTGTTACCCCTCCATTAGTTTCAATTGCTGCATCAACGGCGTTACGAAGTAGATTTATTAAAACCTGATCAAGTTGATCACCATCAGCTTCTAAAGTTAAATCCGGCCCAGGGCATAACCCAATATTTAAACGGGTTTCAAGCCTCACAACCCTTTTTATCCATTCACTAACATCTAGAGATTGAAATTTAGGCTGAGGAAGACGAGCCAACCGTGCATATGAACCCATAAAACGATTTAGCGCTTCAGCACGTCCAGCAATTACAGAAAGACCATGTTTAATATCTTCTTCCCAATCAGGAGTTTTACGAGTAAGCATGTTTTCTAGACTGCCAGCAATTGATTTAATTGGTGCAAGAGAATTGTTTAGCTCATGTCCTAAAACTCTAACTAAACGTTGCCAAGCTTGACGCTCTTCTTCACGTAGAGCACGACTTAAGTCTGTTAAAACTAAGAGTTGGCTGGAGATACCTTTTTCACGGAAGATGCTTCGGCGTATTTCCCAGCGTCCAGCCCTACCTCCTGGAAATGTTCGGCTTAAAGTAAAACTTGTTTCACCCTCTAAACAATCATTTAAGCTTAATTCCTGAGCAGTGCGGCCTAGTAGCCTTTCCATAGGCTGAGCAAGAAGTTTTTCCCCTGCACGGTTAACAAGTTGCAATCGTTGCTCACTATCAAAAGTAAAAATTGCTACATCGATTTCTACCATAACTTTGCGTAATAAAGCATTAGCCTCTAATGCTCCTAAACGCTGTTCTCTTAGGGTTTCAGCCATAGCATTAACTTCTAGCATTAACTCGCCAAGTATATCACCTCGGCCAACACTACGAGCACGAATAGAGTAATCCCCTTCACGTAAAGCAGCTAGCAAATTAGTAACAGTTTGTAAGTTAAAAACTACACGTCTACTTACAGAAAATGAAAAACCTAGCCAGCAAGTTATAGCCACTAAGCTAAGTGTCCAAAATACTTTAGGGCTATACATCCCTAGCCAAAGCAAAACAATTGATATAATTACGCCTGGAAACCCTGCAAGTAGGGTAAATAATAAAATCCGATTTTGAAAAGTTAAGAGAGGTTTTCCTGTCATTTCTTGTGTGTTCATAGTTTTATATTTTGACACAAACACAGGTTTTAATTGTAGGGCTAAGTTAAAAATCTAAGGATACTAATTCTGGCTTCCCTGTACGTAAACTTTCTAGAGCACAAAAAGTTGTTAAAGTTGTAAGTACTAAAGACTGCATTGAAATAGGCGCAGCCCCATTTTTTTGTAAAGAGGAGATAAAGCTCTCTACTTCGTTGCGATGCCCTTTATCCTGACCAGCAGAGGCAAATTTACTAGTGTTTCCATTACGAGTAAAAGTTGCTGTCTTAAAATCGTCTAGTACTGCTACTGAGCCTGCACCAAAAACTTCTAAACGCTCTTTAGGAAAGGATTTATCCCCAATAGCTAAATAATGGACTGTACCTATTGAGCCGTCAGAAAAAGAAATATTTATCATTATTGAATCTTCATCTGTTTCTTTGTCTGAGCCAGATTTAACGGATTGAGCAAAAACTTGAATTGGTTGAGCATCAGTAAAAAATTGCATTAAATCAATAAAATGACAAACTTCCCCAATAATTCTTCCCCCACCTTGGAGCGGGTCTTGTATCCAGTTATCTTTAGGTATAAAGCCTGCATTAACACGATAAATCATTGAATAAGGAGAGTTTTTAAGCCCAAAAGCTTGTTTAAGCTGAATTGCTAGAGGGGAAAACCTACGATTAAACCCAACTAAGACGGCTTTTTCTGATTCTTTTTGAGCTTCAATAATATCTTTTAGTTCTTTTTGGTTTAAGCAAAGAGGTTTTTCTACAAAAACAGAGCGACCTTTTCTTAGAGCTTCTTTAACCAGTTCTCCATGAGTAGAATGGCGAGTGGCAATAAAAACACAGTTAGTATTAGGGTCATTAATTACTTCTTTGGCATCTGTGCTAGAAAAAGCAAAACGAAATCTCTCAGCAGTATTTTTTGAAGAAACCCCTGTAGAATTTGCTACGCCTGTAAGTCTAACTCCTTTAGCATTACGTAAATGAGGAAGTAGGCTAGCTGTAGCAAAATTTCCTGCTCCAATAAAACCTACAGCCAAGTCATTTTGCCCTGAGCTACTAGACTTATCTGCATATCGTGTAGGAATTTTACTTATAACTTTACCATCTTTTGGGTATTCTAAAAGAACTCCACAACAGCGTTCCCCAGTTTTACCTAAAATTAAATCATATGCATCAGAGGCTTTTTCCACTGCAAAACGATGTGTAGTTAGGAGGTCTAGGTTGACATATTTTTCTGAAACCAAACGCAAAAACTCTTCCATATTGCGTTTTTCTGTCCATCGAACATACCCTATAGGGTAATCTTGTCCATATTCTTCATAATCAGGATCATAGCGACCTGGGCCATAAGAGCGAGAAAGGCATAATTCAAGCTCTTTCATATAATAATGCTCTCGTGGAATATCCATTTTTACTGCACCAACAACTACAACTCGACCGCGATCGCGGGCAATTTCTCCGGCTAATTTTACAGGGTCATTACTATTTGTACTGGCAGTAAGAATTACACTATCAGCACCTCGACCTTGGGTAAAAGCATCTACAATCTTGTGAACATCTTCTGATCGATTAATAGCTTGATGAGCACCACTTTTTATTGCTAAATCAACTACAGCTTGATCTAGGTCAATGCCTAAAATACGACAACCAGCGGCTTTTAGCATTTGAATAGTTAGCTGTCCAATTAGTCCTAATCCTATGACTACAACATTTTCACCTAATCTAACATGGGCTTGGCGGATTCCTTGCATTGCAATAGCACCTAGAGTCGTATAAGCGGCTTCGGCAAGAGAAATATTTTCAGGTAACAATGTACAAAGGTTAGTAGGGACAAAATTTATTTCTGCATGAGAGGCATAGCCAACGCCAGCACAAGCAACGCGATCACCTACGCGAAAACCGCTTACTCCTTCACCTACTTCAATTACAGTCCCAGCAGCGCTATAACCTAAAGCTTTAACGGTTTCTAGGCGAGCCATTACTTTTTCATAAGTATTTACCAGCCCTTCGCGACGGACACTATCTAGGACTTGTTTAACTAAATCAGGGCGTTGACGGGCTTTGCCAATAAGAGAGCTTTGGGCTGTAGCAACGGTTGTGCGCTCAGTTCCAGCGCTAATTAAAGAATAAGCTGTACGAACTAACATTCCACCTGTTCGCAAGACTGGAGGTGGGAGTTCTTCGACTTTTAATTCACCGGTTTTAAAATTTTGGACGACTTGTTTCATAAGGTCGAGCATTTTATCACAGTAAGAGACTTAACTTGCAAGCTTAGCAAGCAAAAACAAAAAATCCCTATACAGTTTTGTATAGGGATTAAAAAGTAGAAACAAAAAAGGGCTCTTCCGTAATTGGCGTGGAGGCCACAAGATGTAGTATAAAGAAAAAAAACAAAAATTTGACAAGGGAATAGAGAAAAATGAGTAAAATAGAGATACCGCTAGATATAAAAGGGGTAAGAGTGCTAGAAACAAG
>JACQZQ010000058.1 GCA_016213785.1 Acidobacteriota bacterium
CGTTGGAGACAAACCGTAGTAGAAACAAGAAACTGGGAAACAGTATTAATTCCTAATAGTCAGTTGATGAAAAGCCAAGTAATGATCTATGGTCAGCGTCATGGACAACCTATTCAAACAAGGCGATGGATCTATTTTAATGTAGATTTTCGTTTTACTCCTGATGAGGTAATAAATTGTATTAATGATACACTACAAGCCAATCCAATTCCAAATGTAGCAGATGAACCTAGAATACATGTGATCTTGATGGATTTTAAGGATAGTTATTGTACTTATGCAGTAAGATATTGGTTAACAGATTTAGCTGTTGATGACCCTACAGATTCTAACGTAAGAATTAGAATTTATTATGCTCTTAAACGTGCTAATATTTCTCTTTCTATTCCTGCTCATAGCCTATTTGTTACCGAACTCAGTAATAAACGAGAAATTAGAAAACATGAGGAAGAAATAGAGCAACATATTGCTGCTTTACGCAATATAGAGCTATTTAATACGATTAAAGAAGAAGAGTTAAGAGAATTAAGTGGTCATTTACGCTATGCACCTTTTGCTAATGGGGAAATAATTACCAAACAAGGTGCAGAGGCTCATTGGCTCTATGTTTTGGTTAAGGGGGAAGTTTCTGTTAGAGTTAGTGTTATTTCTAATAATAGTAATACTGGAAATTTAGTTTTAGAAAAAGAAGTTTCTAGATTAAAAGCAAGTGATATTTTTGGTGAAATGTCTTTAATGACGGGTGCCCCACGTGCTTCTACAGTAATAGCATTAGGGGAAGTTGAATGTTATCGTTTAGATAAAGAAGCTTTTGAAAATATTTTAGCTAAGCGCCCAGAAATTGCTCAAGAGATTGCTCGTATAATGGCCCGTCGCCGATTAAAATTAGAAGCTGTAGTTAAAGGCTTAGATGAAGAAATCCACCATGAAGAAGTCGAAAAAACAGAAGTTGATATACTAAAATCAATAAAAATGTTTTTTGGGCTTTAATTAAAAAATATTAGTTTAAGGAAAGAATTAGAGTAAGAAAATTTTCCTATTATTGAAAAACTTTCCAAACTTTTTAGAAAAGATTTTATTCCTAAGACATACACAAAACATATACAAATCACCAAACTATAAAAAATTATTTGGAGGAAATTATGCTACACCTAAAAAAAGCTGTTTTTGCAATGGTTTGCTTATTGATGCTTACTTCTTTAACCTTTGCCCAAGACTTAGCCCAAGATAAAAAAAATGATAAAGAACCAAAACAAATTGGTAAAATTATTAGGCTAAAGCCTACTTCGATTTCTCCTGAGGCTACAGCAATAGTACGTGTTTCTTTTTCTAATAAAAAAGAAGGCGATCCTATTCAAAATTTTGAAATAATTACAGTTAATGTAAATAATAAAGATAATTATAGATTATTTGTTGATGGAGTAGAGATTACTTCTAGAGAAGCAAAAGCTGGTAAAAACGATCTAGAAGCTTCTTTTGTAATTGAATTTTCTAGCAAAGCTAAAGATGGTGGCAAAAAAGGTGGAGCAGCTCAAGGATTACCTGCTTCTCTTGATCCTGTTACAAAGATTAGACACATAGAAATACGTGATACTAATAACCAAGTTATTCTAACTGGAGATTTTGCTGAATAAATAAGAATTATTTTTAACCTACAACCGAATTTTTCTAGCTCAGAAAACAGAATTTTCTGAGCTAGTTTTGTTTATGTAGGGTTGATGGCTTGCAATCTTAAACTTATACGCATAATCTTTTGCTTTATTGATTTATCCATAAATTACATAATCTTATAAAAACATTCTAATAACTCTTAAATTATCTTTGTCTTAAATTAACTTTTATGCCAGAACTTTATTGGACAAAATATGATTTACTGCAATTTGCAGCACGACATATTTTAGAAAAGTTTGATATTAGCCAAATAAAAAACCATAATAATTTTTGGCCTGCTGGGACTACCCAAGAATACTTAGGCGAACTCTTAGAATGGATTGTAAGCACTTATAAAGATAGAATTGAACTTCCTATTAATGGTGTTTGTGGTGATGGCTTTTCTACTTATGAGTTTTTACTTGATTATGGGGTTATTATTCGTTTAGGCATTACAAGTCAAGGAAGAATTACTTTGCTTCAACCATTAAGAGGAGAAAATATAGTAAAACTTAGCAATGAAGAAGCACAAAAATTATTTACAATTTTATTTTCTGATGTAGAAAAAGGGGATTATAAATGAGCGTATTTTTAACACTAGACTTAAAAACTTGGCGACCTGGAGAAGTTGAGCGCATATACACATCTCGGGATATGAGAGAAAAATTGCCTGAACTAAGTAAAGATGAAGGCTTCTTAAAAGCTTTAATGATAGATAATCTAGGCTGTGGACTAGCTGTAAATGGTAAGGTAGTTTCTCGTTGTACTTTTATGTATAACGGAGAATCTTCTGGTGATATGCTGCAAATGTATGAATATCACTTACCAGATCTTTTTGAAGGAAGATCAGTAAGCATTCACTTTTATGAGGAAATGACTAGTTGGCGCTTAACTCCTGATGGCGATGAAATGACATGGGAAATAATGGATGATTCTAAAGGTATTGATAATGCAACAGTTGAGCAAGAAGGGCGTTGTGAGCGACTCCCTTTTATTAAAGCTGGTATTAGCTGGTTAACTGAAGCAATAAACATAATGAAAAGATATGAAGAAGCTGTTAAACGCGCTGGAGGACAAGACTTAGAAGATCAAATAGATATGGCACAAAGGCTTTTAGATTTTTCCCGTAAAACCCTTATAGAAATGGGCTGGAAACCATAACCATTAAACTAGTAGTTTTAAGAGCAGCAAAAGCCTAAAAATTGTCAAACCCTAAAAGATAGTGTTTAGGCTTCTAAAAACCTACCCTAAATTAACATAATATAAATTTGTCTCCTAATATTTAGCTATGCTATAGTCCTTTTTTGCTTATAGCTTGTAAACTTATAAATTTATAAACTTGTAAGCTTATAATTATAGATAATATAGAAAGATAAACTGTGGCTAACTCTGTAGAAATACTTCCAATAGGCGGATTAGGCGAATTTGGGATGAATTGCCTAGCAATCCGCTATGAAGATGAAATCCTTGTTATTGATGCTGGACTACTTTTTCCAGATCCTCATTTTTGGGGCGTTGATATTATTGTCCCAGATTTTCAATACTTAAAAGATAATCGTGATAAAGTTCGTGCTTTAATCCTCACCCATAGCCATGAAGATCATATAGGATCAGTTCCTTTTTTACTTAAAGCTATTAATGTCCCTGTTTATGCAACTCCTTATACAGCCGCAGTTTTAGCTTCTAAATTAGATGAACACGATCTTTTAGATGAAGTATTAATACATACAGTACGCCCTAAAGAACTAGTTGAGCTTGACCCTTTTGAGATTGAGTTTATCCGCGTTTCCCATTCAACAACAGATTGTGCTGCTTTAGCAATTCGTACTCCTGTAGGTGTAATTATTCACACTGGAGATTTTAAGTTTGATGAAACTCCTGTTTGTGGTCAACCAATAGATACAGAATCTCTTCGTCGCTATGGCGATCAAGGTGTTCTTGCGCTACTTTCTGATTCTACTAACGTAGAACGTCCTGGGCGTATGTACTCAGAACGTGACGTTATCCCAGCGTTAGAAAATATTTTTGATAGTGCTCAAGGAAGAATAATTGTTAGTTGTTTTACTTCAAGTATTCATCGAATCCAAATTATTTTAGATTTAGCAGAAACTTTTCACCGTAGAGTTACTATTATTGGCCGTAGCATGATAAGAAATATTGATACAGCTGAGAGTATGCGTTATTTAGATGTTCCTGATAGTCTTTTAATTACTCCTGCTGATACAAGGCGTTTTGCTCCTCATCAAGTAGTAATGCTTGTAACTGGCTGTCAAGGTGAACCAATGTCAGCACTCTCTAGAATGGCTGTTGATAGCCATAAACAAGCTAAAATTGAAGCAGGTGATACTGTAGTACTTTCTGCTCGTCAAATTCCTGGAAATGAAAAATCTATTTCACGCTTAATTAATCATCTTTATAAGCGTCATGCTCAAGTTTATGACTCTACTAGTGGGCGTATTCATGTTTCAGGACATGGTTCTCAAGAAGACCTAAAGATGATGTTAGAAGCAACTAGACCTAAGTTTTTTATCCCTATTCATGGGGAATACCGCCAACTCTACCAACATAAAAAGTTTGCCTGCTCTTTAGGCTATAAACCAGAACAAGTTTTATTAGTTGAATCTGGCGATGTTATAGAAATAGAAAAAGACTCTATTTCTGTACCAGGAAAAATTCCTATTGGACGTACTTATATTGATTCTACTGGTATTGGAAAAATAGAAGATATTGTAGTAAGAGATCGTAAACATCTTGCTTATGATGGAATCATTGTTCCAATTATAACCATTAATAAAAGTACTGGTAAGATAGAAAATGAACCTGAAATTATTACAAAAGGTTTTAATATTCCTTATGATGATGAGAATGACTATCTTACTAAATTATCTACTTTAATTACCCAAACTATTATTTCTTCTGAACCAGATGAGCGACGTGATGAGGCTTTAATTAAAGAAAAAGTTCGCTTAGAAATAAAACGTTTTGTTCAAAGAAGAACAGGCTATCGTCCAACAATTATTCCAGTTATTTTAGAAGTATAGCCTAATATCAAATATATCAAATATATCAAATATATCAATAAAACAGGGTAAAAAATTGAGAAATACGGTGGTTGAGCGTTGTTAGCTTAACAATCTTATAAGCTTATTTTATCAATTATTTATACTTAATAAGAACTAATAGGAGCTTAATTTATGGGTTCAATTTTTGAAGCTTTTGTTTTTTGTGGAGATTATGAAGAAGCAGCAAACTTTTTAGAAGAAAAGGATGAAATATTTGGTTTTGAAAATAGCCATCTAGAAGTAGAAGTTGATATGAGCGTTATATATGTTTATACATCAGAAACTCTAGAACCTGAAATCGTTGAAAACATTGCTAAAGAAATATGCTTAGAGTTTGATAAATGTTTATATGTTTATTGGAATGATGAAGAAAATACAAGCTATTCAATGCTTTATGATCAAGAAAATGGTTTTGTAGATATGTTTGGTGAAGATGATGAAATTTGGGTAGAGCTTGATGAAAATGCTAACCCTAATCTTAAAGGGCAACGCTACACTAGGCAAGAAACGCTAGATAGTCAAGATGCTGAAAAATCATATACTTGTATTTTTAGCTCGCTAGATTCTGCTCTAATTCACTTAAAATCAGATGTTACTATAAAAGGTCAAGCTTTAATTAAACTAGAAGAAGAAGACACTGATGACGAAGAAGAAGATGATGATTATGAGGAAGAATCAAGAGGCTTTTTCTAAAAACTTATGAGCCCAATTACACATTTTTTTATAGGTTGGTTAGTTGCTACACCATCAAAACTTACACCTAAAGAACGGGCAATAATTGCTTTTGCTGGAGTAATGCCAGATTTAGATGCAGCCGGAATTATTGCTGAAGTTTTAACAAAAAATTCTGATCACCCGCTGCTTTGGTGGTCAGACTATCATCATATTTTAGGCCATAATATAGGTTTTGCTTTACTAGTCACAATACTTGCAGTAATATTTTCTACTCACCATTTACTTACTGCGCTACTTACTTTTATAAGTTTTCATCTACATTTGCTAGGAGATTTAGTTGGCTCAAAAGGCCCAGATGGCTATCAATGGCCTATTCCCTACCTCTTACCTTTTTCATCTTCTTGGCAACTAGTTTGGTCAGGACAATGGCAGCTTAATGCTTGGCAAAATTTTTTAATCACAGGCATTGTAATGATTTTTATTTTCTTTCTAGCTTATAAACGAGGCTATTCTATTGTAGGGATTTTTTCTCTATCCGCAGATAAAATTTTTGTTGATACCCTAAGGAAGCGTTTTAGCCAAATTCACTAAAATTTTTCAATAAAGTATTAGAAAAATATTTAAGAAAATATCATTTTTTCTCTTAAAAAATAGCTTATATAAATAGCCCTCTTATTTAGGGGGGGTGCACCACTCCTTCCCTTTATATCCTAATAAGGGATATTTCTTAGTATACTTGGTTTTTAGTCTTGACAGACTAGTCATTTATACTTTATTGTTTTTTAAATGGAATATAAGTTATAAAGTATTTATGTAATAAAACGTTGCACAAATACTTATAAAGTATCCTAATAAAATTAAAGCAAAAAATTAAAATTGGTTTTTTGATAAAAACAATTGTAGAAAATCAAGTAAAAAACTTAAAATAAAATAAACATATTTTTTATTTTTCAAAAAATCTTTTCAAAAATTAAAAAAACTCTCGAAAACTCTCGAAAAATAAAAATAGAATTGCTTTTTTAGCTAAAAAATAAAGTAACTAACTAAAAACATAAAATTATTAACATATAACCTGCCAATATTTAAGGAGAGAAAAATATGTTTGCCAGGAAAGCCACATTATTATTAGTAACAATATTAATTACAATTTTTTTACTAGCTCCCCCACTATCAATCGACGCAGCAGATCATTTAGATGGCGGTAAAGATATAAGCACCCAAGCCACACCATTTGCAGATATTTCTGATTTTTGGGTATTTCTAGACCCCAATGATAATGATAGATTAGAGCTTATTATGGCTGTTAACCCTTTTATCATTCCATCTGAAAATGAAAGTAGAGGACTATTTGATCCAGCTGTCGTTTATAGATTTAATATAGAAAATACTGGCGATGCAAAACCTGATAAATTTTTAGATATCACTTTTTCAAAGCAAATTGGGCGTGATACTCCTCAAACAGCTACAGTTAAACTTCCAAGTGGAAAAACCTTTACTGCACCTACTACTATTGCTCTTGGAGAACCTGTTGCTCCACCTGCAAGAGTTAATACTGTAAACTCTGCTTCTGGTAGTAAATTCTTTGCTGGTATAGCTGATGATCCATTCTTTTTTGATGTTCCTGCTGAAGTTCAATTTAGACGAGGGCTTCTTGTTGGTACACGCGATCCAAATTTCTTTAGTCGTGGCCGAGATACATTTGCTGGTTTTAATGTTATGACTATAGTTCTTAGTATCCCATTGAGCGAAGTAAAAGGATCTGCTGGTAATATGGTTGGTATAAGTGCATCCACCTTAATTCCTAAAAAAGCTATTAGAAATACTGATGGCACAGTCTCATATAAAGGTAGCTTGATCCAAGTTGATTCTGCTGGAATTCCTGTTGTAAACGTTGTTCTTTTAGATTTTAATCTTAAAGATCGTTATAACATTATAGGCCCTGATGTTTCTGCACTCTCACAAAATGTTATTGGCTCACTTAGATCCATAGGAACAGATGACACCAGTATAGGGCTTCTTAAAGCACTTATTGTAGATAAAGGCGATTATATTCGTATTGATTTATCTAAACCCAATACAGGCCCAGAAGGTGGAACTAATCCAGATGCAGCATTTCCAAATGGTCGCCGTCTTGTAGATGATGTAACAGATATAGTTATAAGCTTAATCAATAATAGAGTTCCATTACCAGATGGTATTGATGCTAATGACAAGAAATTCCTAAATGTATTTCCATGGGTTCCACAACCAAACATGCCATTAAAGAAAGGCGAGCAAGACACCACACAAAATTAGTTTATATTTCTAAAAACTAAGGAGACTTATTGTTGATGTCTTATAGTTAAAGCTTAAAAGCCTTTCATCCTATAAAAACACTAACCGCGAAGAAATTAAATCTTCGCGGTTAAATTTCCTGCAAAGTTCTACGTAACTATTATGGAAACAGAGCGCATTTTACTACACCTAAATAACCCACTTTGCAAACTTTTCAATAACATTACGTATTTTAACTATCTTTGAAACAATAAATAAAAAACAACAGTAACACCGATTTGTATTTTGCAAACCGGTAAGAAAGGAAAGACATCTATGTTTAAACAGCTTAGAAAAACTTCTATCATAGCGCTTGTTTTAGCAGTTGCCCTTATTATTCTCCTAACTCCTCCGCTTCCAACTGACGCTGCCGATCATGGCGATGCTCCATTTGCATCTTTAAGAGCTACAGCAGATATTACAGATTTTTGGGTATTCCTTGATCCAAATGATAATACAAGATTAGAACTTATCATGGGGACAAGAGGCTTTATTGTGCCAGGCGAAAATGCAAACTTTGGTATTTTTGATGGTGACTTACGTTATAGATTTAATATTGAAAACACAGGTGATGGAGTACCAGATCTCTTCCTTGATGCTATTTTTTCTAAACAAATAGGACGTACTACCCCACAAACAGGTACAGTTACCTTGTCAGATGCTAGAGGAACAGTACTTAAAACATTTACTGCGCCTGCTACACTTTCAAGTAGTACTGCTGCAGTTGCACCCACTCGCAATATAACAGCAGATTCCAACACTGGAATCAGATTTTTTGCAGGGCTTGCTGATGATGCGTTCTTTTTTGATGTACCTTCAGAACTTCGTTATAGAGCATCACTTGAGGCTGGAACACCTGGTGGTGATATATCATTTTTTACTCGTGGCCGTGACACTTTTGCAGGTTATAACATCAATGCTATTGCTTATAGTGTTCCAGTTAGTTTATTAAAAGGGCGTGCTGGCAATGTACTTGGCATAAGTGCTGCTACACAGATTAGAAAGAAAATCACCGTAAACTCTAATGCAACAACTACAGGTAAAGGTGATTTTGTTCAAATTGATAGCATGGGTATTCCTGCTGTCAATATTGTATTTGTTCCTTTTGAGCGTAAAGACGATTTTAACACTAAAGGCCCTGATGCTACCTCTTTTGCAAATGACATTGTTGGTCAACTAAAAATATTGCAAACACGCGATGCTAACATAGCACTATTTGCAAAACTTGCTGTTGAAAAAGGGGACTATTTAAGAATAGATACCTCAATAGCAAATACTGGCCCTGAGGGCGGCAACAACTCTGGTGCAGGCTTCCCTAATGGTCGTCGCCTTCTTGATGATGTTACAGATCCTATTGTTAGCTTAGTAAGCAACAGCGAACCTAGACCAGACATGGTTGACAAAAATGATGTTCTTTTCCTTAATAACTTTCCTTGGGTAGCCTTACCAAATCAGCCACTACCTAGAGGATCTCAAGATACAACTCAGAACTAGTTCTGAATGATTTTAGTTTTTTATAAGAAGCCCTGATAAATAGAATATATCAGGGCTTTGATTTGTATATGAACAAAAAAACTTTACTCTATTTTGTTTTATTATTTTCTTTAGTTTTTAGTTTAAGTGCTTGTGGGGGTTGGTCTAGACCTGAAGCTTCTACACCCCTTCCACCCTTACCACCTGCTAAAGCTTTACCCTCAGAAGATGACACTCTAGAATCTGCAATTCGATTTCTTGAAGATCGAGTTAAAGATAATCCCAGCGACTTTGTTGCATACAATATGCTTGCATCTAGATACCTTGCTCGGATGCGTCAAAGCACTAATATGAACTATTTAGAACTTGCTTCACGCGCTGTTAAGGCATCTCTAGAAATAGCCCCTAAAGAAGTTAATAAAGGTGCGCTAAGTGCACTAGCTGATATTCAATTTACAACCCATGAATTTGCCGCTGCCCGTGACAATGCAGAAGTATTGATTAAAATGGATCCAGGTATGCTTGGAGCATATCAATTATATGCAGATTCAATGCTAGAGCTTGGGGACTATGAAAAAGCAATAAAAGTTCATCAAATGGTTGGAAAACGCAACTATGCTAATCCTTTTAATGTTCCTAGTATTGAAATTAGATATGCTCGAATTGCCTCATTACACGGCAAGCTTGAAGAGGCTAAAAAACATCTTTTAATTGCACTTGCCTTTCTTCTTGATGAAACTCAGCCAGAACGGGAAAATGTTGCTTGGCTACGTTGGTATTTAGGCGAGACTACCTTTTCAATGGGCAAATATGAAGAGGCTGAAAAACATTATCGAGATGCTTTGATTACATATCCTGACTACTTTCGTGCAGTTGGTTCCCTTGGTAGAGTTCTTGCAGCAAAAGGTGAGCTTAAAGGCGCTATTGAGCAATATGAAAAGGTAGTGAACTTAGTGCCTGATCCTATCTTTGTTGCTGCTCTAGGCGACCTTTATAAACTTTCTGGTCGGGATAAAGAAGCTTCTGCTCAATATCAATTAGTTGAGCAAATAGCACGCTTAAGTACCTTAAACGGTGCCATTTACAACCGACAACTTGCACTCTTTTATGCAGACCATGACATAAAAACCGAAGAAGCCTACTTACTAGCTTCAAAAGAATATGAAGTAAGAAAAGATATTTATGGTGCTGATGCAGTTGCGTGGACTGCATTAAAAGCTGGAAAAATTCCTCAAGCGCAAGTCGCAATAAAAGAGGCTTTAAGGTTTGGAACACAAGATGCAAAACTCTTCTACCATGCTGCTATGATTGCCCAGGCTACTAGCGATAAGAAAAGTGCCAAAGATTATTTAGAACAAGCACTAAAACTAAACCCAGAATTTGATCCACTACAATCGCCAATAGCTCTAAAGACGCTAGAAACCCTTAAGTAGAAAAGCAAAGCTTATTAAAACTCATACTTTGGTTTGACTAATAGAAAAACTCCTATCCTGAAAATATTCTAAATCAACAACTTACAAAACTTGTAAAACCTGGAAAAATTTTTCCAGGTTTTGCAAGTTTTTGCCATAAGAAAAACGACTTATATAACTAGGCAGGTATATCTAGGGTGAAATCTATACTTGCTATAAAAATAAACCTAATTCTTGATAAACTTACTTGATAATAAAAGAGGGGAAAATTTATGTCTTCATATTCAAACCCAACAAATCAAATAGATCCTAGTTTTAGTCAAGATCAATGGCAAAGTTTAATTTTTTGGTACTTAAGCGTAGAACAAGAAACTATTAATGAGTTAGAAATAGCATTAGCTGAAGAAGATTTTCATAGGTTAATTGTCTTAGGAGATCAAATTTATGGTCATGCAAGTAGTTTTGGATTTGAACGTATTAGCTTTTTTGGCAAAAAAATAGAACTTGCTTCTATTGATAAAAATACTATTTTGCTTAGAGGTTTGATTTCTTCTCTTAAAACTTATATTAAATATCTTTTACAAAGAACAGAAAGAATTTTTTAGATATTAATAGCTTACCAATTTGCTTACACACTCTTTCTGGATTTTCTTAAATCTTAAAAGATTTATTCCTAATAATTTCTAGTTTTATAATCTGTTAAAAAAACGTTAGGCAAATTATCTTTATTAAATTGAAAATAAATACTTATTGCGGCATTATTTAAGGTTATTTTCTTTTGGAGTGTTTGACTTATGAAAATCGCCGTTGCAATGAGTGGTGGTGTTGATAGTTCTACTGTAGCCGCAATTCTTAAAAATCAAGGGCATGAAATTGTTGGGCTAGCAATGCAACTATGGAATCAAAGACGTATAAATATTGACTCAAATGGTGAAGCTTTGCCTTCTCGTTGTTGTTCATTAGATGATATTTATGATGCTCGTACCGTAGCTAATCGCTTAGGTTTTCCTTTTTATGTAGTAAACTTTGAGGATAATTTTGAGGAAAATGTAGTTACTCCTTTTGTACAGGACTATTTAGAAGGTCGTACTCCTAGCCCTTGTGTAAGCTGTAATAGCCACCTTAAATTCGCTAAATTAGTAGAACTTGCCGAAGCCGCAGGAAGCGATTATGTAGCGACAGGTCATTATGCTCGTGTTGAATTTGATGAGAAGAGAGAGCGTTATTTACTACGTAAAGGGCTAGATAGTAGAAAGGATCAGTCTTATTTTCTTTTTGAACTAACACAATCTCAGTTGGCTAAAGCTGTTTTTCCTTTAGGAGCAATGTCTAAAGCCGAAGTTAGAGAAATTGCTCATAAACATAAGCTTTCAGTAGCAGAAAAAGCCGAAAGCCAAGAGATTTGTTTTGTTCCTGACGGGGATTATGCCCGCTTTATTGAAAAATACTTAAAGGAAAATAAAATTGATGCTCCTCAATTAACAGAAAAGCTCCATCAACTTTCTACACGTCGCACTAAAGAGGGAAATATTGTAAATAGCGATGGACAAGTTTTAGGTGCTCATAAAGGGATACATCACTACACTATCGGTCAACGCCGAGGTTTAGGTATTGCTTGGCCTGAACCGCTTTATGTTATAGGTCTTGAACCAGATAAAAACCTAGTGATTGTTGGGACAAAAGATAAACTTCCAGGTTTTAGTTTAATTGCAAATAAAACTAATTGGATTATTTTTGATAAGCCCAAAGAATCTTTTAAGACTGCTGCTAGGATTCGTTATCGTCATGAAGAAGCACCAGCTTTAGTTACTCCATTAGAAGATGGTTGTGTTAGAGTAGATTTTCAAGAACCTCAACGTGCTATTACTCCAGGCCAAGCCATAGTTTTTTATGAGGGTGATATAGTAGTTGGTGGAGGATGGATTAAAAGTGTTTAATTTTAGTCTTGGTTTTCAAAATTGATGCTAGACTGTCTAAATCTTCATCTCAGCTAAACCTTTTTCAATACTTACTAAAGACTGATAACCTAGATCGCGACGTGCTTTAGCATCATTAACTGTGACCTCTTCTCCCATAAGCTTTAAGGATGTTCTTGTAATTGGGGGATCGCTTTTTACGTTAAAGACCCTCCACCCAATTTCTACTATAGATGCAATTGCTTGAGCTAGTCCTCTAGGGATGCTTTTCTTAGGAGCATCTAAGCCTTGTGTTTTAAGTAAAGCCGTAAAAAATTCTCTTACTTCAATTGGTTTGCCATCTGTAAGAAAATAGATCTCTGCCCCTTTCCCCTTTTCAGACGCAAGAAACATTCCTTCACACACATTGACTACATGGCAAGTGGAAGTTAAATATTTTCCTTCATTTATCCAACTAAAGTGACCTTTGTTAACAGATTCAACCAGTCTAGGAAGTATAGTTGTATCATCCTTGCCCCAAATAAACCTAGGTCTTACTACTGATGTTACTATTTCACTAGAATTTGCTGCTATTACTTTATCTTCAGCCATTGCTTTAGTTTTAGGGTATAAGCCCAGTGGTTTAGAAGGTTTAGGTCTAGTCTCATCAACATTAATAATGGGTGGGCCTCCAACTAAAACTGCTTCTGTCCCAACATGTACAAATTTAGGAACTTTGGCCGCACATGCCGCAGCTAAAACATTTTCTGTCCCTATAACATTATCCTGGTAAAAATCCTGGTAACTTCCCCAGTCCTTTACATATGCTGCTGAATGAAAAACAGCCTGAGAGTTAAGCATTCCATCTTGCATTGCTTTTATATCTTTAAGATCACCTGTAATTGCAGTTGCTCCTAGGCTTTCTACTATACTGGCAGCTTTTTTAGAACGAACTAAGGCATTAACCTTCCATCCCTTATTTATTAAAAATGTAATCATATTGCGGCCTAGAAAACCTGAACCGCCTGTAATAAAGGCTTGTGGCATAATTATCTTTTATCCTCAGTATTATCATTAGAATTATTAGCAGAATTAGCTGCTTTTCGTTTAGCTGCTAGTTGTATAGCCTTAAGTTCAATTAATTCTGTGTGTTCTTTCCAAGCTGTGTTTGCCTGATCATTTGTTTTCCAAAATGTAAAGTGACAAGTTATTGAACCAGAAGGAATTGTGCTGTCAAAACGCACTTGAAAATTTTCTGCTGCTCCAAATTCTGATAATGCTTCTAACATTCCTTGAACCAAATAACGTTGTACTCGACAATCAAAAGCCTGGTAATAATCCTGATGTGGGCACCATAGAATATCAAAACTAACTTGATTTTCTCCATCAATCTTAGGATTTTCTAATGATGCATAAACAATACGGTTAATAACTGTAGTGAAATAACTTATAAACTCTGCTTCAGACATATTTTCAGGTTTTTTGGTATCTTTGAGTACTTGTCTGCCAACATCTAGTCCAATTTTATGGAGTGCATTACGAACAAGTTTTTGGCCTTCTGCACCAAATTCTGCTTCACAATCTTTTAGGATTTCAATAATAGCCATTGCCTGCATTGTTCCCCATTGCCATAATGTAGCAGGGTCAAAGTCTGTTTTTGCTAAAACTTCCTCTTTAAGTCGCTTAAGTCCTTTTTCGTAAGGTTGGTTAAACTGAAAGTTTTTCCAAGACTCTTCAGGACGATTTTCCCAATGTGCCATTTTTAATTACCTCAAGTAACTATTTTAGAGATTTTGTTGAAGATTATAGAAAATTGAAAGACTTTTTTTAACTTTTCTAAATCATACTCTTTATAGGTTAAAAAAATCTAGCCTGTTACTACTTTGTTAATCTATCAAAGTTAATCTATTAAAGTTAAAACCTTAATATTCTATATTGCTATAAATAAGATTTTTTGATATTCATCAAAGAACTCTTAAAAATAACTTACCAAAACACTAACATATCAGTTTAGGAGGTTTTTATGGGAAAAATATCTTTTTCAAAATTACTAGTTTTTTTATTTGTAACCCTTGTTTCTCAGTTAGTTTTACCTACAGGCTTAACACAGTCATCTAATTTGGTAAATAATAAAATATTTATCCCTAAAACACTTTTAAATACTGATAATAATAGTAATTATTTAGCAAAATTAGGATTAAAACCTGCTAGTAGAGAAACTATATCAAAAATAAATGAAAATTATGGAAAGTTACCTTTAAGATTTGAAAAAAATGTTGGTCAAACCAATCAAAGTATAGATTTTATTTCCCATAATAATAATTACACCTTGTTTTTATCCTCTACAAAAGCCACTTTTGCTTTTGAAAATGAAAGAAACATAAATAATTTTATTAACAAATCAAAAGTTTATAATGAAAATGATAAAGTTAGTATTACAAATATATTAACAATGAGGTTAGTTAAAGCAAATAGTTATGCCAAAGCAATAGAATTAGAGCAACTAGAAACAGTTAGTAATTATTTGCTAAGTAATGATAAAAAACAATGGAAATCTAATGTACAAAACTTTGCTAAAGTGAAATATCAAAATATATATCCTGGAATTGATATTGTTTATTATGGTAATCAAAGGCAACTTGAATATGATTTAATAGTTTCACCTTATGCTGATCCTAAAAATATTAATTTAGAGTTTGTAGAAGCTAATACACTAACTGTTAATAGCAATGGTGATCTTATAATTATAGTTAATGATCAAGAAATATATAAAAAGAAGCCTTATGCATATCAAGAAATCAATGGAATAAGACAAATAATAGATAGTAAATATGTAGTTAAAGAAAATAAAATGGTTTCTTTTGAGTTAAGTGATTATGATGCTAGTCAGCCATTAATTATTGATCCTATGGTTGGATATTCTACTTATTTAGGTGGAACAGGTAGTGATTTTAGTAATGCAATAGCTATTGATAATACTGGAAATGCTTATATAGTTGGTTATACAGAATCTACAAATTTTCCAACTAATAATCCTCAACAAAGAACACTTAGCGGTAAAAATGATATATTTGTTTCTAAATTAAATGCTTCTGGTAATAGCCTTGCATTTTCTACTTATATAGGTGGAAGTGATGAAGATTTTGGTAATGCAATAGCTATTGATTCAAAAAGCAATGTATATATTACAGGTTATACTTTTTCTACAAATTTTCCTACTGTAAATGCACTACAATCAAAAAATGGTAATACAACATCTAATTCAGGTGGGGATAGTTTTGTTGTAAAGCTAAATTCTCAAGGCAATTCATTGATATATGCTACTTATGTAGGTGGAGCATCTGATGATATGGCAACAAGTATTGCTGTAGATTCACAAGATAGTGCATATATTACAGGTTTTACTAATTCAGCAAATTTTCCAGTTGCAAATGCTATACAAAATAAAAGTAATGGTGGTTTTGATGCATTTTTAACAAAATTAAGCTCAATAGGTAATAGTTTAATTTACTCTACTTATTTTGGTGGTAGTGATAATGATTTTGGAAATGCAATTGCTATAGATAAAAATAATAATGTGTATATTGTCGGACAAACTGATTCTAGAAATCTTCCTACTGTAAATCCTCAACAATCTATTATTGGTGGAGATAGTGATGGATTTATAACAAAATTTACTAACACTGGAAATACAATTAGTTTTGCTACTTACTTTGGTGGTAGTGATTTTGATGTAATTACTAGTATTGCTATTGATAACATTAATAATATATATGTTACTGGTGTTACAGCATCTAAAGATCTTTCTGTTATGAGTGCATTACAACAAAATAAAGCTGATAATTTAGATATATTTATTTCTAAATTAAATGCAATAGGAAATAGTTTAATATTTTCTACATATTTAGGCGGTAATGGCGATGAACAAGCTAATAGTATAGGATTAGATGAAAAAAATAATGTATATATTATGGGTGTTACAACTTCAACTAATTTTCCTCTTATAGATGCGATACAAAAAACTAATGCTGGTGGACAAGATGCATTTATGACGAAGTTAAATGCAACAGGAAATAGTTTAATATTTTCCACATATTTAGGTGGGGCAGGTAATGATGTTGGTGCAAGTTTGGCTGTAGATCCTAAAGGTAATGTTTTTATGACAGGAATAACAAATTCTATGAATTTTCCTATGTCTAAACCTTTACAATCTGCTTGTGGTTGTGATCCAAGTAAAAAAATAAGCGATGGTTTTGTTGTTGGCTTCTTTGAAACTGCACCACCCCCACCAACTCCTGATTTTTCAATCTCACTTGCTCAAGCACAAGTTAATTTAGCTAGAGGAAAACAAGTAGACATCAATATAAATATTACTAGAACAGGTGGATTTACTGGTAGTATAACAATTACTCCTGATTTAGATAGAGCTAAAACATTAAAACTAACATTTACCCCTACAAGTCAGTCAACTACAGCAGCAATAACAACATTTTCATTAAAAGCAAAGAAAAAAGCACTAGTAGGGACATCTCCAATAATATTTACAGCAAAAGATAGTAATGGAAAAATAAAAACAGCAACATTAACTTTAATAATTCAATAATTATAAATCAATTGTTAATGTAAAATAGATAGATTGAAAAATAATTATTTATATAAATAATAGACTAATAAAAAGGTAAAAATTTAATTTGCTTTATAAATATTAATATTTATTTTTTTATTAGTTGAGAAAAATAAGAATTATTATATTACCATTTACTAGCATCAAGACTAATAACAGTATCATTTCCTATTACTTCTGCACTATGAACAGTATTAGCTGGTATAGTTAGAATATCGCCTGCTTCGAGTAAGCATTCTTTTCCGCAGGCTTTTATTAAAAACCTACCTTTTAACACACCATCTTTTTTATCATAACTATGAGTATGATTAGGAAAATATGTTCCTTTAGGGTAATAGTATATATTGACAGAGTATCCTTCTAATTCTAGTTTTTTACGCATATTATCTTCATTAAGTATTCCAAAAAAGCTATCCCAATGTTCAATATTAATCATATAGCTCTCCATAATAAAAATAATAGAAATAATATAATAGTTTAATAAGTAAGTTATAAATAAAATAGATAAATATAGTTGTAAATAATGTAAGCTTAATATAACATTGCCCAAAATAATTTTTAGAATGAAAGGTTATAAAATATGGATGATAAACAGAATAATATATTTGAAATGTTAAAACGTATAGATGATTTTGCAAGTTTATATAAAGATTCTTTTTCTTCAACATCATTAGCAACAGAGTTATTTAATATTATTAATAAAAATGTTGAAGATATTACAAGTTTAACTATTACACAAGCTTCTAATACAAGCTCTACAAAACAAGGTGTGATAAAAAAAGCTACATTAAGAGAAAATTTACGGCGTGATATGGAAATTATTAGTCGTACTGCTAGAGGGATAGCTGTTAGATTACCTGGACTAGATAATAAGTTCCGTATGCCAATAGGAAATAATGATAGTATGTTATTAACAACTGCACATGTATTTGCACATGATGTTATAGAATTTATAGAAGAGTTTTCCAAACGTGAATTAGATAAAAACTTTTTTGATGAGTTTAATACTAATATTCAAGCTTTTGAACAAGCAACTAAAGATAAAAATACTAGTAAAAATGCACAGATAGCAACTAAAACTGCAATCAATCAGGCTATAGAAAAAGGAACATTAGCTTTTCGAGAGTTAGATTCAATTGTAAGAAATAAATTTCGCAATGATATAAATGTTTTATCTCAATGGATTACTGCAAGCCATGTTATAAAACAAACACGGAATAGTAAGCGTACAAAAGCAAAAAATAATGAGCAACAAAAAGAAAATAACGATACAAATTAAAAAATTAATGTTATTAAACTAATTATTTATTTGCTATTTTTATTTTCTGTAAAGCGAAAAATATGTTTATTACATTCATTTAATGCTGTGCGTAGTTGGTTTAAGGATGGGACAGCAGATTTTAATGTTTCAATAGAAAGTTGTAGTTGCATATCAAGTTTTGCTTGTTTAAGTTGCCATTCTGTGTATTTATCTAGATCTTTAAGCTGTTGTTCTAAAGCAAGTTGTAATGTTTCTAGATACTCAGCTAATGCAGTGGCTTGTTCTTGTAGTTGTTCACTTTGATGGTAAGAAATATTGGACGATAGTACAGTAGAAGTATCTTTTACTCTAAGAGTTGTTTTGAAATTTGCCATTCCACGTTGTTCTGAAGAGAGTTTGCGTGTATCTCTTACACCCATATCTGCAACATGGTCAAAAACAGAAATTACTTCAATGTGGGAAATAAGTTCTTCTGGAGCAGGGTTAGCAATTAGACCCTCTCCATCAAACTGAGCTACTACTAAAGTTATGTTATCTTCCCCTCCACGATCTTTAGCTATGGCAATCATTTGATTACAGGCATGTTCTAGGCTAGGTGCTTTTCTTAGAATCACATAGAGTTCTTCAGGGGTAAGTTTTTCTGACAATCCATCACTACATAGAAGTAAAATGTCTCCTGCTGCTAGTTCTACGGCGGTTAGCGCTACTTTTACTTCTTGTTGACCACCAATGGATTGTAAAATCATGTTTCGATGTTTACTAGATTTTGCTTGCTCTCTAGTCATTAAACCTTGTTCAATCATTAATTCTAGCCAACTTTGGTCAGTAGTAATTTGCTTAATTTTACCCCCACGAATAACATAAGCTCTTGAGTCACCAACTTCAGCAATATAGGCTTTACTTCCTTCAATTAAAGCAACTGTTAGGGTTGTAGCCATTCCACGATATTGAATATGTTTTCTTCCTGTCTCCCAGATATGTTGGTTAATTTGTTGGATTGCACGCATTAAACGTTCTGAAGAACCAATTCCAGGGAAATGCAAAAATTCCTCTTTTAGTCCTGTAATTGCTAGTTCTGAAGCCACTTCGCCAGCCGCAGCACCTCCCATACCATCAGCAACGGCTAATAAAATTCGATTATCTGATGTTGGTCTGGTTAGAGTCTCATTAGGAAGAGGAGTAAAACCATCTACTAAGTCTGCCATAAAAAAATTATCTTCGTTATTTTGTCTAACACAACCAACATCTGTTTTTCCACACATTCTTACTTTAACTAATTGTTTTCCTAGCAAGGCTATTTCTCCTATATTTAGTTGCTTAGAGGTTTTACCCTATAAGTGAGTAAATTAATGATTTTTCTTTATGTAATAAGTCAAGTTTGCTGTTGCTATTACTAAAACAATTAAGGAAAGAAGAGAAAAAAATACTGCCATTGGATAAACAGCCAATCCAATAAATATAACCACTAGGCTTACGCAAAATATAGCAAATAAAAATAGTTTAAATATTTCATAGCTATCTAAGTTAGCATCATTTGTATTTACTTGATTTAACCAATCTTTAGGTCTAACCTCGGATATATCTTGCTTTGTAGCTTCTAATGATAAGTCACTACAGTGGTTACAAATATTATTATCTAAGTCAATTTCTCTAGGATGAAAAACTTTACATCTTTCTGTTGCTAAAATAGTAACTTTGGCTTTTTTTTCAGCTTTATCTACATTAAATGTTTCAAAACAACGCAAACAAATATTTTTTATTGGGTCAAAGAGGTCTGATTGATGACATATTTCACATCTTGTAGCAAGAGTTTCTTTTTTTACCCTAAGTAAATCACTCATAAACCTATGGTGAAGAATTATCTGTTGATTCTTCTGACTGCTCTTGTGGAATTTCTAGAGTTTCAGTAATACTACTAGTTTTTTTAACTTGAGTTCCTGTTAACTCATAATCATCAACAACAATAACATTAGCATCTTCTTTACTTAAGTAGCGAATCTTAAAAGTAGGTTGTCCTTGTTCGCCTTGATCAATACGAGTAGCTTCTATAGGAAATATACCATTTATGTCTTGAATACGATGCACTAAATCATAGCGAGATTTTTTAGCATTCCAGTAAAGCACTCTAACTCGGTCAAAATCTTTATTAGAATTAGGTTCGCGCTCAATAGATAAATACCATGGACGCTCTTTACCTTCAAGGTCTTTACTCGTAGTAAGAATATGCCAAGAGACTATAACTTTATTTTCTGCAAGAATAGCTAATTCTTCAGGGACGTGAATATCAACCAAACCTGCATAAAGCCATCCTACAGTTCCTTCAGGAGTGCGGACTAAATACCAAGTATCAAACTTTCTTTCAGAATTTGGATCAGATTTTTTCTTCTTTTTACTAGTAGAATTCTTAGGATCATTGTTTTGAACTATTTTACTAGGAGTAGTAGCTGCATCTGTTTTAGAGTTTGCTCCAGGTCGTTCTGTATGAGCAACATCAAAAATATCTAAGATCTTTGCTCCTAGTAGTTTATAAACTTTTACTGTATCTCTTCCAGGGCGTAAGCGCAAGTATGCATCATCTAGTGTATCTCCTTTCATTTGTGGCTGACGATTATCAATTCTGCCTCTTAGATTATTCCATTCTTCTAAGTATTCTTTGCGTAGTACATCACGAGATTCTATCCAGCCAATCTTTCCAGAAGGAGTACGTATTTTTAACCAGCGGTTTTTAGGATCTTGAAGTATTTCAATATTTTCTCCTTCTTTAAGTGATTCTAAGCGTTCAGTCCTAGCAACAGGGCGTTCATAAATATGTGATTGAGGTGAAAGAGTTATTGATTTATAAAGAACTTCAGGTTCGCTTATTTTGTTAAGGTTGTTACAGCCAAATGTTAGGAAAAGTAGTAAAAAAAGCAATTTTGCTAGATAGTGCATAGCCATTATCCTTAGTTTATAAGGCTTTTTAATTATTAGCAAAATTATAACAGGATGAGATCTCTTCAGATAGCGCTAAGAGCAAAGCCAAACTCTGAAACTTACCTAATCACCAAATAGTTTAAGAGGTTTTTCTTTATCTGTTTCTTCTTCAGAGTTGCCACTATTAGCTTTCCTTAAGTCTCGCATTTTATTGATCCAATTAAGGTAAAGAGTAAAGTCTTTATTTAATTGTTTTCTTAGCTCTTCTAAAGTCATTTCAGAATCTTTAGCACGGGCTTTTAATCTAGCTTCAGCTAATTCAATACCAGGCCAGAGTTTACCACCTATAGAATTTTGAAACCCTCTATCATACTTAAACCCAAATTCAGTTATACTAGGTGGGAGTTCATTATAGTTATCTCTTAAGCCACAGCTAGTGTAAGGAAACCCTATAGCCCAATCTAGGTGAAAGCCTATTAAATAATCAGATGGATTAATAGAAACCTGCCCATGAGTAATACAGTTAGTAGCTTTAATTTTATATTTATTACGTAATATTTGAGTTAGTAATTTACAAGAATAAATTTGAGCTTCATTAATATCATCAGGATTTAGCTTAATATTTGATGACCAATTGCCTTCAAAAGCGACTCCTATAAAACTATGGTTAAGTCTAACATATACAGCTTTTTCATCAGCCCAAATAGAATTACCAGAATGATTAGCATAATGATCATCTTTAACCACACGATGAATTTGACCAAAACGGTCAATTACATAGTTATATAGTTTTTCTTCTTTTACATATTCTATTAGGTGCGATGATTTTCCTTTTAGTCTTGAATTATAAGTAGGTTCAAAAGGGAGCAAATCGCTTTGAGTTACATGGTAGAGAATACCTACAGGTTTAGTTTTTTCTTCTGGATAAAAAATAGCTTGTTGAGCGTCAAAAGGTAAAGGGATTTTTTCTTTAGGTGCTTTACGAGAAAGAGCAAAAAAGTTACGAGGTTCTGTTTCTACTTCATATTTAGTTAAAATACGTGCTCCATTACTGTATTGCTCAAACTCAGCAGTTTTTTCAACTAACCAAACATCTTCTAGAGCAAAACCTTCAATAGGATCTGAGTTGCTAGCGGTATTTGAATTTGAGCTTTTATCTGTTGAAACAGGGACAGGAGAAGGGACTACTACTATTTTAGGGATTATTTCGCCAGATTCTAACCTTAAGCTAAAAATTCCTGTTTGACGTGCATTTTGATATAACCATTGGCCTAAAACTAAGGCTACCATAGCTATAGTAAGTGTACTAGTTAAAAATACTGGATAACGAACCCTATAGAGCCAGTAAATTAGGGCTACCTCGCGGGGTTTAGGGCTATCAGCCGGTAGAACTTGGACTAGTTCTTCAAGTATTGCTTTGCGAAAAGTTAATTGTTTTAACCAAGCCACACGGTCTGCAAGAGGAGAGTTAGGGTATTTACTTAGCGTTGTACGTAGAAATTTTAGCTTTTCTGATGGGACAGTTATAAAGCTTGAGTAATGTTCTACCAAACGTGTATAAGTTGGGTCTGGGTGTTCTAAAGATGGTCTCACTAGCCACCTCAAAAATTAGAGAAATATAAATTATGAGTGTGTTGGAATTATAATATATTGTGATAGTTATAGGAGAAGATTTTGCAAACCTATATTAAAGTCTTAAAGTTATGTTTTATAAATTTTATGTAAAAGCTTATAAATAAAGATCAATTGTGGGAAAAGATTTTTCCCACATAAATTTGATTCTATTAAGATTAGTATAAATTAATCTTTCCTTGTAAAAGGTTTTTGTACACGAAAAACCTTTTTTGGTTCATCAGAACTTTGGCTAGGGCTTCTTGGAGAGCTATCTTTATTTTGGTAGCTATCTCTACTTTTATAAGAAGATGTTTGAGGATCAGGACGGCGTTCACCTTGCGAACTTCTACGGTCTTCAGGTTTTCTAAAACCACTATGTTCTGAACTTCTATACTCTGAATCTGGGCGAGGGCGAGGAGAAAAAGATTTTCTTGGCCCATCTTGAGGGCTTTGACCTTCACTAGAAGCATCGCCTTCTCTGGCTTCTCTAGGTCGGAAGTTTCCTGGGCGAGGTTTAAAGGATTTTTTAGGTTTTTGTAACCCAATATAGTTAATTCCTTGCTTATAAATCATTTGATCCTGACCATTAGAGTCTAGAGTAATAGAAAATTGATCAAAATCTTTGACTATTCCAAGCATTTTTACTTTTTCAAAAAAAACTGCTACTAGTGATTTTTCTGCTTTTACTTTTTGTAGAAATGTGTCTTGGACATTAATATCATTAGCCATCTTACAAACTCCTTATTTATAATAAATTAAATAGAACGAGACTCACTGTTATTTTTTTCTTCTGCTTCAAAAGATTTTTTTGTTAATCCAGGTAGTGTGTCTCCAGTAATTGGGTCATTGTTAATATTGCTATTGACATACGAACGGACTGCTTTTTCTAGTCTGCCTTGAGCCTCAGCCAGACCTATTTTACTTACGCATTCTTGACAGATATAAAACCCTTTACCATTAGCTTCTTTATGGGAAATATGGTTATAGGAGCGACTTGGATCAAAGGCTAGATTGCAAGTCAAACATCTAGATAAAGCTACTTGTTCTTCATCTTCTAAAAGTTTTTGACAAACATTAGTTAAAGAATTTGAAGAAACCATTTTTACTGCACTAGTACGAAATCTTTTAGAAGATTCTTTAGCAGCTTTATGTAAATTATCAAGTAATGTTGGAAGCGGTTCTTGATGCAATTTAGTATCTAGACGTACAGTTTCGCCTTCTAATTGTGTAATATCTAAAGCGTTTTCAGTTAGTTTTAATCGAGAATCGCGAAAAACTGTTACATAAGCTTTGCTAACATCACCAGCAAAATGCCATTTTAATGCACCAAATTCTGTTAGGCCAATAAGTTTTGTTAGTAGTTTTTCTAGTACTTCTTCATCCATAAATAAAATTTTAACCTATCGCTTTCTTTTTAGAAAAACAAAAATCTAATGAATCACAGTAAAGCACAAATTATGATATTATTGTCAACTTAAAAATTATCAAGCAAGTGATCTTACCTTTTTCTAACGGAAAAACCAATTCAAGCTTTCGCTATAAATTATTATTAATCTTAGCACTAGAGTGCAAAATCTTAAGGAGGGTTTGTGAAAACATTAATAAAAAACGGTCGAATTATTACTGCGGTAGATGATTATAATGCTGATTTACTTATTGAAGATGGTCAAATTTCTATGATTGCTCGAACAATAGATATAGAGGCAGATAAAATAATAGATGCTAGCAACCGCTATGTTATTCCTGGTGGTATTGATCCTCACACACATATGGATTTACCTTTTGGAGGAACATCTTCCTCTGATGATTTTCGCACAGGAACCATTGCAGCCGCTTTTGGTGGAACAACTACAATAATTGATTTTGCTGTTCAATACCATGGTCAAGCACTTAATCAAGCTTTAGACGTATGGTTTGCTAAAGCAGAAGGCAAAGCCGCTATTGATTATGCTTTTCATATGATTTGTACAGACTTACCAGATAGCCGATTACCAGAAATTAAGGACTTAATTAGACAAGGTATAACAAGTTTTAAGCTTTTTATGGCTTATCCAGGCGTTTTTCTAGTAGATGATGGGACAATTTTTAAGGCTATGACTACTGCATCTGAAGCTGGTGGTTTAATTTGTATGCATGCAGAAAATGGTGTGGTAATAGATGTTTTAGTAAAACGTGCATTGGCTGAAGGCCGTACAGCACCAAAATATCATGCCCTTACTCGTCCTACAAAAGCCGAAGCAGAAGGAACAGGTCGTGCTATTGCATTAGCTGAAATGGCTAATTCTCCTGTTTATATTGTTCACCTTAGTTGTTATGACTCGCTACGCAAAGTTATAGAAGGTCGTGATAATGGTATTCCTGCTTATGCTGAAACCTGCCCACAGTACTTATTTTTAGATTATAGTTATTATGAAAAACCTGAGTTTGAAGGTGCTAAGTTTGTAATGACCCCACCTTTAAGAGATAAAGAAAATCAAGAAAAACTTTGGCAAGGACTTAAGTTTAATGACTTACAGGTAGTTTCTACTGATCATTGTCCATTTTGTTTTAAGGAGCAAAAAGAGTTAGGTCGTGATGATTTTTCTAAAATTCCTAATGGCGGCCCAGGTGTAGAAAATCGTATGAGCTTAATTTTTAATGGTGGTGTTGTAGGAGGTCGTATTAATGTAAATCGTTTTGTTGAAATAACTTCTACTGCTCCAGCAAAAATTTTTGGCCTATTTCCACGTAAAGGAACTATTGCTGTAGGGTCTGATGCAGATATTGTTATTTTTGACCCTAATGAGGAAATGGTTATTAGCGCAGCAACTCACCATATGAATGTTGATTATAGTTGTTATGAAGGAATGACAATTCGTGGTGTTACTAAAACCGTACTATCTAGAGGCAAAGTAGTGATTGAAAATGGGCTTTATGTAGGTAGTCAAGGTGATGGTCAGTTCTTAAAACGAGGACTGTTTAATTCACCTAAGTAATTTGGTTTTGCTTAAGTTTAGATATTTTGAGGAGAAAAATTTATGGCTAGAGTTGTTAAATGTGGCCTTATCCAAGCTTCACATGCTTGCGGGACAGGTGAAAACCTAATAACCATTCGGGATGCTAATATTGAAAAACATCTTAAATTTATTGATAAAGCGGGTAGCGAAGGAGTACAGATTTTATGTATGCAAGAAATTTTTACTGGCCCCTACTTTTGCGCTGAACAAACCACTCGTTGGTATGATTCTACTGAACATATTCCTGATGGCTTTACCACTAAGTTGATGCAAGAATATGCTAAACGCTATCAAATGGTGATTGTAGTCCCAATTTATGAAGAAGATACTACTGGAGTTTACTATAATACTGCTGCTGTAATTGATGCTGATGGGACATATCTAGGAAAATATCGTAAGCATCATATCCCTCATTGTGCTCCTGGTTTTTGGGAGAAGTTTTATTTTCGTCCAGGTAATTTAGGTTATCCAGTATTTAAGACCAAATATGCTAATGTTGGAGTTTATATTTGCTATGACAGGCATTTTCCAGAAGGTGCTCGGGCTTTAGGCTTAAATGGGGCAGAAATTGTTTTTAACCCATCTGCTACTGTAGCAGGCTTATCTGAATATTTATGGAAGCTAGAACAACCTGCTCATGCTGTTGCTAATGCTTATTTTGTTGGTGCAATTAATCGAGTTGGTTATGAGGAACCTTGGAGAATAGGCGAGTTTTATGGTCAAAGCTATTTTTGTGACCCAAGAGGGCAATTTTTAGCTCAAGCTACTCGTGATCAAGATGAACTAGTTGTAGCAGAACTTGACCTAGATAAAATCCGAGAAGTTCGTAATGTTTGGCAATTTTTCCGAGATCGTCGCCCTGATAGTTATGGCGAACTAGTTAAAGGCTAAAATACTATATCTTAAATTTAATAACCCATCTTTTTAAGGTGGGTTATTAATAAAATATTTTATGAAACTAAAGAAATTTATCGGCTATCTTTCTCCTAGCTTACGAGATTCACAAAAATGTGAATCTTGTGGGGACAATTTTGTTTGTGGTGTGTCACTGATGGGTTGTTGGTGTAGCAAAATGAAACTCTCTAAACAAACACTTGATGAGCTAAAAAGCCAGTATAAGCACTGTTTATGCCCCAATTGCTTAGAAAAATTAGCTCTATCATCTAAGTAAACGAAAAAATACTTGATTAAAATTTTAATTTATATATATTTCTCGTAAAATTTTCTTGATCTTCGCTAATATTTCACCTACACTATTTCCCAACACCTAGTGTTAGAGCAAAATTGTTTGGGAGTAAGAGCTTATGTCTGCACTATTAAAAGAAGTTTTTAATGTTTTTAATAAAGAAGAAACTTTTTGTTCTAGTTGCAATAATACTAACTGGCAAAAATTTACTAAACCAGATGGAAGCACTTTTGTAAAACGCTGTTTAGAAAATATTCATTTAGTTAATAGATTACTTGCTTTAGGAGTGTACCCTCGTTATCAGCATTGTAGTTTTATTACTTATATTCCAAATAACCCCATAGAACAACAAGCTAAAGAAGTTATTCAAAATTTAACTAAAACAATTTCTCAAACAAAAGTAGGTGTAATTCTTTCTAGTAATAAAAATAATGGAAAGACTCATTTAATTGTGTCATTAATGCGAGCGTTTCTAATAGAGACATTTATACAACCTAAGTTTTGTAATACTTCAGAATTACTTAATCAATTAGATGGTGAGACTGATTTAGTAGGAGAAAAAGATCGCAAACTGCTTAGGGAAAATATATTAAAATCAGATCTACTTGTCTTAGATGATTTTGCTAGGGTGTTATATTCAGAAGAACAAAAAATAAATTTAGAGAATATTATTCATTATCGCCATAGGAATTATTTACCTTTAATTATAACTACTAGGTTAAATCCTATAGAGCTTAATCAAAAACTAACACCACCAATTTATTCAAGATTAGAAGAAATGTGTGAATTTATTTCCATAAACTCATCAAATTAAGAGTTTAGAGTTAGGAGAAACAAATTTTATCAAGCAGATTTAAATCTAAGTGTTAGAAAACAAGTTCCCCAATCGCTGATTTATTAAGAGATTGGTTTTTTATATTTGCTAATCTCTTAATAAACTTTTAAGCTCAAAACCTATGAGTTATAAAACTATAATTACTGTAAATTTTGGAGATGTAGATCCTGCTCATATTGTTTATTACCCAATAATTTTTCATTATTGTCATATTGCTTTTGAGCGGTTTTTTACTGAATTTGTAGGTATTACTTACCCAAAACTCTTAAAAGATGAAGAAATTGGTTTTCCTACAGTCAATGCAACAGCTAGCTTTTCTCATCCAATACACTATGGAGATCACTTAGAGGTTACACTTAAGGTAGATCGTATTGGCAAAAGCTCAATAGATTTTTCCTATGTAGGAAAGAATTTAGAAGGTCAAGAATATTTTCACGCTAATATAACAGTTGTAGCTGTTTCTATGGTTAGTTTTACTCCTGTCATAATTCCAAATAAATATAGGGAATGTTTTACTAAATGTAGTTAGTTTTTTATATTGATCTCTAAATATTGTGATAAGTAGAAAAATTTTTAATAGAAAAACGCCCTAGTTGTTATTTCATAGTATAGTTAAATTAGATAAGTTGTATTTTTAGAATAAGATAGGTTTATATCACTAAAGTTATTTCTCCAATGCCTTAGTTACTAGTTAATAAATCCTTAGGATAGGCTACAGGTTTTACCTGAAGAGTTTTCAGGTTTCACCCTACTTTATTTTTCTGACACTTTTAAACTATTCTTTCTTCAAGCAATCTTAAACACCAAACTAAAAACACTCCCTCCGGGTGGTGTCAAATTGCCAGCAGAAAAACTGCTTATTAAAACTTAAATGTGAGAGAAAATAATATGACTACAGGTACTAAAAAAAAGGCTGATGCCAAAAATCCCGCTCCATTAGTTCGTAGAAAAAAAGGTAAAGATGGCGATGAAAACGGCGATTCTACACCAAAAGAATCTCTCAGAGGTCGCAGCAAACGAAATATCTTAACTCCACGTCAACAAGAAACCTTAAAATTGTTAGTGGAAGGTATGACTAATAAACAAATTGCAGACATCTTAAAGATCAGCGTCAAAACTGTTGATGCACACCGCGCTAGTATTATGACCCGCTTACAAATCCATAGCCTAGCTGGTTTAGTTAAATATGCTATTCGTACAGGCTTAACTTCTATGGATTAATAAATTAGTTAATAACTAAGAATTTAGTATTACTAATTAAGCTAAGTGTATGGGATAAGCGGTAATAAAGTCTCTTTTTAGACTTTATTACCGCTTAATTATTTTCTACCAACCGTCGGTTGCTAATTGTTATACCTTGTGATTTAGTAAAATCTCTAATAATAAAGGATGAACTACTTGCTCGTTTTCCTTCTATTTCCCAAGTAATTTCTGCTGTCTCGTGTGGTTTTAGTGGAAATAAGTAAACCTTTTTATTAGCTACTCTATTACCACTATTTTTCCAAGAAACTTCTACTCCTTCTTGATTATTAACTTTTAAGTTAATAACTTTAGGTTCTATTTCTACTAATAAAAAAAGATCTCTCCAAGCTATTTCTATAGGGGTTTGACCCGCAGGAAGTTCTATTTGTTCTTTAACTTCTTGTTCGCCAAATAAAGGCTTTTCTTTTAATTTAGCTGAAATAAAAGCTCTTCCAGGTGACATAAAAGGAAAATAATAAACATTTTCTCCTACTTTTTTTAGAGGTTGAATTTGATTATTAAGTAGTAGCTCTATGGCATCTTGTCGATCCGTAGTAACAATTAACTGAGCATCTTTTTTACTTAAAGTTACCTCTATAGTTTGTCCAGCAGCAAGATCAAATTCTTGTGGGCTTGCCTCTAAAGCATAAAAATTATTTCCCAATGATTGAGCTAAGCCTTCAATAAAAATACGACCAGGTTTTAAGTTTTTTAAGATCAAACGCTCTTTATAAGCCCTAGATGTAGCTAGAAGAATCTTATTGACTAAAATATCTACATTAGGGCGATCAACTGTAATAACTAGCATTGCATCATTCCACCCAATGTTTTCTTTAGTAACTTGATTTTCTTGTAGAATTATTTCTTTACTAATTTGCTGTCTTCCAAATTTAGCTGTTAAATTTACTTTATCAGGAAGCATTAATGGAAAAAGTAATTCTTGGTTAGCCTTTTCTGAGATTAGCGTAACTCCATTTGCAACTACTTCTATATTTGCACGGTCAACAGTTACAGAAAGTTGAGCATCCTTTCTACTTAAGTTAATAGCATAGGTTTTATTTGCTTCTACATTAATTTCTTTTGGTTCAACATCTATTAAATACTTATGTCCAAGCGGATCTATTGCTAGAGCAGATAATTTTTTTATTCCAGAAGAAATATTTCTTAATGTAATAATTTGCCCAGAACTACTAGAGGTTGCTTCAAGTCTATTATTGATATAAAACTCAACATTGGGACGATCAAAACTAACATCTAAAGTAGCATCCTCCCAACCTACATTGAGGGTATTTGGTTTTTCATCAGTAATATTAACTACTTGTTTAATCTCAGATCTACCATTTATTTTTGCCGTAACTAAAGTAGGAATAAGTTTTAAGTTATTAAAAGTTAATTTTTCTCCTGCATATTTAGATTCTTTGATTTCATAACCAATTGCTTCAACTAAAACACCAGGTCTATCAACTAAGACGCTTAATTGTCCTGTAGCTTTTCCTATTTCTATTGCCGTAACTTGGCCTGTTTTAATTTCTACACCCTTGCTTTCTACTTTTTCATTTTGCTTCCAAGAAATATTACTTCGACCTTCTTTCAAACATACTACTACCGTAATCTCATCTATGCGATATTGATTTTTGGGTGAAATGATTTCAATTTTTGGGCTAGTAGTTTTAATTACTAGAGTGCCATAGTCTTTAATTTGAGCAAATATAGTTGAATAGAAGAAAAGAAAAAAATAACCAAAAAGAAAAAAATGTAATAAGTATTTGTACATAATCAGTTAAGGCTTTTCTTTAGAAGATTGCAAGTCTTTTGCACAACGAAATCCGATTGAATGTAAAATCTCTTTACGTCGATTAAGGCTAGGAGTTTGAGCTAGCCAAAAACGCCGTGTTGTACGGATATATTCTACATTGTCGTGGTAACTGCCTCCACGAAATATTCTATAATCTTTAGAGCAATTATTTTCCCCAGTAAGTTGATCAAAATTACCAGATTTATTGTTTTTATAGCAAGATGCTGTCCATTCAGCAACATTACCTGCTAAGTCTAAGATATTAAAAGGGCTTTTTCCTTGTGGATAACTCCCAACTTTTACAGGGCGATCCTTACCTGATTCTTGGCTATTAGCAAGGCTATAATTTCGGTTATCTCCCCAAGGATATAAATATTTGATACCACTTAAGTTATTACCGCGAGCCGCATATTCCCATTCTTCTTCTGTTGGAAGGCGTTTTCCTAACCAACTTGCATAAGCTTCTGCCTCTTCAGGGGTTACATTAGTTACAGGAAGCTCTTTTTCCATTTCCTTAAAAGACCAATTTTTCCATCGGGTTAGTAAAATATTACTAGGATTAGCTCTTAGGAAAGCTAAAAAGTCTTGGTTTGTTACCTCTGTTAAATCTAAGTAGAAGCCCTTCATTGATATTTCTTGCTCTTCTTTTTCATCCATACTAGGGCTATTTTTTCCCATTAAGAACTTTCCTTTTGGTATTAAAATCATTCCTGGAGGATAAGCTTCTATAAGCAGTTCTTTAGGCGCAGAAGCTGGTATAGCTATTTCTCCTAGTCTAATCTCTTGAAAAGAAAAGAAATATACATAACTAAATATGGATAGAGGTATTAAAAGAATTATTGATAATAATATAATATTTTTATAATCAGTAAATAATTTCCTTACATCTGATAACATACTGATTTTATTAAAATTAGTATTATACCTAGTAGTATATTTATTAGGCTGTTGGTTTATAGAGTCAGCAGTATGTAAAAGCTTGTTATTATTAGTCTTAGTGGTATTAGAAAATATATTATCATTTAACAAAATAGGTTTTGTTAATAGAGATGTAGTTGAAGGTGAAGAGTTTGTAGTAGCTAGAATAGCTTTTTCTTGAGGATTTTTAATAGCTTTTTCTAAAGCTAAATATAGTTCAAATGCTGATGGGTAACGTAATGGAGCTTGTTTTTCTAGTGTTTTAGAAATGATATTTTTTATTTCTAAAGGTATATTATTAGGAAGTTCTAGCGGTATTTTTTTGTTTAAGTCACAGATTTCTCGCATTAATGCGGTTGGGCTTGTCCAAATGCTTCGGTCATATAAGGGTTTTTCGGCTAAAAGCTCGTAGAAAACTGCTCCTACAGCCCAAACATCTATTGTTTGGCTAACAGAGCCTTCTAGAGCTTCAGGCGACATATATTCAATTGCACCAATTGGATTTTCTGTTACACGTTGGTTATTAACCCAGCTTGAGATTGCGAAATCAGCAATTTTTGGTAACTGTTTGTCTATCAATAAGATATTAGCTGGTTTTAAGTCCCTATGGACTAAATCCTGACCAGATAAATTTTTTTTACTATGAATGCTACTTAAGCCAGATGCTATTTTAAGCATTAATTCTTGTTTTTCTAAAAAAGAAAGTTGTTCTTTGCCTAAGCGTATATTTTCAAGTAAGTTAGTAAGGGTTCCATATTTTGCCCATTGACTTACTATTATTCCTAATTCTAAGTTTTGGTTAGCTGTAAAGGACTCAAATCCAAAATGTACATAAGTATCTTGAGATAAGCTAAATTGTTGCATTATCTCCCATTCATTAAAAAAATCTTGTTTTCTTTTTGGGTTTGAGAGGTTAAAAATTTTAAGTACATAAAAACTATCTCTATCTATGTTATCTATTACTTTTGCCCGCCAAACAGTCGCCGACAATCCGCTACCAAGCTCTTCTACAAGCTCATAATAACTATTAATAATTGTTCCTTTAGATAGCATAGTAATTAAGTTTTATAGTAGTAGGGCAAAAGCCAAAACTTTATTAAAGCTAATTATCTCTATAAAAAGCAATGATTTTACTGCCAAATTAGCTTAAAGCTAGGAAATAAAATTTTACTTAATAGAGTTAAAATAGGCATAATTTAACAAATCTAAATTATTCTTAGGTAATAATAAAATTCTAAATTCTTTGCCTTTTAAAACAAGGGGAAAATATGCGCCAACTCGCTATAGCTTTAATATTAATAATTTGTTTTACCTCAATTTCTTGTAATAAAAACACTCAACCCAAAACACCAACAACAGAAACTCATACTAAACATAAAGAGGGCGGTATTAAATGGGAAAACTGGTCAGATGATATTTTTAAGCGGGCAAAAGCAGAAAATAAATGTGTAATTCTAGATTTAGAAGCTGTTTGGTGTCATTGGTGTCATGTTATGGAGGAAATTACTTATAGTGAACCAGAAGTAATAGAGCTAATTTCAAAGAACTTTATTGCTGTTCGTGTAGATCAAGATTCTCGGCCAGATCTTTCAAACCGTTATGAAGATTATGGTTGGCCTGCTACAATCTTTTTTGATCCTCAAGGTAAGGAAATAGTAAAGCGTAGTGGCTATATTCCTCCTACTCCAATGGTTTCGCTACTTAAAGCAATTATTGAAGACCCTACACCAGGCCCATCTGTTGAAGCAGAACCGACACTCCAACTATCAGAAAACCCTTTTTTATCCCAAGAGGTAATTAAAGAAGCTAAAGAAATATTTATTAATGGTTATGACTTTAAGCAAGGTGGTTGGGGTTTTTCTCATAAGTATATGGATTGGGATAGCGTTGAATATTGTATGACAGCAGCAAGCCGAAAAGCTGATAAACAGGCTGAAGAAATGGCAAAGCAAACTCTTGAAGCTCAATTGCAATTAATCGATCCTATTTGGGGAGGAGTTTATCAATATTCTGCTGGTGGAACTTGGAAAGAACCTCACTTTGAAAAAATAATGGCAATGCAAGCTGAAAATATGCGAGTTTATGCACTTGCTTACACTCTTTGGGGCGATTCTAGCCACTTAAAAGCTTCGCAAGACATATACCGCTACTTAAAGGCTTTTTTAACTAGCCCAGAAGGAGCATTTTATACTAGTCAAGATGCTGATTTAGTTAAAGGGCAACATAGCGAAGATTACTTTAAGCTAGATGATGCAGCACGACGTGCTAAGGGTATTCCTGCTGTAGATAAACATATTTATGCACGTGAAAATGGTTGGGTTATAAATGCTTTAGTTACACTCTATAGTGCTACTGGAGAAGATAAATACTTACAAGATGCTAAAGGCGCTGCTAAATGGATAATTGATAATCGCAGCCTGCCAAAAGGAGGTTTTAGGCATGATGAAAAAGATAAAGCAGGCCCTTACCTAGGCGATAGTGCTGCTATGGGTAATGCTTTCTTAAAACTTTATATGGCAACAGGTGATAGAGAATGGTTAAAACGCTCTGAAGAAACAATAAAATTTATTCAAGAAAATTTTCTTAGTAAAGATAACTCTGTTTTAGGTTTTGCTAGCTCTCTTATTATTCCTGGAGGTTTTACACCTAAGCCACAACGAGATGAAAATATCCTAATGGTACGTTTTGCTAATCTTTTACATCATTATACTGGTAAAGAAGAGCATAAAAAGCTTGCTGAAACAGGGATGCGTTATTTGGCAATTAAAGAAATTGCTACTAAACGCCCACCAGGAGGAGTACTTTTAACAAGTTTAGAGATGGAGCTTGATCCTGCTCATGTAACTATAGTTGGTGCAAAAGATGACCCCTCAGCACTGGCTCTTTATAAAGCTGCTCTAAACTATCCTTCTAGTTATAAAAGGGTAGAATGGTTTGACTCACGTGAAGGTAAACTACCTAATCCTGATATAGAGTATCCTAGTTTAGATAAAGCAGCAGCCTTTGCTTGTGCTAATCAACGTTGCTCGCTTCCAGCCTTTACTCCTCAAGATGTAAAAGCACGTGTTGAGAAACTTAATGGTTCTACAAATAGCACAAAAAAGAATGGTTAATTTTTTTAATAAGGAGAAAGGTAACAGTTGGCGATTACTTTCTGGCCTAAAGACCAGAGTTTGCTCGCCAAAGAGGGATGAAAAAAATAACAGATTTTATTTCTTACCTAATTTATAAAAGAGAAATAGCCGTTTCTTTACTTATTATTATATTAGTATTTTCTATTTATTGGTCAGTCTTAGGCTATCCTTTTATTGATTATGATGACCCTGAATATATTTTAGATAATCTATATATCCAACAAGGGATTAATTTTGAAAGTCTTAAATGGGCTTTTACTGCTTATTATGCAAGTAACTGGCATCCTATAACATGGCTTTCTCATATGATTGACTACAAATTATATGGGTTAAATGCTTCAGGCCATCATTTAACAAATGTTTTATTTCACACAGTAAATAGCGTTTTATTTTTTCTTGCATTCTATTTTTTAACTAAATCTAATGAAGATGATTTTGATGAAGAATCAAGAATTTTTTTTAGTGCTTTAGTTGCTATTATTTTTGCTATTCATCCTTTAAGGGTTGAATCAGTTGCTTGGGTTTCAGAGCGTAAAGATGTATTAAGTGGTTTTTTTGCAGCATGTTTATTAGTTATTTATAGTTTTTATATTAGAAATTCTAATTTGAAATTATATCTAGTTTTAATGATTATATTTTCACTTGGGCTAATGGCTAAGCCTATGCTAGTTACCCTTCCATTTGTTCTACTTTTAATGGATTTTTGGCCCTTAAAAAGGTTTTATAACTTTAAGACAAATAGCTTTGTTAATATAAAAATAGCTATTAAATTAATACTAGAAAAAGTCCCTTTATTAATTCTTTCTTTAACTTCTAGCCTTATCACTTTATCTGCTCAAAAAGCAGGATATTCGGTTATTTCTTTAGAATCATTACCATTAAAAACACGTCTGTTTAATTCAATAATTTCTTACATAGGATATCTAGAAAAGTTTTTTTTTCCAATAAATTTATCAGTTTTATACCCTTATACAGGCGATAAAATTGCTTTATGGAAAGTTTTAATAGCATTTATTTTTCTAGCAATGGTTTCTTTATTAGCCATAAAATTTGCTGCTAAATACCCATCCTTTATTGTTGGTTGGTTATGGTATTTAGGTACATTAGTTCCTGTTATTGGACTAGTCCAAGTTGGTAGTCAGTCTATGGCTGATAGATATTCTTATATACCGCTTATAGGGATAAATATCATAGTGTGCTATTTGTTAGCGGATTTAATGAGAACATATTTGGCAAGAAAACAGTTAATCATTTTAAGCACAACCATTTTAAGTTTAATTTTAATGATTCTTTCAATCATTCAGTTAGATAATTGGCGAGATAGTGAAACACTTTGTTATCAAGCACTTAAAGTTGATTCTAATAATTCAACTATGCATTTTATGTTGGCAAATCAATTGATTAAAAAAAATGATCTATTTCAAGCAAAAAAACATTTAGAAAAAAGTATTGAAATTTCTCCTACTTTTGCTAGGGCTTATAATAGTCTTGGAGTTGTTTTTGGTAAAGAAAAAGATTTTTCCCAAGCTATTAACTACTATAAAAAAGCCTTAGAATATGATCCTAGTCTTTCAGAAACGTATTGTAATTTAGGTATACTTTATAGCAGGTTAGGTGATTATCCTAAAGCAATAGAATCATTAAAAAATGCTATTAGTTTTAATCCTAATTTAACTAAAGCTTATTTTTATTTGTCTATATCTTACTTAAATATTAAGGATAGGGATTCTGCTTTAGAACAATATAAAATCCTACAAACTATAGCCCCAACAGAAGCAGCTAAATTATTACCTATTTTAATGCCTAATAAAAATTAATTAGGATGTAACTAGTATTTATGGAAGTAACTATTGATCTAGAGAATCTTAAAATTTTACAATCTTAAAATTTGCTTTAATTTTGATTGTCATTTAATTTTGTTTCTTAATTTTAATGGAAAGGGATAAATTATGTTTTTAGATGTAATAAAATTTGTGCGAATGCCTATGGTGTTAATCCTTATTGTTGCAATTATTAGGCTTAGTTTAGGCCCAATGGGGGTTGAATATACTGCTCGTAGTAATGCTTCTTTTTCAGTACTAATGCTAAATATTATTAGCTGTATTTATTTTGGTGCTTTATCTAAAAAAGTAGGAAATTTTAGTTGGCCTAAAACCCTTCTTATGGGGCTTACACTAGGCTTATTTACTCAAGTTTTAATATTTTCAGCTACAGCAATTAGTTATTTAGCCGATATTAAAAATTCCTATTTTACTAATTGGGATGCTCTAAATGTTGCTCCTGGGACAGTTGTTCCAATGGCAGCGGCCTTAAAAGCTAGAGTTGGTGGTTTAATTATAGGGCCAATTTTTAGCACAATACTTGTTTCAATTGGTCGTGTCTTAGGCTTTTTAGCTCCTGAACCAAAGAATTAATTTATTAAGTTTATTGAGCTTACGTGTTTTCGCTTACTCTATTTACTAGATTTTTAATAATGTCAAGTTTAATTTTTTATAAACATTAAAAAATTAAACTTGACATTTCGCTTTTGTTTCGATACTCTCGCCTAATAATATTTTTATAATAGCTATTATTTTTCAACTACTTATAATCTTAAATGATTTATAATAGCCCAGCATTTCTAAACTAAATTCTAGAAGTCTTATAAGTTTTTATTGGGAGGATTTGATGAGATATCTAAAAATAAAAGACAATCTTTATTTGTTTGAACAAACAATAGAGCAAAAAGAAAAAAGTGCTAAGAAAGATACTCTAAACCATATTTGGATTTATGATAGAAGTGGCTCTATGTACAATCTAATCTCTGACTTAGCAGATGATTTAATTGCTCGCTCAAAAACCATTCCACCAGGAGATACCATTACATTGGGTTGGTTTAGTAGCGATGGGGGCCAATTTAAGTTTGTTCTTAAAGGCTTTAAGGTAACAGAAGAACGAGACTATAAAGCGGTTGAAGATGCAATTAATAGCAACAAAACTACTCTTGGCTGGACTTGTTTTTCTGAGATTTTACTAGATACAGAAAATTTAATTAATGATTTAGCTGTTATTAGCCCAAATTTTGCTTTATGTTTCTTTACTGATGGATATCCTTGTGTTAGCAACTATAAAAAAGAACTAGATAATATTCATAAAGCAATAACAAATATTGAAGCCTCCCTATCTTCTGTCTTATTAGTTGGTTATGGTGATTATTATAACAAAGAACTAATGAGTGATATGGCTGAACGCTTTGGAGGTATGTTAATTCACTCAGCAGACTTAAGGGCTTTTAGTCTTTCAATGGATAGCTTTTTAATTGACGCTAGAGAAAAAGACTTAAAACAAATGGTAGAGCTAGCTTGTCCCTCATCCTTAGGGCTAGTATTTAGTGTAAATGGTAATTCTATCAATATCTATCAACCAAACGTAGCACAACAAATCCGTTATTCTCCTACAAAAACTTCAGATAATCGAGTTTATATCTTAACCGATACTTACTTAAAAGGTGCTACAGAAGTAGTTTTTAATGATGAAAATGTTAGAGGTAATGATGAAAATGTTGAGCCTTTTGTAAAAGCTGCTTATGCACTTTCAATGATTCTTACCCAACGAACTAAAACAGGTGTTGCTCTAGAAACCCTACTATGTCTTGGAGATAAAGCACTTATTAATGATGTAAGTAATGCTTTTACTAATGCTGAGTATGGTAAAGCAGAAGCTAATATCCAAGCAGCTACTCTTAATAACTCAGAAAGATTTAAGGCTGGACGTGATACTAAATATTTACCTGCTGCTGATGCTTTTTGTTTACTAGATATGTTAGAACTACTAATGCAAGATGAAAATGCATATTTTTATCCTTACCATCAAGATTTTAACTATAAACGCATTGGTATCCCAACAAAAACCAAAGAGGGTTATCCTAAGTTTGTAGCAATCTCAGAAGTGAAATGTCCTTTAGAAGGATTAACTTGGAATAGCACAAAACTAAATTTATCTTTAAGAGCCAAAATAAATGGAACAGTTGAACTAACCGAAGGCTACAAAGAACACGGCTTTGAGCCTATTTTTAATACTTGGATTTACCGTAACTATTCACTTGTTCGAGATGGGTTCTTAAATGTTTTAGTCTTACCTGTTTCTATTTCTGAATCCTCTTTTAAGAAATTCCAAGCAGAAGGAGTTATTGATTCAACAGAAAAATGGTCTGCTGAGGAGCAAAATAAAATTTTCTTGCTAAAATTAGACTCTATTCCAGTAATGAATAGGGCTATTTCTGAGGGAAAAACATCTGCTACCGAGTTATGCCGTAAAGCTTATCAAGAGCTTGAGTTAGAAGCTAAAATAAAAGTATTTAATTTCTTAAAAAATGAATTAGACCCTGAAGGAACAAAACTACAGAAAACCTCTTTTACCCCAGAACAAGAGGCTTTTCTAGAAACAAATGGTATTGGACGCAATGGTTATGCTCCACCAACAGAAAAACAAGAAGCTACAGATAAATACTATGCTAAAGAATTTGAAATTAAGATTGCTAAACATTCTTCTTTACCTAAAGTAGATGAAATTCGCAGCAAAATGAAAGATGCTAAAGCAATTAATCCTCCTGGAATGCTTATAAAAAAAGGACTTGAGCAATATCAAAGCGAGGCAGCAAGTCTTGATGAGCAAGAACAACTAAAATGGCTTGACCAAAATGTTATTAAGCTAAAATCAGAGCTTGTAAAAATTAGAAATGATATGCAAAAAACAAAATTTGCTATTATTTTGGGCAAAAAATGGTTTGATGAGTTCTCTTCAAGAGAAAATAATACTCTAAGTCTTGATGGTGTTGAGTACACCATTGCAGTACGTGAAGTAGAAGTAGCTTTTTAGCAGTTTATTTGTTATAAAATTTAGCCCAGACATAATTGTCTGGGCTAGCCCCAATGTTTATAAATAATTACCTACATATTTGCTACATTTATTTGTTATTGAATGTTCGTTTGCGAACATTACTGTTCATATTAGGACGCTTGATCTTATGTTTAATAAAATTTTGTTTTACCAAATCAAATCCTTACAACATTAAAGTTTAATAAATAATTGGCATATTAATTCCTTAACTAAATATAATAAAATCTTCTGTATTTGTTTCTGAGATAACAAAATTTAATATGCCCCTAGATTAGGTAACATTATGAAACTAGATATTAGGTTAAAATTATTTGGTGCCTTTATGGTAGTTCTAAGTTTTGGAGTGATTGCAGTTTTAGTTCTCTTAAATTTTCTTTTTGGAATTAGTCAAAACTTAGAAAAAATTATCGCTGTAAATGTTAGCATTGAACAAAAAGCAATTGATATTAAGTATCAAAGCCTTAGTATTAGTGATACGATTTATGAATACATGCTTGCTTCAAAGGAAAAAAATATCTTAGAAAGAAAAAATTTAGCAACACAAAAATTTTTTACTGATGTTGCAGAAATGAAGCGCTTAAACCTAACACAAGAAATATTGGGCTTTGTTGAGGAAATAGAAAATTTAGAAAAAAATTCTCTTGGCCCAACTAAGAAGCAAATTATTGAAGCAATAGAAAATTCTGATGTTGAGAGAGCAAAACAAATCTATCAACAACAATACTTATTAGCCTATAAGCAACAAGAGGTTTTAATTGAAAGTATTATTTCTAGTTCTAATGCTCAAAGAACTGAGCTTTTTCAACAAGTTATTGAGCGGAGAGATTTAAGTAAGGCAGTAGCAATATTAAGCTTAGTTATTTTTATACTAGTTTCTTTATTAATGTCAGTCTTTCTTAATCGTACTATTACTATTCCAATTGTCCAACTTGCATCGCTCTTAAATCGTGCTGCTAAAGGCGATTTAGTTGATAATTACCGTTATAATGAAAGAACAGATGAAATTGGAGAGTTAAGCAGATCATTAAATAGTTTTTATGAATATATTAGGGAAATGGGAGTTACTGCTAGTAAAATTGCTGGGGGAAACTTAACTGTTCAAGTAAAACCACGCTCTACTGTTGATAGTTTTGGAACAGCTTTTAACACAATGATTGAGACTCTACAAATATCTATTGTTGATCTGCGTAAAACTTCAGAACAGTTAGCTCAAGCTAGTAGTCAAATGGCAATGTCATCAGAACAAACTTCTAAGATGAATGATGTAGCCTCAACTTCAATTGAAGAAACTTCAGCCGCAATGCATGAAATGAGTGTTAATATACAAAACGTAGTTAATAGTACACAAACTCAATTAGAATTTGTAACATCTACAAGTCATAGAATTGAGCAAATGATTAATTCCATTGAAGAAGTAGCTGTTATGGCTAAGAAAATGTTTGCAATTACAGAAAAATCTAGCGAAGAGGTTTCTCAAGGTGTTAAAGCAATGGCTAGTAGTAGCGATGGAATCTCTAAAATTAATGATAGTATAAACCGTATGGCAGAAACCATTAAGGCTTTAGAGAGGCGGACTGAAGATATTGGAAAAATTGCAGATTTAATTGCTTATCTTGCAGATCAAACAAATTTACTTTCTCTTAACGCTGCTATAGAGGCAGCACGTGCAGGTGAGCATGGTTTAGGCTTTGCTGTTGTAGCGGATGAAGTACGCAAACTAGCAGAACGTAGTGCAAAAAGTACTAAAGAAATAGAAGAAATTATTAAAGGTATTCAAGGCGAAGCAGCACAGGCTGCTGAGGATATGGATAAAAGTACTAAAGTTGCTGCACATCTACTTGTTCAAGGTAAAGAAGTAACATCTGCACTAAAGAAAATTCAATATTCTGTTATGGAAGTTTGTCAATATTCTCAAAATATTGTTAATGCAACAGAACAGCAAAATACTGCTTCTGAACAAATGGCTCAAGCTACAGTAAAATTACGTGAGCTTATGCAAGAAATTAATGCTGCTGGTCAAGAACAAGCCGTAGGTGCAAAACAAGTAGCTAAAGCCGTAGAAATGTTGCGAGAATTAATCATTGAAAACGCTACTAATTCCCAAGACTTAGCTCTTAGCGGACAACAATTATCTAAACAAAGCGAGCTTTTACGTAGTGTAATAGGACGTTTTAGCCTTGGTATAAATAATTAGTAATGTTGAGAAGCCAAAAGCCCAAAACACTTAGTTTTAAGTTTTATTTAAAACAGTTCTTTTTAGAAAATTATTTATTTAGCTAGGTGGACTATTAAAACAGGGCAACTTGCTTGTCTTAAAACCCTATCAGCATTTGAGCCAAATAATGCCCAAGTATCGTTTTCTTTTCCATGTGCGCCTATACATATTAAATCAATATTATTTTCTTGAGCATAGCTAAGTATTTGATTGTAAGGCTTACCTGTGGCAACTATGGGTATTATTTTAGCCCATAAATGAACTTCATTAGGTATTTGTTTTTGTAAATGCTCTAAAGCTTTATTTCTATCAAAACTATCTTTAGAATCTTCAGCTAAAGAGTTTGGAGAAACATTCATTAAATGCAGTTCTGTTTGAAATTCTTGGGCTAAGGAAAGACCATAGTTTAGAGCTAGATCAGAATATTCTGAAAAATCATAGGCAACTAAAACTTTATTGAGCTTTATCTCTCCTTCTAAATCTACCCACTCTTTTTCTTTTCGATGAGTAACTAAAACAGGACATTTTGCTGTATGACAAACAGCTTCAGCCGTAGAACCAAGTAGCATAGCAGCATAAGGACGGCGGCGTGAACGCATTATAATTAAATCTGCTGCTATTTCCCTAGCTACTTGCGGTATAACCTCAGATGCTTCACCACTAGAAACCATACCTTCCCAATTAATTTCTGGGCGCTCTTGCATATTGATGTAAGGAGCAATGGATTCAACAAAAACTTGTTGGACTTGCTCAGGTGTCAACTTTTGTTCTTCTTCTGAAACATAACAAAGATAAAGTTTTGCGTTATAGGCGCGAGCTAGTGCCACACCATAGCGTAAAGCCTCATCAGAGCTAGGGTTAAGGTTTGTTGGACAAAGAATTTTGTTAATAAATTTTCGTGTAATTTGTTCTTGAGATTTTTCTGACATATTTTCTTTTACAGCTTTTATTTAATATAACTTACTTGCAGATTATATTCTCAAAAACCTTCTTTTCGCAACTTAGTTAGTTTAATGATTAACTGAGTTTTTATGCTCACGCTTAATTTCCTCGGCTTTTTTAAGCTGTTCTACTGCACGAGAAATAGAAATTCCTGAGTGTGTGCAAGCATCCCAAAGCGATTTATTGTTGTTTCGAGCAGCATCTATCCCTAAATCGTTTAATATCCGCGCAGCACTAGGGAATTCGTTTACTAGATCACCAATCTTTTTTCTTGCATCTATCTTCATAACCACCTCCATGAAAATAATAGATACTTTAGATTTATAGCAAATGTTGTACCTAAAGTAAACTCTTGATATTTAAGCTGGTTAACTAGCTTTTGTGGCTTTTTTCTCATAATTTCTATGAAATATTTACCATTTATTTTTGGATTGCGTAAAATTACTGATAATGTTATAAAAAAGAAAACTATAAGTAAAATAATTAGCCTGCTTTAACACAACTAATCTAGTTTTAATAAGGATTTGACATATTGCTTAGAGTAAGGAAAAAACATTAAACTAGTCAAAGCCCAACAGCACCTAAAAAAACAGGCTGTGTAAATAATAATTAAAATTAGTCAAAAGCCTAGCTTATAGGGCTACCATATAGCATCTTAGTACTAAATCAATATCTTTTGGGGTTAGTAAGTCATGCAAAATCTTTATATTAAGGCTAGTAAAAAACTTAGCCATAAGTTAAATAAATCTATAATCTTATTTTCTATTATTTTAAGTGTTTTATTTACAACAATTATTTTACCAAATATAGAGGGAAGAAATCTTATTTCTACTCAAGATGGTGAGCAAATGAAACGTCTTGGCCGTGTACGTGCTCCAGAACTTGAAGGGGGAAAAGGCTGGTTAAATACCGATAGACCTTTGAAAATGGCAGAACTAAGAGGAAAAATAGTTTTGCTCGATTTTTGGACTTTTTGCTGTATTAACTGTATTCATATAATCCCTGACCTTAAAAAATTAGAAGCTAAATATAATAAAGAACTAGTAGTTATTGGTGTTCATTCAGCAAAATTTAAGAATGAAAGAGAGTCGGATAATATCCGTCAAGCAATATTACGTTATGAAATTGAGCATCCTGTAGTTAATGACAGCGAATTTGAGATTTGGAGCCAATATGCTGCAAGAGCTTGGCCTACATTATGTTTAGTTGATCCAGATGGCTATATAACAAATGTCTATTCTGGGGAAGGTCATTATGAGGCATTAGATAAAGAAATAGGCAAAATAGCAGAAGATTTTCGGGCTAAGGGCAAATTAAATGAAGAACCTTTACAAATTTTATTAGAGAAACATAAAACTCTCCCAGACCTACTTTCTTTTCCAGGCAAAATACTTGCAGATGAAAAAGGGCAACGCCTTTTTATCAGTGACTCTAACCATAATCGCATAGTTATTACTACTCTTAGTGGTGAAACCATAGATGTAATTGGTAATGGACAAATAGGGCGCACAGATGGAGATTTTAAGGAATCGTCTTTTAATCATCCTCAAGGAATTTTTCTTGCCCCTGATGGAAACTTTCTTTATGTAGCCGATACAGAAAATCACTTAATCAGGAGAGTAGACTTAAAAAATAAACAAGTCCTAACCTTAGCAGGAACAGGTAAACAGGCTATGAGGTTTAATGAGTTTGGGCCAGCCTACAAAGTTGCGCTTAATTCACCTTGGGATGTTGAACTAGTAGGAAATGCACTTCTTATTGCTATGGCAGGGCCTCATCAAATTTGGTTAATGGACTTAAAAACTAGTGAAATAGGCCCATTTGCAGGCTCAGGTCTAGAAGGTGGTGTTGATGCTGTACGTCATAGAGCCGCTCTTGCTCAACCCTCAGGCTTAGCTCTTAATGGAAAAACCCTTTATGTTGCTGATAGTGAAATTAGCTCAATTCGTGCCGTTGATATTGGTGATAAGGGAGAAGTTTCTACTGTTGCAGGTAGTGGCGAGCTATTTGGATTTGGTGATCAAGATGGTAAAGGGTTAGATGTCCGTCTACAACATCCTTTAGGCGTAGAATTTGCCAATGGGCTACTTTATGTTGCTGATAGCTATAACCATAAAATCAAAGTGATAGACCCTAAGGATAATTCTTGTAAAACTTTTCTAGGTATAGGAAAATCAGGAAAAGAAGATGGCAAAACTCCGTCTTTTTCAGAACCAAGTGGGTTGAGTTATGCTGCTGATAAACTCTATGTTGCTGATACTAATAACCATGCAGTTAGAGTCATAGACTTAAAAACTAAAGAAGTTTCAACTCTAAAAATTACAGGCTTAACTGCTCCTGCTAGTAGAGAAGCAAAAGAAATATTACCTAATAGAGAAGATGTAACAGTTGAGACACAAAAAGTTGCCCCAGGAAAAAATGAGCTAGTAATAGACTTAAAACTTCCTGTAGGTCAACACTTAAACCCAGAGTCTACACAAGTTTATCGTATAAAGAATACTGATAAAAATATCCAAATAGACGAATCTATGGGTAGTCTAAAAAATCCTAAATTACCTATTAAAATTCCTTTCAAAGTTGAACCAAATACACAAAAAACAATGGTTGAAGTTCAATTTACTTTTGCATATTGCCCAATTAATGATGCTAAAGGGGTTTGCAAGCTTAAATCTTTAGTTTGGCAAGTTCCAATAGAGTTTGATAAGAATGCTAAACAACAAATTGTAAGAGTTCGTCATGAAGTTAAGTAAACCTTACTTGTTTGCTGACTATATTTGTACTAATGTGTTTATCTTAAGCTTTTTAAGAAGACCATTAGACTAATTGTAAACTTGCTTGCTAAGCATTAAGCAAAGTCGTAAAAAATTTGTAAAGTGTTTTTATTTCTTTACTTACTAATAACAACTATGGTTGAATGCTGCTTTAGTTTTATTTCTCTTACATAAAATAGCTGAATTTTTAAAATAAGACAAAATTTTCACTTAGGAGACACTATGGTTAATGACATTAAGCCAGAAACCTTAAAACTGTTTTACCATGGAATGGATGCTGCTGCGCTAGAAAGAGGCTTTCAAGAATACTTAGAGTTTTTTTTAGCTAAAGACCATTATACTGCTACCAAACAAGATCTCTATAATGCGCTTGCTTTAACTGTGCGTAATCGTTTAGTAGAAAGATGGATTCGTACTCAAGAAACCTATTATAAACAAGATGTTAAGCGGGTTTACTATCTGTCTTTAGAATTTTTGATGGGACGAGCATTAGGTAATAGTTTAGTAAATTTAGGGTTGCTAGACGAATGTCATAAGGCTATGCATCAATTAGGTTATGACCTAGAACAAATCCGTGAGATTGAATGGGATGCAGGTCTGGGTAATGGAGGTTTAGGGCGCTTAGCTGCTTGTTTTTTAGATTCTTTAGCTACTCTAGAACTGCCTGGTTATGGCTATGGAATTCGTTATGAATATGGAATTTTTAACCAAAGAATTGCAGAAGGCTATCAGGTAGAGTCTCCTGATAATTGGTTGCGTTATGGTAATACTTGGGAAATAGCACGCGCTGAGTATCTTTACCCAGTACATTTTTATGGTCGTGTACTTCAATATCGTGACCGTAATAACCATTTAGTTAATGAATGGTTGGAGACAGAAGAAGTTCTAGCAATGGCTTATGATACACCAATACCAGGTTATAACAATAATACTGTGAATACTTTAAGGCTTTGGTCAGCAAAAGCTTCACGTGAATTCGACTTTACTTATTTTAATGAAGGCGACTACATGAAAGCTGTAGAAGCCAAAAATGAATCAGAAAATATTTCTAAAGTTCTTTACCCTAATGATAATGTTTTTGAAGGTAAAGAATTAAGGCTTAAACAAGAATATTTCTTTGTCTCTGCCACATTACAAGATATTGTGCGCCGTTACAAAAAGTCTCATAAGAGCTTTGATAAGTTTTCTGATAAAAATGCAATTCAACTTAATGATACTCACCCAGCAATCGCAATCCCTGAACTTATGCGGATTTTAGTAGATGTCGAAGGCTTAGCTTGGGAAGAAGCTTGGGATATTACTGTAAAAACTTTTGCCTATACAAACCATACAGTTTTACCAGAAGCTTTAGAAAAATGGACAGTAGATTTATTTGGTTATCTTCTCCCACGCCACTTACAAATTATCTATGAGATTAACCATCGTTTCCTTAATGAAGTAAGATACCGTTATCCTAATGATGAAGCTAGATTTGTAAGAATGTCAATTGTTGAAGAAATACCAGAAAAACGTGTTCGTATGGCTAATTTAGCTATTGTTGGTAGTCATAGCATCAATGGTGTTGCAGCACTTCACTCAGAAATACTTAAGGATGAGCTTTTCCGAGATTTTTATCAAATGTACCCAGAACGCTTTAATAATAAGACTAATGGAATTACTCAACGTCGTTGGCTAAAGAAATGTAATCCCAAACTCTCTAATTTAATTAGTAGAGAAATAGGAGATGCTTGGACTACAGATCTTTATAAACTACAAGACCTAAAACCACTTGCTGAAAAGAGCACATTTAGAGAAGAATGGCAAGCCGTTAAACACGCTAATAAAGAGCGTTTAGTAGATTTAATTAAGCGTGAAAATAATCTTCTTGTAGATCCAAGCTCAATATTTGATTGTCAAATTAAGCGCCTGCATGAATATAAACGGCAACTTCTTAATGCTTTACATGTAATTACAGCCTATAACCGTATTAAAGATAACCCTAATAGGGAAATTGTTCCTAGAACTGTAATTATTGCTGGTAAGGCTGCCCCAGGCTATAAAATGGCAAAACTTATCATTAAGTTGATTAACTCTATAGCAGATGTTGTAAATAATGATCCAGGAATTAGAGGGCTACTTAAATGTGTATTTTTAGCTAATTATAGAGTGTCTTTAGCAGAGAAAATTTTTCCTGCTTCAGATCTATCTGAGCAAATTTCTACAGCGGGCACAGAAGCATCTGGAACGGGTAATATGAAGTTTGCTCTTAATGGTGCTTTAACTATTGGTACTATGGACGGAGCAAATATAGAGATTCTTGAAGAAGTTGGAGAAGATAATATTTTTATATTTGGCCTAAAAACTCATGAAGTAAAAGAACTAAAGCCAAAATATAACCCTTATGATTATTATCGCGAAAATCAAGAACTTAAACGAGTTTTGGATATGATTAGAGATGGTTATTTTAGCCCACATCATAAAGATCTATTCCAACCCATTGTAGATTCTTTACTTAAGGATGGCGATAACTATATGCTTTTAGCTGATTATGCTTCTTATATTGATTGCCAAGAAAGGGTTAATAGCGCCTACTTAAATAAAGATCATTGGACAAAAATGGCAATTTATAATGTTGCTGGTATGGGCAAATTCTCTAGTGATCGTACTATTAAGCAATATGCAGATGAAATTTGGGATGCTAAATCTGTTGCAATTGATATGACTACCTGTGCTTTATAAATTATAACTTCAAACCCCAAGTACTTATAGCACTTGGGGTTTTTATAGCAAAAATTTTTCCTATTCCTGCTTTAGTCTCTTTTCTTTCTGTTTTCATACCTGTATAAATACCTATAACCATAGATTTTAGTTCCAAGGGGTAAATAAAAAATGACAGAAAAACAAATTGCTGCTTATGGCTCTTGGCTTTCACCTATTAGTTCTGAGCTAGTTGTTAGTGGTACTCTAAGAGTAAAAACACCTGTTTATGATGATGGAAACCTTTATTGGAATGAACTACGGCCTAATGAGGGTGGTCGAAATGTAATTGTAAAAATGCTAAGTACTGGAGAGACTCTTGATATTACTCTATCTCCTTTTAATGCAAGAACTAGAGTTCATGAATATGGTGGAGGAGAATTTTTAGTAGCTAATAGCATAGTCTATTTTTCTAATTTTTCTGACCAAAGAATTTATAAAATAGACACAAATACTCTGGATTTGTCTCCGAAGGCTATTACTAACGAAGGCTCTTTTTATTATGCAGATTATGCTTTTGATAAAGAACGCAATAGACTTATTTCTATAAGAGAAGACCATACAAATAATAACCAAGAAGCCATTAATTCAATAGTTGCAATAGATATAACTCAAGAAAATACAGGAGTTGTTTTAGTTTCTGGCAATGATTTTTATTCATCCCCACGAATTAGCCCTGATGGGACTAAGCTTTCCTGGCTTACTTGGCACCATCCTAATATGCCTTGGGATTCAACAGAACTTTGGATAGGTGAGTTTGATAGTAATGGCTTAATAAAAAACTCTAAGCAAGTTGCTGGAGGTAAAAACATATCAATCTTTCAACCTGAATGGTCTAGCGATGGAATTCTTTATTTTATCTCTGACCAAAATGGTTGGTGGAACCTCTATTCTTTAGAACAAGATAAAATTACATCTCTTTATGAAAAAACTGTAGATTTTGGTCTTCCTCAATGGGTTTTTGGAATGCGTACATATGATTTTATGTCTGATAAGGAAATTATTTGTAGCTATACAGAAAAAGGTGTTTTTTATTTGGCTAGCCTTGATGTTAAGACAAAAACATTAAAAAACTTAGATACTTCTTACACAGAAATTTCTGATATAAGAGTAGCTAAAGGAAAAGCTTTTTTTGTTGGAGGCTCTCCAACTAAATTAAGAGAAATTGTCCAACTAGATTTGTCTAGTTATGAATATAAAGCTCTTCGTCAAACTAGCGGGCTAAATATTGACACAGAATATTTATCTATTCCTGAGACTATTGAGTTTCCTACAGAAAATAACTTAATGGCATATGCTTTTTACTATCCACCTAAAAACCGTGACTATTATGCAAGTAGCAATGAGTACCCACCATTACTAGTAAAAAGTCATGGCGGGCCAACCGCAGCAACTTCTTCTGTTTTGAGCCTAACCATTCAATATTGGACAAGCCGAGGTTTTGCTGTTTTAGATGTAAACTACGGTGGCAGCGCAGGCTATGGTCGTGCTTATCGGGAAAGACTTAATAATAATTGGGGAATTGTTGATGTTGATGATTGTGTTAATGGTGCAAAATATTTAGTCTCTCAAAATAAAGCAGATAAAAACCGCTTAGCTATAGATGGTGGTAGTGCTGGGGGCTACACTACACTTTGTGTTTTAACTTTTCGTGATTATTTTCAAGCAGGCGCTAGCTACTATGGAGTAAGTGACTTGAATGCTTTAGCTGAAGATACACATAAATTTGAGTCTCGTTACTTAGATAATTTAATTGGCCCCTATCCTAAGCGTAAAGACCTTTATGATGAACGCTCGCCTATTAACCATGTAGAAGGACTTTCTTGTCCAGTAATTTTATTCCAAGGCTTAGAAGATAAAGTAGTTCCTCCAAACCAAGCGGAAAAAATGCTAGAAGCCTTACGTAGTAAAAAAATTCCGGTTGCTTATGTACCTTTTGAGGGTGAACAACATGGGTTTCGACGAGCAGAAAATATTAAACGATCTCTTGAAGCAGAGTTTTATTTTTATTCACAGATTTTTAAGTTTCCTATCGTGGATAAAATTGAGCCAGTAGAAATAGAAAATCTTAACTCATAAAACCAGTAAAGGTTTTCTATTCTGTTTCTTAAAATTCCAGATAAACAAACCTGTTACTAAAATAATGGAAAAATTATGGTTAAAGATGATAATGGATTTTTGTGCTAGTAATATTACTAAGGTTGCATAGATTAGCTAGCTTTTCTTTTTAACCTATCGATTTCAATATCTTGATAGCGTTCTCTTACCTGTATTTCAGTGATCGCGCTTTGGGTAGTTTCACGGTTAGCTCTAAATTCATTGTGATGATTATTTATTTTGTCGCCTATATCCATTAAATCAAGCCTTAGATTGACTCCCATATCAAGGGTTTTGGTAAAATTAGTATCAATTTTTTCCTCCAACCTAGCTTGGTTTTCCTCCAACCTAGCTTGGTTTTCCTCTAACTTAGCTTGGCTAGCTTCTAACCTAGCTTGGCTAGCTTCTAACCTAGCTTGGCTAGCTTCTAACTTAGCTTGGCTAGCTTCTAACTTAGCTTGGCTAGCTTCTAACCTAGCTTGGCCTTTTTCTAGGTTGGTTATTTTATTTAGCAGTAATTGAAACATTTCTTCTACAGTCATAAGTTTATCCCTTTAGAACAGATAATAAGTTTGTGCCAGATTATAGCATGACCAATATCAGATTAAGCTAAACAAAACTCATAACCCAATAATCTATCCTAGAGTTATAAGTTTTTTAGCTATTTCTTAATTATTTTTTCTTAGGGTTTTTATCTATTTCTATTTCTTTCATCTTTTCCCAAGTTAAGGGAATATTTTTTAAGTTAGCTTTAGGCCAAGTGCTAGGAATAGGTTTAAGACTAGAATTATTGCTATCTTGAATACTAGGAATAATGAATTGTTTTTTAGGAGGGTCAAATAGAACATTAGCCTTAAAAGGGCTGCTATCTTTTACACTTAAGCCATATTTTTCTTTTTGTGGTGCAAGCATTCTATTTAAGAACTCATCTTTAGGAGATTTGGAAGGTGGGTTTTGGCTATAAACAGGCACTCTATAGTAATTGTTTTCAACAGATAACACAGTTGGAATAGTTGGATCTTCTATTTTGCAAGGTTCTTGGGGTAGAGACAAAACCATTGCTAGCATTAGAGTAGAAAGCATATTTTTTACCTCTAGTTATGCTAAAAATTTGTGGGCTATTTAATATATTTTACTTAAAATAAATTAAAAATAAATTAAAAACTAAACTACTTTTAACCTTTTAAACTGCGCAAGGAAACAAGCATATTCTTAAAATTTGCTGTTGCATCAATTACCGCTGTAGGCTCATAGCCACAATGCACCATACAATCAGCACATTTAGGGTTTTTGCTCTTACGACCGTATTTTGTCCAGTCTGTATCATTAAGTAGCTCTTTAAAAGTCTTTACATACCCTTCATTAAGTAAATAACAAGGCTTTTGCCATCCAAACACGTTATAATTAGGGTTTCCCCAAGGGGTGCATTCATAATCACGATCCCCTGTTAGGAAATCAATAAAAAATGAAGAATGATTAAATTGCCAACGCTTACCACGTTTGGTAGCAATGGGTGCAAATATTTCTCTAAATAAAGCTTTTGTTTGTTCACGTTTAAGAAAATGATCTTGATCTGGTGCTAGAGCATAGCTATAACCAGGTGAGATCATCATTCCATCAATTCCTAGATCTGCTAGAAAATCAAACATTTCATGTAAATGTTCTGGTATCTCACCATCAAAAACCGTAGTGTTTGTAGTAACACGAAACCCTGCTGCTTTAGCAGTCTTAATAGCTTTAACTGCATCATCAAAGACACCTTCACGACAAACTAACTTATCATGACGGTCTTTCATTCCATCCAAATGAACGCTAAATGTAAGATAAGGTGATGGTTGAAACTTATGTAAATGACGCTCTAAAAGTAGTGCATTTGTACAAAGATAAACAAATTTTTTCATCTTTACCAAACCAGCAGTAATTTCATCAATTTTAGGGTGAATTAAAGGCTCACCTCCAGCAAGGGTTACTACTGGCGCACCACATTCTTCTACAACACGAAAACATTCTTCAGGGGATAGGTTTTTACGTAAGATTTCTTCAGGATATTGAATTTTACCACAGCCTGCACAAGCTAGATTACAGCGAAAAAGCGGTTCTAACATTAAAACCAAAGGATATTTCTTTTCTCCTAATAGCCTTTTTTTCATTACATAAGCGCCAACCTTAACTGCTTGGCGTAGTGATATGCCCATAAGAAAACCTCACAGATTTTTATAACTTAGATTTAATAACTTAGAAGAATTTATCTTTTATAGACCAGAAAGGCAATTTAACATAAAAGTAAAGATTTGGTGAAGAAGCCTGTGCGATTTTCCCCATAAGTGAGTAAAATTGCTCAAGGTAAGAAAAACTTTATTAATAAATTTTCATGTAGATAAACTATTTCTTTATAAACGTCTCTAGTTTAGAATACCGAAGAATCATTTTTCCTTACAGCTTTAGCCACAAAATCTCATAAATTTACTGGAGCAACTATGCCAAATACTCTAGTCGAAACTCCTACTAATCTTTTTCCTATTCCAGGTTCTCCCGAAGAAATAATAGCTTTTAAACGCTTACAAGAAAAAATGCCAATTCTTTTTGATAAAGTAGCTAATAATAGATTAGCAGAACATACTAGTGTAATAGTCCCTTCTATGACTTTGCATACAGAGGAGTTATTAAAACTTAAAGGAGCTTCATTTTACGAAGAGCGCTTGTTATATTTATTAATGCTACTTCGTAGACCAAGAACACGTTTAGTTTTTATTACCTCTCAACGTATTCACCCTTCAGTAATAGACTACTATTTGCATTTACTTACAGGTGTTCCAGCAGGGCATGCCCGCCGTCGTTTAGTACTAATAGAAACTAGTGATGGTTCTAATACTCCTCTTACACAAAAACTTCTAGATCGCCCAATACTTATGGAACGCATACGTCGCGCTATTGGCGATAGAGAAAATGCTCACTTAGTTTGTTTTAATACTACTCCTATAGAACGTACTCTAGCTGTGCAATTAGGTATTCCTCTTTATGGCCTTGACCCAGATCTATTATATTTAGGGACTAAGAGCGGTTGTCGTCAAATCTTTCGTGAAGCAGGTATTCCGATGCCAGCAGGTAGAGAGAATCTAACTACTCAAGATGATATAGCTGCGGCCTTAATGGATCTTTGGGAGGAACGGCCTCAAATGCGTAAAGCCGTAGTAAAACTCAATGATGGTTTTTCTGGTGAAGGTAATGCTATTTTTCGTTTTGAGCCTCTAAAAAAATTACAATCTGCCCCTCGTGATGTTCTTAAGGCCGCTATTTCTGCTTGTTTAGAAAAAACCCTAGAATATGTTGCCCCAACGGAGACTTGGCAAAATTTTGCTGCTAAGTTTTTAATTATGGGAGGTATTTGTGAGGAATTTGTTGAGGGCGAAGTAAAACAATCTCCTAGTGTGCAGTGTAGGGTTAATGCTATTGGAGAGCCTCAGGTAATTTCTACTCACGATCAACTATTAGGAGGGCTTTCTGGACAAGTTTACTTAGGTTGTACTTTTCCAGCAAATCCAAGCTATCGAGCAAAGATTCAAGATTATGGTGAAAAAATAGCCTCAATTCTTGCTAGCAAAGGAGTTATAGGCCGTTTTGCTGTTGACTTTGTTCTAGTTCAAAAAGAAGATGATTGGGATTATTACGCAATAGAAATAAATTTACGTAAAGGTGGAACTACACACCCATTTCTAATGATGAAGTTTTTAACTGATGGAGGTTATGATCCTGCTACAGGGCTTTTTGTTACTTCAAGCGGTCGTCCTAAATACTATTTAGCTTCTGATAATCTTAGCTCACCTCACTATCGTGGTATTACTCCTGATGAGCTAATTGATATTGCAGTTTATAATAATTTGCACTTCCATTCTGCAACAGAACGGGGTGTGGTTTTCCATTTAATTGGGGCAATGAGCCAATTTGGTAAAGTTGGAGTTACTTGTATAGGTAATTCCCCAGAAGATGCTCAAGACCTTTACCAGAGTATCTTAAAAGTGCTTGATGAGGAATTAAAAGAACGTAAATGGCAAGATAGGTTAAACTATTCTGCAATTTAGGTTTAATAATATTAGGGATAGAGCCAGGACTCTATCCCAGTAAATAAAAAATTCTGGAGATAGATATTAGTGAAAAAAATTTTAGTAACAGGCGGTAGTGGTTATTTAGGAACACATGTTCGTAACTACTTACAAGCAGATGATTTATCTCGCCGTAGTGGTTATGACCTTAATGCTTGCCAAAACTTAAACTTAGTAAAAAACTATGATGTAATTATTCATATGGCAGCTTGTGTTGATAAACGCCCTGAAGCCGCTAGCAGTAATTTTGATGTAAATGTAGCTGGAACAATTAAATTATTAGAAAATTTATCTGAAGGACAAACTTTTATTTATTGCTCTACTAAGGATGTTTACGGCAGCCATATTGATAGCTATAAAGAAGTTCCTGAAACTTGTTCTACTGATTATATCGGCCAAAACGCCTATGAATGGTCTAAATTAATTGCAGAAAAATATGCTGAATATTACACAAATAAAGTAAAAGCTAGATGTGGAATTTTTAGGCTTTCAACTGTTTATGCTCCTGCTACGGAAGGTAATCCAGGAGGTTTTGTTTCTTTTTTTGCAAAAGCAGTAAAAAAAGAGCAACCCTTACAGCTAAAAATGAGAGGCGAGCAAATTAGAGATCTTTTACACGTACAAGATCTCTCTTATGCTTTTGAACTCTTTATTAAAAGCCATATAAAACAAGCTTGTTATAATATTGGTGGAGGAATTAATAATAGCACTACGCTTTATGGCTTAACTCAAATACTAGCAAAACTATCTAATTCTCAAGCAAAGGTAGAACTTTTAGATGAAAGTGTAAAAGAACAAATTCATTACATTACAGATATTAAAAAACTTGCTAAAGAATTAAACTGGCAGCCTAAACTTGATTTAGAAACAGGCTTAAAAACTTTATTATAACTATCTAATTTTCTTATAAAAAAGTAATTAAAAAACTATCTTATAGCTATGTTTATTTTATTTAGTAGTTTTTGTGATTTTATTAAAAAGCTTATTCTCTATTTGTCTTACTAAATGTCCCACAATCATAGGAACATATTGCCAAATTACAAGAGCATAGAAAAATAAGGCTAATATGTAATAAATACCAGGCGTATCTACTGAGGAGAAAAAGCTTTGCATAAAGAGATGAAAACACATTGCAAAGGGTATCCATCCTAGCCAAAGTAATATATAAGTGATTCTCTCAGCCCACTTAGAAATAGGGTAGCTATTAAATGTTTGATTAATATTTTGATCTTTTATCTGCTCTAACTTATACTGGTTACAGCGTTTACAAGTATCGGTTAAAGGATCATAGAAATCACCTTGATGACAAATCAAACATCTTTCAGGCGTTTTTTCTTTAGTAACTTGAAAGGTGTTCAAGATATTTTACCTTCCTTACATAATATTTAAGATTATCTGCCGTCTTTAATTTATTTTTTAAGGCTCATTTATATCAACAAAACCTGGTAAAAACATATTGGTTATAGCAAAAGGATTTTTGATTTTTTGTTCTTTCATCCATTTTTCAGCACTATTTACTAAATCTAAATTACTTGTTAGTAGACCTAATTGATATTTAGTTGCCTCTAGATAAAGAGACATTTTTTGAGTTTTAAATTTTTCTTGAGCTTGTTCTAAAAACTCTATAGCTAGGTTTTTGTTACCTCTTAAAACTGCTAAAGCAGCACGTGCAGGTAGTGCTAGAGCAATAGAATAATCCATTTTTTCCTGTTCTAGTTGCTTAATTTTTTGTTCTAGAGTGGTTAATAATATATGAAAATTTGCAGGATCTTTTTCTATAATTGCTAAAGCTATTATTACTCTTACATTTAAGTGTAATGCTTCAATTAAAAGATACTGAATTCTTAAGAAAAGAGAGCTTGTAATTTGAGGCCATTTTGCTTGGAAAATTTCCCAAGCTTGATTAGCTTTATTTTGATAAAGAGCAATTTCTGTTTCTGCTACCCAACCTTGAAAATGTTGAATATGAAAATATTTATTAGACCATTGGGATAGAGTTTTTTCTAGCTCCATTTTTGCACATTCAGGCTCATCATTAGCAATGTCTAAAATATAAGCAGCACGAGTTTGTAAATTAACTAATGTAAGTAAATCACCTTGAGCTTTTGCTAATTTAAGGTGTGTAGGGAGCAAATTTGTCAGCTCATTAAGTTCACCTAACCAAAACAATGCTCTAACACGAAAAAAAAGACCTGTATTAATTTCCCAAGTTGCACCAGTGCAGTTTTCTCTAAGTATTTCATCGGCTTCTAAGGCAAATTCGCAGCATTTGCTCCATTGACCTGTTAGAAAGGCAGCTAAACTTGCCATCATCTTAGTTAATCCTATTGCATGAGGTTGATTAAGTTTTGTTGCCATTTCTAAAGCTACTTGAACATATTCCTCAGCTTGTAGACGGTTTGGGCCGCCAGATGTAGCCGAATAACCTGCTTCCATAGCTAGCGCTCTAACAACTCTATAAGGTTCACCTGCATTAAGAGCTAAAAGCAAATGACGAGCTTGAAAATCAGCGCCTAAAGTAGTATCAACAATACCTAATCCAATAGAACCGGCCCAACAAGTATCAATACGCATTAATTCTTCTTTTGAGATAGATGTTTCGTCACGTTCTTGGAACTTAAGGCCGCGCCACCAAATTTGTGCTCTTTTATAAAGAAATGATAAAAGTGCTCTTTTAGGTGTAGCAGGCAAAGTTAACCCTACACGACTTAGAAAAGTACGTAGTACTTCTAGACCTTCATCCATATGACCGCTGATTAAGTATTTTTCTGCCGCTATTCGTTGGAGTTGAATAAAATCTGCTTCATTAGTTTCTAGTTGAGCAGCAGTTAAATAAGCTTTTGCTGCTTCTAGACTACGACCAGAATTAGCTAATGAGTTAGCTAAACGTTGCCATAAGTTTTTATTATTTTTCTCTTTTGGTTCAAGCCCTAGGACAAGCTGATAAAGGCGTGCTGCTTGGTCAAAAGCAAGTAATTGATAAGCTTTATCTGCTGCAACACCTGTATATTGTGCTGCTTTTTCAAATTGATGTGCACCAAGAAAATGACTAGCTAAAGTTTCAGGGTCTGTATATTGTTCTGCTTCTAAGACTTTTCCTAAAGATAAATGATAGTTTTTAAGTTTTTCTATAGAAAGATTATTAACTATATTCTCACGAATGCGATCATGGTAGATTTCTACTTTTTCTTGATTTTCTGTTTCTCTTACCCTAATAAAATGCTGAGTCCTTAAAATTGCAAGGATCACTCTATCATCTGTTTCTAAATTTGCTGCTTTTTTAGTAATTGCCCAAGAAAAAGGGCGACCTGCTACAGCTATAATTTCTAAAAGCGAACGAATATGATCAGGTAGTTGAGCTATTCTAACACTTAGCATTTCATCTACAGACATTAATTTAGTAACAGGAAGAATTTCAGTTGCTAAAGGCTCAGTACTTGAGTCGAGTACAGGTATTTGACCAGAAGAAAATCGCTTTATATCATAGTTGGTACTTTGAAAATACCTAATTAATTCTGAAAGGAAAAAAGGACTTCCAGCCGCTTCTTGAGCAATAAAACTTAAAGCTATTTTGTTAGGGTGATAGTGATTATCAAGTAATGCTAAAGCTAATTTCTCTGATTCTTCTATTGATAATTCTGGTAAGGAAATTTCTAGGCTAGTAAAAGAAGAATTATTTGTAGTACGCAGTTTTAATAGCTCTTTAACCACAGAACTAGATTCTATTTCCTCTGTGCGATAGCTTACAATTAAAAGTAGTGGAGGTGGGTCTGGAGGCTGAAAAAGTTCTTGTAAAAGAGAAACACTATCAAGATCACCCCAGTGTAAATCATCAATAAATAGGACTACAGATTTTCTATCAGCTAAGCGCCCAAAAAGTTCACGTAAAGCAGAAAAAGCCCTTCGTCTTAATTCTTGAGAGTCAGGAATTTCTAAATTTTTTCGTCTAGTACTTGCTACAGAATGAACTTGTGAGAGTACGGGAAAAAGTCTTGATAGAACTAAAATATCTCTTGGCATTAGTACTTCTGACTCTAAAATAGGAAGGTTTTTTAAGTATTGGCTAAGAGCATCTATAAGACTATCTACTGCTTTATAGGGAACAGCTTCTTGTTCATAACAACGACCCGTTAGAATTACAGCATCTGTGTTTTGTATTTGAGCTAAAAACTCACGTACTAAAGCACTTTTACCCATTCCTGAACTACCATGTAAGTAAACTAAAACAGCTTGCCCTTTTTGTGTTAAGCCAAAAGCAGATTTAAGGCTGGCTATTTGTGCATCTCTTCCTATTAAAGAATTAGTGTTTGTAGTGTTCTGAGGAAAAGGTAAAACAAGCAAATTAGCTGGTAATTCTCTGGTAGTTCCACGTAATTGACTTATTATTTCCTTACCCTCAGGGCGTTTTTTAGCATCTCTATGTAAAAGTGACATACATAGATCATTTAAGTCTTTAGGAATAGTTTCTATTAAAGAAATAGGTGAAGGGGGATCTTGCTCCAATCGCTGGTTTATGATTTGTTCCATTTTACCCAAAAAAGGAAGTCTACCAGTTAAAGCTTGATATAAGATTACTCCTACGCTATACCAATCACTTGCTTCTGAAACTGGTAGACAAGCGCTTTGCTCAGGTGACATATGAGTAGGTGTGCCTAAGAAACCAAAACTGGTATGAATATCTAGTTCTGGATTAAGTTCTGTTACTAGGCCAAAATCTAAAATTACTACTCTTCCATCGCTTGTTACTAAGACATTTGAGGGTTTAATGTCACGGTGTAATTTTCCTACTTTGTGTAGAGCATAAACCCCTTCTGCCAACTGCCTAAACACTAAGCGAAGACGATTAATACTTAATGGCGGTGGACTAGTAGGGGTGGCGTTAGCATAATCAATAGTTTCTAAAGTATGTTTTGGTGAGTCATTTAGTTCTGAAGTAGAAGCTTCAATTGTTGGGCAATCAATATCAGAAACAATGGTTTGTTTAGTTAGAGCATTTTTAGTTGAAACACTGGCCGAAACACTAGCTGAAATGCTTGCTGATCTATTATTTCCTATTTCTTGTTCTCTAACATAGTCTAGAAAATTTATCCCCTTAACTAGTTCCATAGTAAAGAACCATTCTTCACCATTTGATATTAGTTCATAGAGGGAAATTAAATTAGGGTGAGTAACATCAGCTAAAGCACGAAACTCTCGTTTAAAACGATAAAGGGCTTCTCCACTTTCTTGAAATAGGCCTTGATGTAAGACTTTTAGAGCAACTATAGAATTTGTTTCTTGGTCAAAAGCTTCATAAACGACTCCAAAACTTCCTGCCCCTAGACGGCGCTTAATAGTAAAACGTTTTGTACCTATGAAATTTTTTAGACCAGTCATAAGTGCTACTTACTAGTGAGAATTTATATTTTTTTAGGCAGCGATATTATACCTAGAAATTCGTAAGCTAACAAAGGTAAAAGAAGGTTTATTGGTTGGTAAGTTTTGTTTTTTGGGAAAAAAGTCTGTTTTTTTAAGGTTTTAGTTGTTTTTTGTGGAGTTAAGCTAAATAGCTAGAATAGTTATAGACATTTTATAAGAGCCACTATTTTACTAAAATAATGGCTCTTAATTAGCTCTATAAAGACCAGTCTATATCTGAAGGCATTTCTACCCCAAGTTCATTTTGACTAGGCCACGAAAGACCCGATGCTTTAACATCAGCACGAATATCATTAATAAAATCTTTCATAACATCAGCACTATCACGTTTCTTAAGTCCTGTTTCTATAGCATATCTATTGCCTTCATTATGTGGGCGGCCAAAGGAAAGTAGTCCTTGGCGGAGCCATTTAGCAAAGACTTTTTGGGCTTCTGCTCGGTTGGTTTCTTCTTGGCAAAGGCTAATTGCAATTTTAGCTCCGTGAGATTGATGACCTCGTTCTTCTTGAATTATTTTTCCTACAATGGTTCGGTAAGGCTCCCAAGAACAATTTTCATACTCTTGAAGTTGCCAAAAACCTCCACGATCATAAAGCCATTGTGCTACGCCAAGCTCTAACCAAGAGTCAACAAAAGGAATAGGCTTAGATTTAAGTCTTTCCATTACCCAATCATCAACTGATTCGCCAGTGTATTGTTTATAAAGATTTGCTACAGCAAAATAATGTTCAGTTTCTTCATTAATATGCCAAACCATAAACTTAAAGCTTTTGACTGGAACAAAATGCAATCCATAACCAAAGAGTTGTGCTGCGGCAAGCTCACGATAAGCTTGTGAGCGCATCATTTGAATAAGAGTGTCTCTATATCTAGGTTCTTGGTCTTGTAATGCATATGATGGTTCTGCCATTTTATTTTCCTCATTAAATTAAAATTATTGAGCAAGAGAAAGGAAACTAATTATTAACAAATTTTCTTTAACATACCAGAGAAAAAAGCTGTTGTTTTTCTCCTAAGACTCTTTTTATTGTCTATGCTACTTCTGTTATCTTTTCTATGTTGGAATTTGTCTATTCTAGTTTACTATTTTATTCTTTATCTTACTTAATACTAAAATATTTAATAATAGGTTGTAGTTTTAAGAAAATAAAATTTTTAATGTTATGAAAATTTGTCCAATATGTAAAAAACAATATGATCCTACAGTAAATATCTGTCCTGAAGATAATGAGATTTTAGAAGAAGATTTAACTGCTCTTGTTGGTAAAACACTAGATGGACAGTACTTAATAGAAAAACTTCTTGGTCAAGGTGGAATGGGTGCAGTTTTTAGGGCACGTCATACTCTATTGGGTGATCAGGTTGCTATAAAAATTATGCCTAGTAACATTAGCAAAAGTGCTGACTATCAACGTAGGTTTCTAAGAGAAGGAAAAACTGCTAGACAATTCAACCATCCTAATGTTGTTACAGTCCATGACTTACGTACTACACAAGATGGAATGCTCTATATGGTCTTAGAATATGTTGAAGGCTATACCCTAAGCGAAGAATTAAAAAGACGTAGAAAAATTTTTCCTAAAGAAGCTGTTGAAATACTTACTCCTATTGGAGAGGCTTTAACAATGGCTCATTCCTTAGGTATAGTTCATAGAGACTTAAAGCCAGATAATATTATGATAGGCAAAGCTAAAGATGGCTCTAAGGTTGTTAAATTACTAGATTTAGGAATTGCTAAAGTTAAAAATGTTGATGCTACTGCTTTAACCATAACTGGACAAATCTTAGGTACTCCTCATTATATGTCGCCTGAACAATGGAATAGCGATGAAATAGATGGTAGAGCAGATATATATAGTCTAGGAATTATACTTTATGAGTTAGTTGCAGGAGTAAAACCATTTAGTGGTAAAACAATACAAAGACTGGCCTATGAACATTCTGTTTCTACACCACCGTTACTATCTAAAGTTGTAAGTGGAGTTTCAGAAGAATTTAGTAAAGTTGTAGAAAAAGCAATGGAAAAAGATCCTGACAAACGCCCTAAAAACTGTCAAGAATTATTTCAAGAATTAAAAGAATCCTTAAAATATGAAGTTTCCAATAATGAAGAAATAGAGCAGTGTGAAACCTTAATTACTTCAAAAGCTAAAAAGACTTCTGAGTTTTCTTCTAATAAAACCCAACAGGAAAACCAAGTTACATTAATTTCAAATACAGAAATAACCCAAGTAGAAAAAACACTAAATAATGCTAATACTTTAATAAGTGAGGTAGAAACTACTGAGTTAAAAGGTAAAACTAATGCTAACCAAATAATAGAAAATTTTGCTACTCTTAATAATCAAATAAACAAAACCTTGTTAGATAAAGCAAAAAATGAAACTCCCAATAAAGAATCTTTAGAAATAAGACAAAAAACTTTTATAAATAATCAAGAAAACATTGAAAAACAAGAAAATACTAAACCACTTTTTAGTAATGATAAAATTTCTGAGGAAATTAAAACCGCCTCTTCTGCTGTAGCTAAGAAAAATACTTTAATCCCTTTATCTATAATTAGTGTAGTATTAATAATTATAATAACTGGTGGAATATATTTTTGGAAAGGCCAATCAAATCCTACAATTTCTAGCGTAAACTCCCCTACACCAAGTTTATCGCCAAATCCAATGGAACAGACTGAAATACTACGCTATTGGCTGGAGTTTACCCCCTTTGATAAAAAGAAAACTGATAAAACTCTTTTTATGGCAGATGTTAGTAATATAGCTAGTAATAATGTATTTAAGTTTCACTTTTTACCAAGCCAATCAGGATATTTGTATATTTTAGGGCTAGGAGAAAATGACCTTTTAGTAAACTTTTTATCTAATAAACCAGCACAAGAAGCTACTGGATTAAAAAGCAACAAAATAACCATAGGAGAGAAAATAACTTTTCCTAGCGGAATAACACCTAATGGAGAGGAGCGTATTGTTAGATTAAGAGAAAAACCTGGTAAAGAAATTTATACAGTGATTTTTTCTCCTAAACAACTAACAAGTTTAAGTTTTTTAGATAAAGAACCAGGCTATGAGTTAAGTGTAAAAGAACTTGCTCAGTGGGAACAATTTCGTGCTACAGCAAAGTTGGCTAAAGTTAATTTTGAAACCGGTAATCAAGAGCTAGCTTCTCTTGCTAAAGTTCTAGTCTCTAATGTAAAACCAGAAGAACCAATAATTTTTAATATTACCTTTGAACATAATTAGCGTAACTAAAATGCTTACTGAAAGTAAAAACAATGACTTACCAATTGCTGCGCTGGATGGAGATATAATTGCAGTAAAAGTATTACTAGCCGCAGGAGCAAAGCTTGAAGCAGTAGACGAATATGGAAACACTGCTTTAATGAATGCTGTTTTAGAGGGCTATCAAGAAATATTAGAAATACTACTTGAAGCAGGAGCAAATGTTAATGTACAAGACGATGAAGGCTTAACTCCGCTTATGTGCGCTGTTAGGGAAGACCAAGTAGATATAGTTAAACTACTACTAGATTTTAAGGCAGATACCAATATTTCTGCTAGAAATGGTGCTACAGCCTTAATTTTTGCTGCTACAATGGGAAATATAGAGATTGTAAAAATGCTGATAGAAGCAGGAGCAAATGTTAATGCAAGCTCAAAATCCGGTGCTACAGCCCTAAGATATGCTAGGGGCGGTATGTTCTATGAAATAATGGACTTACTAAAACAGGCTGGAGCTATTAAATAATAGATAAAAAAACGTCAAAGCAACTTGAAAAATAAAACCTAGCACTAAGTTGCTAGAATATTTTCAATCTATAAAGATTCTCTGGAATTACTTGAATTAAAAGGAGTTAGTGTTTATGCCGCTTTATGATTATGTTTGTCAAAAATGTGAAAATAAGTTTGAAGCTTTAGTACGTAAGCCAGAAGAAAAGGTAGAATGTCCTAAATGTCAAAGCGAGGAAACTGAGCGTCAACTTTCTCGACCTGCTGTTAGTATGGGAAACCCCTATATGCAACACTTAAACAAAGTATAAAAAACGACCAATAAAAAATAATAAGAGCCAAAGGATAAAGTATACATGAAGCACGAATATGCAGATATAAATGAAGTAAATTTGCACTATGTTTCTAATGGTAGTGGTAAGTTAATGGTGTTTTTGCATGGGTTTCCAGAATTTTGGTATGAATGGAAAAATCAATTAGCTGAATTTGGTAAAGATCATTTAGCTGTAGCTCCAGATATGCGAGGTTATAATCTTTCTTCAAAGCCAGATTCAGTAGAAGCCTATAAAATAGAATATTTAATAGAAGATGTTTATGCTTTAGCTAAACATTTAGGGTATGAAAAATTTACTCTTGTTGCTCATGATTGGGGTGGTGTTGTAGCTTGGGCATTTGCTATTAAGTATCCTGAATGTCTAGATAAGCTAATTATTATAAATGCACCACATCCAGCAGTATTTCAAAGAGAACTTATTGAAAACCCCAAACAACAACAAGCCAGCCAATATATGTTAGTGTTTCGTTCTCCACAAGCTGAAGCTATGCTTTCTGCTAATAATTATGGTGCACTAGTTCAAAATACTCTAGGCGAAGGGCTTAAGCAAGGTCATTTTACTGAGGAAGATAAAGAGGCTTATATCCAAGCTTGGTCACAAGCAGGAGCAATTACTGGAGGCTTAAATTATTATCGTGCTGCCGAGATTGGCCCACTTGTTACAGAAGAAGATAAACAAAAAATAGGTGCATTTTCTGAGTCTTTTCCAAACCCTACAGTTAAAGTTCCTACCTTAGTAATTTGGGGAGAAAAAGACCCTTATTTATTATTAGGAAATTTATCAGGGCTTTCTCAGTATGTCCCAAATCTAACTATTAAAACAATTGCTGATGGTAGTCATTGGGTAGTGCATGAAAAGCCTGAGCTAGTAAATAGCTATATTCGCGAGTTTATTCGAGTCGATTAATCTATCAAAGAAAAGTTAATCAAGCTTGAAAAAATTTGCTTTTAGCAAGATAATTTGTGAAAAAATAAGTATTTACAACTTAGGCCGACTTAGCTCAGTTGGTAGAGCGACTGATTCGTAATCAGTAGGTCGCGGGTTCGATTCCCGCAGCCGGCTTCTTTATTTTCAATAATTTAAGGGTGATTTATTATCACCCTTTTGCTTTTTAGGACACTTTGACAGCAACCTTGACAGCAACCTTGACAGCAACCCGAAAGAAAATTTTTTTATCTACTTCTTTGCTGTCAAAATAGAGTCCATTAAATCTGCTGCATCTCGCGTCATTTCTGGCATTACGTGTGAGTAGGTATTCATAGTAAGACTAATTTGGCTATGTCCTAAGATTTCCATTACTGTTCTAGCTGGTACACCTTGGGCTAGTAGCAAAGAAGCGCAAGAATGTCTTAAGTCGTGAAATCTTTGATCAGGTAATTTAGCATTTTTAATAGCAACTTTGAACCAGCGTAGTACATTGCGGGCATCTAGTGGAGTACCAATCAAAGTAGTAAAAACAAAACCAGTATCTTGCCATTTTTTACCTGCTGATAACCTTTCTTCTAATTGTCTTATGCGGTGCGTTTGCAAACTGCTTACGATAGTTTCAGGTAAAGGAAGTGTGCGCTTGCTACGTTCTGTTTTTGGTTCTGTTAGTTCTAGCTTTCCTTCAATTCTTTGTAGAGCTACATTTACGCGTAAAGTTCTTTTGTCAAAATCAATATCTTGCCATCTTAGCCCTGTTGCTTCTCCAATCCTAAGCCCTAAAGCTAAAGCTACAGAGTACAGAGCTTCCATTCTACCGCCTTTTATAGATTTTAGAAAAACGCGGCATTGTTCGGGGCTAAGAGGGACAATTTCAGGTCTTTTATATCTAGGCGGATCAACTAGTGTAGCTACATTTCTTCCTACTAGTGCCCATTTAAGAGCTTGGCCTAGGGCTTTTCTCAACACTGTTCGAGTATAAAGAGTTGTACGCGGGCTTAGTCCTTTTTCCATTAACTCATTCATCATTGTTTGGACGTGTTGGGGAGTAAGTTTAGTAAGCGCAATACGGCCTAACTTTGGCTTTATATAAAGTCTTATAAGCTGGCTATAACTGCTATAAGTTTTTGGCCTAACAGAAGGTTTTACACAATCCGTAAGCCAACGATCTAAAAATTGGCTAACTGTTTGCCGTTCATCTAGATTAACAGGTAAGCCTTGCTGAAAGTCCCGTAGTGCAACGTTAAGCTTTTCTTGTACTTCTTTGCGGGTTGCGCCATAAAAAGTTTTGCGCTTAGGTTTGCCGTCTTGAAAACCAAGGCTAATAGCCGATGCCCAACGCCCATCAGCGCGTTTATAGATAGATCCTTCATTTTGACCACGTTTTGCCATAATAACTCCTATTAAATGTCTTTCCAAATTTCGTTATTAACTATCTTGCGAATATTTCGTTCTGTTACAGAATATTTTTGCGAATATTGTTTGTAAAATTCTATGGAAGGTTTATCGTCTGATTTCCATTGCAGCCAGTCATTACGAATAGTTTTTACTTGCTCAGAAGAAAGGGGTTTTCTTTTTTCTCGATTAGGGTGTTCTTTATTATTTTCCTGATATTTTTTAGTAGCTTTTTGCCAAGAACCTCTAGGCTTTTCTTGATTACATTCTGAGCAGTAAGCATTGCCCTTTATAGATTGATATTTAGTAAGGATAAAAAGATTTCCACAAGAAGCACAATTAGCCATTGCTTTAGAACCATTCAGCAATAACATAAGTTGTGTTGTAATCAGAGAAAGAAGATTGGTACTTATATCATTATGCCCAATGCGAAAATATCGTTTATTACCAAGCCAAACAAATATTGGTCGCACATCTGTTAGTACTAAAAACTGGTTTATTACAGAAGCTACTGCTAGTTTACAAGTTTTTGGATCTTTTTTTATATTTGCCCATCTTTGTTCAAACCCCTTTTGCATCTGGCTTTGTACAGATTCTAAGTTGTCTTGTATTTCTTGACGAGGGATAAGATTTAGTAAAGAAATAAGCTGTTTCTCATAGCTACCTTCTTGCTGGGCTTGATACTCATTAATAATAACCCAATCTTCAGATCTTACTTGTTTCTCATAATCTACTGCCCTAGACACATTTATTACAGCATTAACCAACCTAGCATAGTAACGCCACCTATCTATGGGTTCACAACACCAATTGTCTTTTTTTTCTATGGGACAATATTTAGGCAAAAGACCGAAAAATGGTTCACTTAGTCTATGGTGAGTGTGAGGTAAACCATGCTTACACAAACCAAGCACACCATATTGTTTTGCAAATTTTAGTACTTCTTTTCCTAATCGTTCATTTGGCACATTTGTTAGCTTTATAAAAGCATTTATTAGTCTTGTAGGAGTGTTAGGCTGAACTTGTGTTTCGTGTAGTTCCTTTAAGTTGTTCACTTCATTTTTCCAAGTTAAAAAATCTCCTTCAAGTTTAACAGGCGGGCAATACCACTTAGGTTGTGCCAAGTTAAAGAATTTTGTTAACCCAGAATCGGATTCGATATCTACACCCAAAAGCTTTTCAAGGTAAATTTCATTATTGTTCATAATTCAATCATAGTTCACACATTGCAGATAATCCATAGCATATTACAGAATATGCAGCGTAAACAACGAGTTTTACTAAAATTTAATTAGTTTTAAGGAGTTTTATGGAAAAACAACATGCACTACATTGTGAAAAATTGCTACTTCGACCTTCAACAGCTTTTGAAATGGCAGATGTGCCAAGATCTACAGGTTATTTACTAATTAAATCTGGTGAATGGCCTGCCATAAGAATTGGTCGCGCAATAAGAATACCTATGGCTGGGCTAAAGGCTTGGATCGAAAGGAAATTAACCAAAAATGAGTAAACAGATTTCATCTATTGCAACGGCAAATGTGATTAATGATATAAATAATTATTCTTCTGCACTAAAACCTAGTGTAGAAGAAAAAATAAATGCTGCGATTAGTTATTTGGCATTGGGTTGGGCTGTAATACCTGTAAAATGTGGCACTAAGCAAATGCATTATAAAATTTCAAAAAAGCAGCGTGGTACAAATAAAACTACAAAACATACAAACTCTTATGCGAAATGTAGGGCAACACTAGATGAGATACGAGAATGGTTTGAGATTGACCTAGATTGCAATATAGGTACGTTAACTGGTCAATGTAGTAGGGGCTTGTATGTGTTTGATTGGGATACTAAGAAAATACCTAAGAAATGTTGTAAAACTCTAACCGCAAAATCTAAAACTAAAAAAGGCTACCACGATTTTTATTATTGCCCGAAAAAAATTCCTAGCACCAATATAACTATTAATGGCAAACACTATGGAGAAATTCGAGGTGATGGAGTTTTAGTTGTATTACCACCGAGCGTACACGAAACAGGCTGGATTTACGAATGGCAAGATTTATTTTCTCCTAGTGAAGCAGGTATAGCGGAGATTCCTAGGGCTTTGCTAGAGATGGTTAGAAAACGGCTAAAGATTAAAAGTAGTAATCCTGTAAAGTCTAAGAATACAAGATCAGCAAGTAGTAAATATTCACTACTTGCTGATTCTCCTTCTGGTTTTATATCTTCTTCAAATCTAAAAGAAGTAGATACAAATGAGTCTAATGTTAAAGAAATGTGCAAAGTTCTAAATATTCCTCCAGTTGAATTAGGCCAACATTTCTTATGTGTGTTACCTCATCACCAAGAGAAAAGACCGTCTGCTTCAGTATACCGCGCTGATAATAAACAATTTGTTTATAGAGATTTTCATAGTGCTAAACACCAATGCAAACCAGCAATGTTATTAGTAGAAGTCTACGCGGCTCAGGCTTATGGAGAAGTTCGGCAACTTAATAAGCCAGAGCTGGCAGTGTGGCATTTGCGCCTACTTGTTGAAGCAAAACTTCTACAACCCGTAGAAATTTCTAGTTATAAATTATCAGAAAATTCTCGCCCATTAGTAAAAAAGCTTTATGAAGGTTTTTTATTACTTTTAGGCTGCAAATGGCTTTACAGCCCTAATTCGCCAACCACTTTCAGCCACCGTTTTGCTGCGGCTTGGTGTGGGATAAGCGAATGCAACGTAGGCGAAGCAATGGCAGAATTGCTTAAGATAAAAGCTATTAAAAAAGTGGGCGAAGTTGTGGGGAGTTTTGGTAAAAAAATGAGTCTTTTTTTGCCTAATTAGAAATAGAGGTTTTATGGTTTGTACTGAATGTGGGGAAATGTATACCGTATTAATTCTTGGTTTTTGTGATGATTGTAAGCAAGAATGGTATCTTTATCTTGATGAACTAGAGAACAGGATCAATGAGATTATAGATGAAGAGTTTTGTAGTGCTAAAAAATAAAACAAAGGGTCTTTCCTTAGCCTTATAGGAGCTAAGTTAGCCACACAGGCTTGTAACCGCTTCTATAGCTTTAAGATTACCTAAAACCGCTAACCTAATAAGTATCTCAGAGCATATTTGTATTTCAAAATTATCTGTATTAATAGGAGGCTCTATTTCTTCTAATAGAGCCTTACCAAATTTATCCATAAGCTTTAAGCCATTTTGCGCCAGAATGAACTTTATAGTTCACTGTGCAAAAATAATTTTTTGAAGTTTGAATGCCAAACTAACAAAGTCTCCGTAACTTCTTTGCCACAAATACTTAGCAGTGCTTCTAGTATTTCATTATCAGGAGGATTTTTGCCAAGCTCCCAAGCTAATACTTGGCGATAGTCCACTTGAAAAAGATTTGCTGCTTTTCTAAGAGATACTTTATTTTTTTGTCTCCAAACCCAAAAAGGATTCTGTTTGTATAACTCTGCGATTTCCCGAAAGCCTACTATAGTCATTAAATCCTGCCTGTTAACAAAAATATAAGGCCGTCGAGTTACTAATTTAATGGTTTTATTTCTAGTAACAAAGTCTTTTACTACTTTATTAGTAACACCGAAAATTTGGGCTAAATGTGATGTGTGATATACGTGGCTAGCTTCGCGCAGTAAGTTGTTTAGTTCAAGCCTACGTAGCCTGCAATAATAGGCTAAGCAAAGAATAGCAGGGGCTTTTAGTTTTTTGTCTCGTTTGTGGCAAAGCGACGGTAAACCAATAGCAGCACATAAGTTTTTGCTATAAGTTCCTAATCTAGCACATAGATATAGCCAAGTATTTCGTTCTATTACTATTTCTTTTTGCATAGTCTAATATAAAAATATAGGTATCAGCACTAGCTTATTATACTAGTAGAGCTATAAAATATAAATATATAAAATTTTTTGGATAGGGATACCCATGTATTATTATTAATAGAAAATGATTGTACCCCCGTAGCATATATTGCTTAATATATAATGCTATTACATATTTATTCTTCCGCTTCAACATTTCTTATAAGTTCACTAAGCTTTGTACTTAATGCGGTAGCAATACGGTTTGCTACTTCTAAAGTTAATTGGCGTTTTCCTCTTTCGATCATGCTGACGTAAGTGCGATCAATATTTGCTAATTCTGCTAACTTTTCTTGAGAAATGCCTATATTTAGCCTTGCAGACTTTACAACTCGACCAAACTTTTCTGATATAGTTTCAGCTTTCACTTAAGTAAGAATAGTCTTTAATTAGCTTTATAGGTCTTTAATCAAGAGGATATAGTAAGGGGATGTGACTAATAGTCTACGTACTATAGTCTACAAGCTGAAATTTTTGATCTATACTAGCCATAACTCCTAAAGCTTTAATAAAAATAGGAAATATGTTTAAGAAAAAGTAGTACTATGATGTACTGGCACCGTTCTATTAGGGGGAATTATGCAGCAAACTCAAAGGAATTTATCTTATTTTAGGCCAAAGCAAACAAATAAAAACTTATCTTTTGGTTTAAGAACGCTACATTTCTTCCTAGTAATAGGAATTATCTTACTTTTTATCTTTCCTATGGATGATAGTTTATTGGCCTACAGTAACTATTCCATTCAGCAAAAACCTAATATAAATGCAACAGTTAACAGCATTTGTTCTATTCCTAGTTTTAATACCCCTAATAGCTTTTCTTTGCCCTCTGATGCTAGTTTTCCGATTGCAATAGCGGTAGGAGACTTTAATGGAGATAGCAAGCTAGACTTTGTTACCACTAATCGGAATAGTAGTAACTTGAGTGTAGGTTTAGGAAATGGCAATGGTAGCCTAATTTCTTTTTCTAGTATTCATTTACCTAATGGTAATTTTTCAAACTCAATAGCTGTAGGGGATTTTAACGCAGATAATAAACTAGACTTTGTTACGGTTAATGATGGAAGCCAAAGCTTAATTGTAATATTGGGCAATGGTAGTGGTCTTTTTCAATTATTCCTTTGCCCACAGGATCTTTGAGCCCTGATTCAGTAGCAGTAGGAGATTTTAATAAAGATAGCAACCTAGACTTTGTTACTGCTAATAACAAAAGTACTAACAGTTTAAGCATAGTGTTAGGAGATGGTAATAGGGGAATGCTTTCTTCTTCAGTTATTCCTTTACCTACAGGGGCTATGCTTCCCGGTTCAATAGCAGTAGCAGATTTCAATAATGATGGTAGATTTGACTTTATTACAATTAATCAACTTAGTTCTAATGCTAGCTTGGTGTTAGGAGATGGTAACGGAGGAATGCTTTCTTCTTCCAATTTACCCTTAACTCCTAATAGTTTTCCTGCTTCATTAGGAATAGGAGATTTTAATGGAGATCATAAATTGGACTTCATTACAGTTGCAGGGATCAATAAGGCAATTGTAGCTTTAGGGGATGGCCTAGGTGGAATTTTATCAGCAACAGATATATTTTTGCCTTTTGCAGATGGCCCCTTTTCAGTAGCAATAGGGGATTTTAATGGCGATAATAAACCTGATTTTGCTACTGCTAATATAAATAGTAATAATATAAGCATTGGGCTTAACACGTGTTTAGCAACTCAAAATACTCTAGAACATAGTTTTCTTTTTATTGCAGACACTAACAATAATCGTATTCAACGCACAACCAATGATGGTGCAACTTGGCAATCAGTTGGCTTAGGTTTAGGAACCAAACTAGGCCAATTCAACGCCCCAAGATCCCTGAGTAGTGATTCTAGCGGACAAATAATTTTTGTCGCAGACACGCTTAATAATCGTGTTCAACGCTCTACTAATGGCGGTACTAGTTGGCAATTGGTTGCTAACCCTGGAGTTTCTATTGGTCAAGTAAATCAACCTCAAGGTGTAGCATATGATGAGATAAACGATAAACTCTATATTTCAGACACGCTTAATAATCGTATTCAAGTAGTAGCTAATGCTAAGACTACTAACCCAATTGTTAGTATTTACGCAAATGGTTTGTCTGGAACCGCATTAGGCCAATTTAATCGTCCAACGGGCATTGCTGTAGATCTACAAGGGCGCGTCTATGTTTGCGACACTCTAAACAATCGCATTCAAGTTAATGCTACTGGTTTAGCAACGGGATGGGCAATATTTGCTGGTGCTACTGCTGGCATATCTGTTGGAAAAATGAATGCTCCAAGAGGGATCTTTGTAGATTCAACAAACAAGGTTTATATAGCAGACACACTTAATAATCGTATCCAAGTTAATATAACAGGACAAAACACAGGTTGGTCTATATTTATGATGCCAGGAATAAATTTGGGATCGGTCAATGCTCCACAAGGTATAGCGGTAGCACTATCAGGTAGTGTCTTTGTTGCTGATACTGGCAACAACCGCATCCAGAAAAAGTTACTATCAGGTAATGTAATAGTGGTTGGAAGCCCTGGTTTTACTTTGGGACAAATTAATCAGCCTACAGGTATTCGGTAGTTAAGTTAATCTTCTTTTAGGGGGAAAGGTAATCCTACTCTCATGAAATATCTTGCAAAAGCTTGTGATAGATGTTCTCTGTAAGGAGGCAAGAGTCTTACTCGCAATCCCAATTGGTGTGCGTACTGTTTTACAAAATCTATTGGGAGCGTATAGATTGAACGGAAGTCAATGATTTGTCTGTCAAATGTATGGTTTTCAATGGAGCATTTCTCTACCATATGGAACTGAGGGCGGTGTCCTCTGATAATAGCATTTTTAGTATCTTTACCAGCCGTCGTAGCAGAGAAATAATAACAAAATAAAACCTGTTGTATTTTGTTATTATCTAAATCACAGCTTTGACTAAGTATTATCAGGTCTACGTAGCCTACCGTTACAGTTTTATTTACGGTAGTTCCTTTCTCAGCATTTAAAAGCTGTGGTAGTAAGTCCGTGGGTGGTATCACAACAGGGCAGTTAGGAATAAAATCGCCTTGCATTAGTGTGTCCCCACTAACAAGCTTGTACCAAGGAAAATTTTCATTTATATTAGGCTCATTCATTGAAATAACCAAACAGTAGAGTTATTCATCAATAGGTAAAGGTTCTATTTTACCACCAATAAGGTAAGAGACATTAATCTCTTTTAAGTGCTTAAGAGGTATAGGGTGTGTGTCCATGTCAGAGTCATTAATGGAATCATACTCATCAATAGGTAAAGGTTCTATTTTACCACCAATAAGGTAAGAGACATTAACCTCTTCTAAATTCTTAACAGGAGATATAAAAGGCATATCACTTTCAAACAAATCTGACCAACAGGTTGCCGTAGAGTTTATTTGTAAATCTGCCAGCGATAGTGAAGACGTATAACGCTCGGTAGTAGATGATGATTCTCTTCCCACGACTACGATAGCTTTACTTTCTTCTTTGCGGGTCAAGTAATAGGGACTAGTAAATGCTAAAGCAAGAATAACACTTTCTAACATAATGGAACCATCCTTTCTTGTTGCTTCGGGGTAATTGATTTTTCGAATGCGTTACCCACAGCATCATGTGCTTTTCTAATGAGTTGCTCTAAAGCTGGCAATTCTAGATCAGGATTAAGGATTATGTAAGAAATATCTAGGATTACTGCTGCCATTTTTTCTGAGCTTAAGTCTCTTGCAGATGTAACAACTATGCGTTCTTGATCTGTGTAGGACTGCTCTGTTCTGCAAATAAAATTGTCAATTTCTTCAGCATATTTAATCATGGGGGAAACAAATGTTAAAAAATCCCTTGGATCTAAATTAGGTTCTTCTAGTTCTATCCTGTTTATGTATTGTAGTACCAGAGTTTCGGCTTTTACTGGTTTTGCTATTTGATTGTACAACTTAAACCCTTCTAAGATGTGGGGGCAAAAATTTTCCCAACCATCATAAGGATATCTCCTATTAGCGGCATAAAGTTGCGGCCCAGCCTGCCATAGCTGTGTTCCAGCATCATTCCAAGTTTGTATTCTATTAGCTAATGGAGTTATAGACGGTGTTTCTCCACTAGTGCCTACAGGAATAACGAACTGGTAATTGGGGTTTACATCTTTAAGGATTGGATAACCTTGATCTTTAGCTAAACGAGCGAACTCCACAAACGAACTTATTCCCCACGCAGATGAAGGATGTACCCTAAGTTCTAGGATTGCTTCTATTATTGTAGGATATTTGTATTTGTGTTCGCTCAATTATTTATTAAACCTCAAGTAATAGATTTTAACTCTCTAACTACAACGTATAGCTATATTCGGCATTAATATACTACATAAAGCGAAGTTGTAGCAACTTTACTAGATTGGTGAAGGCTATATAAATAAATGTAAATGAATAATTTATTACTAAAATTACTAGATATAAAATTTAGTAATAATAGGGATATTAACCACGTTTACTAGAATGGTTGCGTTAGAAAAGTATTAAAACATTGAAACTACCAGCTAAGAAATTATTTCAAGCGTGGTTTAATTGCTCAATATATTTTATCTACACAGCAAATATTTGACAGCAACCTTGACAGCAAACAGTAAAAAACTCTGTAATACCCTATAGATAATATAGGTTGTAAGCTATTGATACATTAGAACTAGTAAAACAGGCCGATACTCCATAGACAAACTTTCCTAGAATTCGTAATGAGTAGGTTATGGGTTTGATTCCCGCAACCTACTTCTTTATTTTCAATAGCTTACAAATATAAGTTTAGTTCAGATTGGTAGCAAAGGCTCAAATACGTCAATTATGGCAAAAGCCATTAGTGCTAATTACTAGCCCATTCTGAAACGTACTCTGTAATCTCCACCATCGCCAAGAAACTTAAGAATCGGTAGAAGGCCAGAGGAAGTAGAAATAGTGAGGCGTTTGACAGCAACAATCTCATCATTAGCTATATTAGCATTCAATGCTTTAACGAATTCAGGTCTGACCATAGCATCTAGTTGATTAAGCGAGATGCCAAGAATTGAACCAAAAGCTTGGAAAATTGCCTGCATCCAGTTTTGGACATTGATCAGGTCTGCTCCTGTAATATCTGGGTTGTTGTCTTCTTCCAGTAAAGCGACCAATACCAATGTATTAGTATTAACGCCCGTTCCTACTGTTAGATTTGCTTTAATCAAATCCCCAGAATCTATCTCATTATCCCAGGATTCTTTACGTAAGGTTGTCACACTTGAGGTTGGAGTAATACCGGGGTGTCCGACAAATACCACGAAATATGGGCTATCAGAACCAACTTCATTTGTTTCTTCAACACAGTTGAATTCTTGTAAGACTAAACTACCAGAAGGTGTTTGTGCTGGTGCTGGGATACAACCAAGAGCAATTGCTTGGTTCTTGAGTTTAGTAAGATTAGCTTGTTGTTTTTTTATCTGTGTAATTATTGCTGCTTTCATATTAGGAGCAGCTTGCTGCAAATCTTCTTGCAGAGCTTTGATTTCATTTTGAACCGATGTAATTTCAGCTTTTATACTAGCGCAAGTTGGCATAACTATCTCTCTTTGTTAGTTGTCTTATAGACTATTTTTCAATCAAACTTTTTTGCGAATTGAGGAGTTGGTTTTTCTCATTTCGCTTTACAATCTCTAGAAGCGTAAAAACAAGAAAAAGTGCGACAAGGATATTTTGCTCCTAATGGGTTTTTTAAAAACAATGCTTAATAAGATTAAGTTCAATAGACTAAGGAAAAGCGTTTGAAGGGTACTAAAACAATATTGCTTAAGGCTAGTCAAACTCCATAATACTAGATAAAATACTGTTTATCATGGTTGAGGTAAAAGGAAAAACAATCATCTACACAGTAGCAGGATCTGAGCAATTAGGGCAGGTGAGTCCATATTTGTTTGTCGAGAGATTGGCTGAGCAGTTGGTAGATACCTGGCCGCAACTAAAGGTTAATAAGATATTTGCCAGCAAGAAACAGCATTCTCACCAAATACATTGCGTCCTACCTAGTAATTATGCTAATGAGCAGATTAAGTTGATTAAATCTCAAATTGAGCTTATCGCAGCTAGTTTGCTAGCTGATTTGCAGGATAAAATAAATTGGGCAAAGATGGCTGTATAATAGCAGTAGATTCGGACATGTGTTTATGCTAGTTAGCTAAAAGTTACTCAAAAAAAAGTAAGTTAAAATCAATAATTATTAAATTAGGAGAGAGTTATGGAAGCTACTTTAGTGACCCTTTTTATTAATGTTTTTAACTTGCTCAAAACCAACGCTAAAGAATCAATAAGCTGGCTAGATGAGATAAGACAAGAAAGAGATTTTTTTGGTAAAGCTGTAAAAACTTATTGTGAAAATCTAAAAAAACGTTGTGACATATTGAAAATACTTAACATGGAAAAGCCTATTGAGTTAGGTCAAGTTTATACCTCTGTTAATGTGTTAAAAAAAATTACTGCCAACTGTATAATAAGTGATATTTCTTTACTAGAAGAGCAATTGAGAAATCATGGGTATTTTGGGCAAGTAAAAGAAACAACCTCTGCTATAGACTTATGAATGGGCTTTTGATGCTACCAGAATAAAGAGAAGTGATTAAAACTTGATGCATATTTAAGCAAAGATTATTTCAAATGCTTAGAATACATTAAAATAGCTAGTGTTAAGTAGTAACTAGATAAAGGGTTAATAAAATGTCTACTAATCCGGTTAAAAAATATAGCTTAAATGAATATTTTGAAATTGAAAAAAACTCAGATGTTAGATATGAGTATTCTTATGGTCAGATATTTGCAATGGTAGGATCTAGCAGAAATCATAGTAGAATAGCTGGTGCTATATACTCTAGCTTATACACGCAACTTTTAAATGGTACTTGTGAATCATTTATCGGTGACACAAGGACAAGAGTAAACGATAACCTCTATTACTATCCAGATGTGGTTGTTGCTTGTAGTCCTAGCTTTCAAAGGATCAATGGAGTAGATAATCTACTTAATCCTATACTCATTGTTGAAGTACTTTCAAACTCAACCGCCAGATTTGACCAAGATGCTAAGTTTAGAGACTATCAGCAAATAGATAGCTTTATGTATTACTTGCTGGTATCTCAATACGAAGTTAATGCTACATTATTTATTAAGGATGATAATGTTTGGGCTAGCCAAATCTATGCCGATTTAAATGATGTAATAGACTTGCCAGCTATAAATTGCAGTTTATTAATGAGGGATATTTACTTAAAGGTAGAATTTGAATAATTTCTTAAAAATTAATACTGTTAACTAATCTTAACCAATCAATCTTAAATGTTTAAGCCCTATGCCAAAATACCTAAGATTTTCTAGAACAGCGAGAACAATAGCCAGTTTTAGGATCAAAGCAATCTACTTGATGGCATATATCACACCTTTGAGCTAAAGACTCTGAATTAATTTGTAACCTGGCAATTCTAAACCCTTTAGGTAGCTTTTCGGGTGTTTTGCCAAATATCTGAACTAATCCACAATTCATACACTCTAGCGCAGAGAAACTATTATCAAAAGTGGAGCGAGAGATTATGGAAGAATGTAACGTAAATTCGTTATGGTTACAGAGGTAGCAAACAACTAAGACGTTATTAACTATATATCTATACTCTGATTGAACTGCCCTATAATCATCTATTGTTATCTTTGCTGCTTTAATTGCTGCCTTAGTTATTGCTTTTACTTTCTTAAGGAAATTTGCCATAAATGTTGATTTTACGAATTTTCTACAGGAAAAATATATTTTTGTTTTTCCTGTATTTCGCTTAACTTGGGTTTAGATTTTAGAAATTTCTCAACATAACTTACAGATATAAATGCACCAGCTAAAGAAGTTGCATAAAGTAAAACCATTAGTATATTCATTGACTGATCAGATATATCATAAAAGGCCGCTATCATACCTAATGTAACTCCTATTGTTAGCCCAACTGTTATTTGGCCTCCAATCCAGGCACCAAAAGTAGATAGTATCCATTTCAAAGGGCTTAAACCTCTTTCTGTTGCTAAAGGTGTAATTCTTTTAGTAATAGCAATTAAAATAAATAGCTCTAACATAGTTTTTTCCCTCTTTATAACAGATTATGGTTTAAGCCTTAGTTTAAACTATTTAGAAAATAACTTCTAAAGATTTTTAATAGAATAAAAAATATAGTACTTAATTTTTTTCTCTCCAAACCTGCATACTAATTGCTTGTCTTCTACCTAAAGGTAAATGCCCATGATGAACAGTCTTTTCTTGCCCAGTAAGTAAATCTTCCCAGGTAGTTCCATCTGCTATTCCACCAGTACGAACAGGTAAGGCATTTAATTTATCTTTAGCGCGTCTAATTACAACAATAATTCTTTCTTGTTCTTCTTCACGTAAAAAAGCAAAGGTTTCATTTTCTGCAAAAAGTATTTGAAAGCCTCCCCAACATAATGCAGTTGATGAACGCCTTATGTTAATTAAATTACGATAATGTTTGTAGAGTTTTTGATTCCATTGTTTTTTATCCCATATCATACAACGACGATTATCAGGATCTTTTGCTCCTAATAGCCCAATTTCATCACCATAGTAAACACAAGGTACTCCAGGATAAGTTAGTAGGATTGTTGCAGCAAGTTTTGCTTTTTCAATATTCCCATCGACTAAAGTTAAAATTCTTGGAGTATCATGACTACCTAATTGATTAAACTGTTGTTTGGCTATTTGCCAAGGAATTGCGGCTAAGAAGGTTTGTAATTGTAGAGCAAAGGCTTTAGTAGGTAGTAAGTTGTGGTTATTTAGGTCTTTTATAAAAGCTTTATCAATATCATAACCTGCTAGCCAATTAAGTAGAGGAAAAGCAAATCCCCGATAATTCATACTTGCATCTAGTTCTTCGCCTTGTAAATGGGGTGTTCCATCGTGGAAGTGCTCACCTAAAAGGTAAGTCTCTGGAAATTCAGCTTTTACAGCACGCCTAATTCCTCGTCCAATTTTATGCCCAAGTTGTGCTTCTCCTTGACGTGCCATCATATTAGCTACGTCAATACGCCAGCCATCTATGGAGAAAGGTGGCCTTAACCAATAGCGTAAAATTGCATCAGGGCTTGCATAGATACGCTTTCTTAGTTCTTCGCTACGATAATTAAGCTTAGGTAAGGTAGAAATACCTAACCAGGAAGCATATTTATTAGGATGTTTAGTAAAAGTAAAAAATTCTGCTGTCTCTATACTTGGATTCGCTTGTGCATCAGTAAACCAAGGATGTGTAGAACCACAATGGTTTAAGACAATATCTAGCATTAATCGTATTTCTTGCTTGCTAAGCTCATTTCTAAGATTAGTTAAAGCGAGGTTTCCTCCAAAATGAGGGTCTACATTTAAGTAATCTGCTGTATCATATTTATGGTTACTTGGAGCAGTAAAAATAGGGTTAAGGTAAATAGCGTTTATCCCTAAGTCAACTAAATGATCTAGGTGTTTAGTTACTCCAACTAGGTCGCCTCCAAAAAATTCTACTCCTCCAGTCTGATTATGTGACTTAGGTAATTCCCCCCAGCTACGTGCTATTACAGGTTGGTTATAACAAAGATATTCTCCAGATTTTACATTTGACTTTTTATCTCCATCGGCAAAGCGGTCAGGGAAAATTTGGTAAAAAACGCTGTCATTGACCCATTTAGGAGACTTAAAATCTACGAGTAGCTTAAAGTCTGTAGAATCTGTTGGGGTATGTTGATGAGCGCCTAATGCACTAAACCACCAACTTCCTTCGGTACTATGAATAAAAAAACGATAATTAAATCTTCGCATTGTGATAAGAATTTGTGCTTCCCACCATTGGCACACTGAAGAAGATTTTTTATAAAACTCACTACTTAAAGAATTAGGATTAACCCTTTGCATAGGACTTAAAGACTGTTCTCCATCAGGACAAGTACGAAGAAAGATTTTTTCAATTGGTGCTTTAATATCTGCACGTAGCAAAATACTTACTTTAGTATTTAACTCATCATGCTCTAATTTAACATAAAGAGGTGAGCTATCATGATGTAAGGAATTGATCCAATTAGTAGAAGTCATAAAATAATCTGCTCCAAAATCAGTATTAGGTAGTACTTTTTCATAAAGGCTATTTTTGGAAAACAACTGGTGAAAAGATAAAATAGTTAGCTAGATTGCAAATAATAATATTGGGGCAAAGTCTCTAAATTTATAAGTACTATTGAGTTATCTTGATTTTCAAAATCTATTTGTGAGAATTGCTCTATTAAGTTTGTAGCAACTATCTTACTAAAAGATTCCTCTAGCGATTTAACATAAAAAAATCTTATTAATAAATCAAATTGAGGGCTAATAGGTTCTTGATTATTTTCTATGGCAAATATAATTTCAACTTCAAGATGAAAAATTTCTGCCAAATCGTTGATAGAATAACCTAAGTATTGGCGTAAAAATCTTAGATCCGCTGATGTTAAACTAAATGGCTTAAGTAAAATAGAATTAGTAATTGTAGAGTTTAGTAATTCTAAATCATTTATTTGCAGTTGTTTAATTAAACATCTCTCACACGCTATTATTTTAGCTGGAGAAATATAGATATTTTCTAGTCCTGATTCTAAATACTGATATTGTGGTGTAGAAAGAAGGATTTCAGGCATCCCGCATTTTTTACAAGTCATAGAGTTTTAAGGAAAATCCTACCTCCAAAGTAACAAGCTTTGGAGGTAAATAATTTAGAAAGAAACTTTTAAGCCTAATTGAAATTGCCTAGGAGCAAAAGAAGCACGAAAGCGTTCAGGAGGAGAAATAAAACGGCTTCCATCTTTAGAAGGTAGATTAAAGTTACCTTGGCTATCAGGTGTAAAAATAGGGTTAACATCGCTAATATTAACTCTATTAAACAAGTTAAAAGCTTCAATATGAAGCTGTAAGCGGTATTTTTCCTTAAAAGTAATATTACGTGTTAGCCTCATATCAACACCAACAAAACCTGGAGTTAAACCGCTATTACGTGCAATACTTGCGCCTCCTACTAAAGGGCGATCGCCTGGAGGGTTATCACCATTTAAGTTTAAGTCTACGCCTGCAAGTAGATTATAAGGGCGGCCTGATTCAAGATTAATAATGGTTGATAGTTGAAAATCCTTAAGAAATGGGTTTTTAGTGTAACTTAATTCCCAATTACCAGAAAAAACAAAACGGCTTCTTACATCTTGAAGGGAAAGCCCACGTTCTCCTAATGGATTAGTTGGATCAACAGATTGTTGTAGTTCATTACGAATATCTATAAAATTATCTATAGATTTAGCAAAAGTATAACTACTTAAAAATCCTATTCTTTGACTAAGACGACGATTAAAAGATAGAGTAAAAGCGTTGTAGTAGCTATCATAGGCATTAGTAAATTCAAAAACATCGCCACGTGTTGGATCAATTCTGCCTACCATAGCGCTTGTAAGAGGATCTCCCACAATAGGACGGACAATAGGGTTAATATTTCGTTGAGACAGAATTCGTAAACCTCGTACAAAAGTATAGCTTCCTGAAACTACCATATTGTTCCCAATAAAATAATCTATGCCAAAATTAGTTTGTTGAGAGTAACTAGCACGAGTATCAGGTTGAGTAACAAACTCTAGGCTAAGTTGGGGGATAAAAGGAGCATTTGCGGGCAGAGACTCTCCTAGGGGTAGGCGTTTTTGTGGTGAGCCATAAATAGGAAGCGATAGAGGAAAGGGTAGAATTAAAACTTTTAATGCCCCTGAAGTAGATTCATTAGCAACAAAGGCTGGCCCATAAAGTGATGGCGCAAAAAATAGGCCATAAGCTGCATGGATATTCATTTTAGGAATTGCTTTAGGCCGATAAGAAATAGACACTCTAGGGGAAAAATTACCGCTATTTGAATTTAGCGTATTAACATTACTAATATCATAGCGTAGACCAAGTTTTATTAATAAGCTTTCATTTATTTTTATATCATCCTGGAAAAAAGTAGAAAGAGAATCTCTATCAGTCTTTGTTGTTGGGCCGCTTGTACGAGTAAAACCTTGAGCAAAAATAGAAGGTAGACCTTGATCAGCTAAACGTAGCATTGGAAAACCAGGGATTTGTGTTGGTAAAAACGCTGATAAAAATGTTAAAAAAGCTCTTTGCTGGGGTGTTCTAGTACTTGGATCAAAGGCTTGTAAACCGGTAAAAAATGGCCCACCTTGTGGACGCAAATCTAGAGGTGGAAAGAAAGCAAACCCACCAGAAAATACAGGGACAAACCCGTTAGGAATACCATCATGAGCATAATCTAGGCCAAACTTTATTTGATTGCGACCTCGTGTAAGGCTTATATTATTAACTATTTGATAAAGATTTTGTTCTCTTGGCTGAGGCAGTAAAGTTCCTGTTCCAAAAACTATTAACCCTTCATCAGCTACAAGATTTACTTGTGGGCCATTTACATCCCTAGGCACAATCGTTTGTGTACGTTTACTATATAAAAACCTTGTTTCATTAACTAGATTAAACTTAGTGCTTATATAAGTATTATTAATAGCAACAGAGTTATCTCTTAAGGCTTGAATACCAGCAGTAGTATCAGCAACTCTTGACCCAGAAATCAGATCGCCAAATGGCTCACCTGCACCATTAGAAGTACGACCATAATTATAACGTATATAAAGAGAATCACTGGGCGAGAGTTGAAAATCAGTTCTTGCTAAAAAGGTAGTAGTCCCTACACCAAAAGGAATTGGGCCATTACGAATAGGAAAGCCTTGGGTATTAATTGATTTGATAATATCATTAGAGATAGTAACAATACTATTTTGTTTAATAGAAAGACGTTCAAAAGAAGTAAAGAAAAAAGCTCGATCTTTTTTTATTGCTCCGCCTAAAGTAGCCCCAAATTGGTATTGCTTAAACTCAGGTTTAATCGTTGCAAAAGCATTTCTAGCTGCAATAGTTTCGCCGCGATTAAGAGAAAATAGCGACGCTTTAAGATTATTTGTCCCTCCACGAGTTACAATATTAATTACACCACCTATAGCTTTGCCAAATTCAGCACTATAACTATCACTTACTACTTGAAATTCTTGAACAGCTTCTTGACTAAATGTTGAGCGTACTGAGCCAGGCCCACCATCATTATTATCTAAACCATCTATTGTAATATAATTAGCTCTTGCAGGAAGACCATTAAAAGAAAGACCCGAACTAGCAGCAACTCCTTGTTGTGGAGTGCGATCTGGGGTAACTCGTGGTGAAGTTAGAGAAAAATCTAAAAAGTTACGTCTATTGATTGGGAGTCCATCAATACGACCTCTATCATTATTAGAGCTACTTTCCGTTTTAGTTTTATCTACTCCAGTATTTCCTATAACTTCTATAACTTCAGATTCTCCAGCATCAATTGGTAAAGTAAAATTACAAAAGGCTGTAGTTCCTAAAACTAGTTCAAAACGAGAGATTGTTTTCTTAAAACCTGAAACTGTAACAGAGATTTCATAATTTCCAGGAGGCAAAAGGCTAAGAGAATATGAACCATCATCACTAGTTTGAACTTCTCTAATTTGATTTGTTTGAAGATTTTTTGCTACTACTAAAGCAGCAGAAATTACTCCACCTTGCTCGTCTGTTACAACTCCTGTTGCTGCACCTGTTGTTGCACCGCTTTGTGCTAGAGTATTTGGAGTATTACCTAATAGAAAAAATGCTAAAAGTAAAGACAAAAAAAGATTAATTTGCCAAGATTTATCACGCCACATAATTATTCCTCAATTATTTTTATTATATTTTTTTACTGATATAGGGAAAAGAAAGGCTATCTTATATTACTAATTCTAATGTTAGTTGTCTATAAACAGATTGTTATAAAGTTTTTAATTTTTGTTAAAATAAGCTTTGCTAAAAAGGCTAAATAATCAGTAAAATCAGTTAATCTAAGATAGTTGCTCTAAAAATTTTTAATAAATCAATAAAATCGATAAATCTATGAAAAAACTAACAAAAAAAGAACTTAAAAAACTCTTAAATAATAAAACGAAAGAAGAACTAGTAGAAGAAATTTGGCTATTAACTAAAAAATATGATTTTGTTAAAGAGCATTATGAAGAACAAATTAATTATAGCGAAATAAATAAGTTATTAGATAAGTATAAAAAAATGATTACAGATTTGTTTAATAATGCAACAAAGGATAATATTCCAAAAGTTAAAGATATATTTGCTGTAATTGATGATTATAAACAAGTAGTCGGGAAACATGAAAGCATTACAGATCTGTTTTTACATACATTAAGCCAACAAGTTAGTTATGCAAAAACACTTGATAAAATTAATGAAACAGCTAGCCAGCATTTAGAAAAAATATTAACAGATACTTTAACTTCTATGGTTAAAGAACAAACTTATGGTAAATATAAAAAAGAGGTCTTAAATATTATTGAAGATCTCTCAAATTATAAAATAGGGCTAAGTTCTATTATTAGAAATATTTTGCCTGTGGATAAGTCTTAAGAAAAGAATAAATACTAGTAATGGATTAGGTGAGATTTTTAGTTTTTTGGAAAAATTTTCTTAATTTTGGGAACCAAATATTTATTTACGCGATCTTAATTGCAAAACCACAAAAAAATAGATTTTCTTGGAGGAAAAGCAATGTATAAAAAAGCTGCTTTAGTGCTAATTTTAGGCGTAACTGTATTCTATAGCGTAGCATTAACAAAATTATTCCTTTTTCAAAAACGCAACGCAGTAGAACCCCCAATAGTAAATAACCCTGTTCCTGTCCCTCCAATCCCATTACCAAATAATGAAGTACCGCGTATTGATGTTGTTTTTATGATTGATAGCACTAGCAGCATGGGCGATGAAATCCAAATGGTAAAAGATAATATTAGAAATATTATTAATGATATTTCCCAGGCACAACCTGCGCCAGATGTTCGCTATGCAGTAGTAACTTATCGTGATCGTTATGATGAGTATGTAACAAAATCTTGGCCTTTTACTCGTGATGTGGGTGTTATTTCTCAAGCCCTTTCCTCTATTATTGCTGCTGGTGGAGGAGATAAACCAGAAAGCTTAAGTGAAGCACTTCATGTTACATTACATAATATGGAATGGGATCCTCAAGCTAGAAGCAAAATAGTCTTTTTAATTGGAGATGCAGGGCCAAACAACTATCCAAATAGCTATCGTTGGGAAGATGAATTAACTTATGCACAAAGAAATAATATTTCAATTAATACTATTGCTTGTAGCGGTATTTGGCCTAATGAAGAGCAAGTTTTTAATAGTATCTCCATAGGTACTAATGGACAGTTTGCCCACCTAACCTATAAACAAGAATATGCTAAGGCTGATGGCTCAAAGGCTGTGGTAATTGAAGAAGCTGGTCGTAGCTATGAAGTTGCTGGTGAAGTTGCTGATAAAGATTGGACTCGTGGCGCTAGCGAATTACTAGCTCGTAATGAAGTAAAAGAAGTTGCTGCACCTCCTGCTAGCTATGGCTCTTCTTATAGCGATCCTGCACCATCTGCCTCATATGCTCTTAAGCCTTCTACTAAAGGTGATGAGCTAGTTGATTCAGATGTATATGTTAATGGAGGTGTTGTAGGTGGGGCAGAAAATGATGTAATACATACTCGCAGAATGAGTAAAGATTCATTAAGCGAAATGCCAGTAGATTCAAGCCTAAGAGATAATCTAGCTAAAAATAAAAAACAAGAAGTATTAGAAGAATTTAAGTCTGTAGCCAAAGAGGCAGAAAGAGCTAAAGAGGCAGGTAAACCCCTTAATGAGCGTGTTTATAGAATTGATGCTCCTTCTACAATGTCAGGTGTAGGTGGTGGTATGGTTGGTGCTAAAACTAATAACTTAAGTTCTGTGCTAACAGGGTCTATTCAATATGCAGCACGCCAACAAGGCGCAACCTATGGGGCTTTAGTTAATACACTCTATGACTTTAAGGGCACTAATTCAGGTGTAACTACGGCAAGGAAAGTATTTGTTGATAGTAAAACTCAATTACAAAACCTCTTAGGTTCTAGTACTAGCATTGATATAAATAAAATAGATTTTACAAATCAAGTTGCAATAGCTGTTTTCCTAGGGCAAGTAACTAATAACACTACTGTAACCATTAGTAAAGTCTCTTTACTTGGTAATGACCTAATAGTTACTCTTAATCAGCAAACAGGGGCTAGCTCATCAAGTACAACTACCCCTTATCATATTGTAGTCATCCCTCGCCAAGTAGGAGCACGTAAGCTAGATGCTAAGAATATTTTTATTAAGTTTGAGCAATTTTAAGTGTTGCGCATCCTAGGACTACATTTGGCGAAGCCAAATTAGTCGGTAGACAAGCAACACAAGCGCGAATGCGCTTAATGATCGAAAAATAAGAAAAACAAATTGAAATAAGTAAAAACTTTTGCTAAAGTTCTGCCTGGTACGGCAGCACAAAGTGTTAGCACGACCATTTCTCAAAAAACAAATAAATAAACAGAAAAGAATTTCTATTTATTTGTACTAATAATAAATACGTAATTTCCGTAAACTCGTAGACGGAAACGGTCACGAGGCGTATGTGGGCAGA
>JACQZQ010000060.1 GCA_016213785.1 Acidobacteriota bacterium
TGGTCTCGACACCTAAATACTGAGGTTTAAAACCTAAATGCTGAGGTTTAGAACCTAAACATTCAGGTCTCAATACCTAAAAGTTTAGGTTTAAAACCTAAACGCTGAGGTTAAGAAGGTCAACATTTAGGTTTTGATCATAATAGCTGCCAGTTTTTTGCCTACCTACGATGTTTAGCTCTATTTCTTCCAGTTTATTAAATAATTAAGTGAACTATGGAATGGTCACCAAAAAATTTTCTATTACCATGTACATTAGCTAAAGCGAAAGTAAAATTAAACAGATTTTCTCAAATAAAGGATATTTGTTATGGCAAGAACTGTCACTTGGTTACATCTTTCAGATTTGCACGTTGGTAGTAAGAACTTTGATTTGGATTCACAAGATGTTCTTGAAACTTTGTTAAATGATTTAAGAAAACTACAACAAAGCAATGGATTAATCCCAGATTTAATCTTTTTTACAGGAGATATAGCTTTTGGTCAAATAGATAATCAAAAAGGAAAGACGCTCACCGACCAATACGTATTTGCACAAAGACTCATCGACAAAATAAGATATATATTTATTCCTGAAGTACAGTTATCTAATGTATTTTTAGTGCCAGGTAACCATGATGTTAATAGGTATAAAACTACAGCAGCTACTAACATGTATCTCAGTCAAGCTAAGATTAATGATATTCAAAGTCATATTGATAAATCCGATAATGATTGGAAAGGGTTTATGCAACGACTTGAAGATTATGAACAATTTCTAGAAGCTAACAAGTATGATCATCTTCTACAAGATCGCAGTCGTCTTATTTACACAACCATTCGTGAAATTAGTGGTGTAAGGATTGGAATAGCAGGATTTAATTCTGTTTGGTCGTCTTGTGGTGATGGTGAGAAGGGGAAATTGTGGCTGGCTGGTGATTGGATGTGCAATAATTTGTGGAGAAAATTACAAGACGCACACATTTCTATTGCACTTATTCACCATCCAATTAATTGGTTTAGACCAGAAGAAGACAACCGTTTGTTACTAAATAAACTTGAACGAAAGTTTAATTTTCTTTTACATGGTCACGAGCATCAAGGTTGGGTTAATGAGACTAAGGAAAATCATCATGTTCGGATAGGTGCTTATGCTTCTTATGAAAGTTCGGACAAAGAAGCTGGGTATAACTATGTACGTTTAAACTTAGATACAGGGGAGGGTGAAGTTTGGTTGCGAACCTATGATCGATTAGGGGGAGAATGGATACCTCGCGAAATAGGAGGACATACCCATTATGGAGTATGGCACTTAAATTTAGACTGGATTAAGCAAATAGACTACAACAGAGACGGGTTTTCTCAAATGGATTCACAACCATCTCAGATACCATCTCACTTGAATATATTTATAAGCGGTACATATCGGGAATTATATGATTATCGAGATGTACTTGAGAAAAAACTGCAGCATTTGGCTTCATATCTAAAAATAAAAATAAATTTCTATCCTAAAGTACTAAACGACCAAAATATTACTTTAACCAAAGAAAAAGATGTAGAGAAATTTGACATATATATTGGATTAATTGGTCAGCTATACGGAGAAGAAGGAGCAGAAGAACTTTCAGAAACTGAAATTGAGTATGAAAGAGTATCATCTTTGTATGAAAGAGGCAAACCAGCATTTCTTATCTACTTTGCAGATGAAGATAATATAAGGCTACCTCATAAATTTATTGAGAGGGATGAAAAGAAAAGTGTTAAGCAAAATAAGTTTAGAAGAAAACTTGAAGCTCAACACACTATAAAGAAGTTTACATCACCCCAAGATTTAGCTTTGAAAGTTGTAAGCGATATTCATCGGCTGATGGATGAAGGACATTTTGTCAATTACCGAGTATTTGATGTAAATAATATGCATGCTGTTTGTGATGCAATCGATGACAGCAAAAGAAACCATAGGATAGAAGAGTTTATTTTTTCGACAGCTGAGTATTTTAGAGATCTTTTTAAATTAAACCCTCAACAATTATATGAACATCCATTTTTAAGAGATTTAGGCAGCAAGCTCATGGAAATGATGCCTGGAATTTCTACAACAGATAGGAATGGTGTATTAACACGCTCCAACATACGTCATGTAATACTACGCCAGGAGAGTTTCCTTGCTATTTTAAGAAAAGTTCAAGAAACACAATTATATGATTTAGGGCAAGAAATAGGGAGGGGTGCTGCTGAAGATGTAATCGTAAATGTTCTTGAAAGGAGAAAGTTTATTCCTGGATCTCCTGAAGCATTTGTTTATTTATGGGATTATTGGGATAAAACGGGTGGATGGGGCACTTTAAAAGCTACAGGGGATCCTAAAAACTTTACCGATCCACCAAAACCAAAACCTGCTGGGGAGCCTTGGCGAATTACCATTGAAAATAATTGTTTAGCTACGCCAAACACTGAAGAGACTCATAAACTATATAATTTATGGCGAGGATATATTTATGGTTTTCTTGATCAGGCTTTACCCAGATTAAGCAAATTGATAAATAAACTACCTGATAATGAAAAAAGCAAAGTCGCTATACCAGCATTTACCTCGGTCAAGTCTGTTGTAGTAAGCAGCAGTAATTCAGATAATGTGGAGTTTCTTATATCTTTTGAATCTGTTCCTTATTCGGCTTCCCGGGAAGATCTAAGGAGAGCTAAGTTATTTATTAACAAACAACAAAACGAATCAGCCTCTCTTTGCCTAAAATATGCTCTTGAGCATGCTTTGAAAGAAAATAAAACAAATTTCAATGCTCTTTTGAAAAATTATAAAGATTCTGCTTTAATTTCTGTGATATTAAGCAAAAGCTTACCAGAAACCGTATCAGATAAAGATATAAATCTCTGGTTTGAACTAGTAAACCTTTTTATAGATGAACTTTCCCAAATTAAGAGGCATTCAAATGAACCCAATAATTCATCAATTGACTGATCTAGATAAGTATGTTACCTACAATTCTAAACCGCTATGTCTTTTTAGTGGAGGGTTGGATGGATCCTACCTCTTATATTACCTTTCAAAATTAAACTGTTCAGAGATATATGCTTTAACGGTGGATATTGGTGGCGATTTGGACAAAAAATTTGTTAGCGAGTTTTGTCAAAAGCTAGGAGTACATTTGCTCATAGTTGATAAGTTAATAGAATTTGCAAGCGATTTTGTAGTTCCTGCCATAGCAGCTCAAGCTTGTTATCTCGGAGGTCACCCTATATCTGCTTCTCTAAGTCGCCCGTTGATGGCAAAAACAGCTTATGAAATAGCAGAAAAACTTCAGTGTAATATTGTTCTTCATACTTCTGATCGCTCACAAAATAGCCTACGAAGATTTAATGGTGCCTTACATAGCTTAGGAACTAGTGCGTGTTTTGGATCACCTTATGAGTTTAGCGCAATACCTAGAGAAAAAAAGAGACAGATTTTAAATGAGGCTGGGTTCAGAATGTTCGATGATCGATTATACAGTAGTGATTCAAATTTTTGGGGACGTGAGTTTGAATATGGCAAACTGGATGATCCAGAGGAAATTAATGTTCCAGAGTTTTTGTATAAATGGACGCAGAAAACATGTAAAGAAAAAAATATAAATATAAGTATTGATTTTTCTCAAGGTATTCCTATAAAGCTCAATGATGCCTACGTAGATTTTATACCGCTGGTTAATAAACTTAATCAACTTGTTGGTAGTTATAGTCTAGGTCGTTATATTGGGTTAGAAGAGATAGGAGATGGTAATAAAGTACAAGAAGTAAGAGAAATGCCAGCAGCTTTTATCTTATTTAGTGCCTATCGCCATCTTGAATCTGGATGTCTTAGCGCAGAATGCATAAGGGAAAAGATGCATTTAGAACAACTTTGGGTTAGAGAAGCCGTAGAAGGTCGGTGGTATGATCCTTTGAGAAAAGCCACAAACGCTTTTATACAACAGCTTGCTCAAGAGGTTAATGGTTCAGTTTCATATGAATTAAGTGAAGGGCAAGTAAAGTTAACATCAATAAAAGCAGAAAAACCTTTGTACATTCGGGATCGTAGCTTTTACGATACTCTAGACAGGTCAGCAGATAAGTTTTCCCAAGCCCTACAACAACTTTACAAAAAAAACTGTAACTAGTTGTAATTTGGTTAGTTGTTATTGGAAACCGTAACAAGCTAGGGGTGCGACACGAAGTAATATAAGGATTTGTCAAAGGGATAATTGTTAAAAATGCAAAAGCAAAGTTTATTACTTTTTATCGCGCTTTTTCTACAGTTAGGCTAAATAGTTTTTCCGAGTTGAATTTCCTTGGTACTTTATATTTTTTATTCACTACGATTATGTACTTGTATTCGGCATGAAAAGGTGGTGAATTCGAAACATCTCAGTCTCATAAGTGTGTTGGTGCTAGTTTCTCTTGCACGGTCTTCAATGGAAACCATAACAAATTAGGCAGTCCGACACGAGTTGGTTCTGCTAGCGCGGCATGGCCCACTGTGCTATTTTTGCGTGGCCTCACTTAAGCTAATGATAATACTAAGCTTATAAGAAATCAAAAATTATCATCAATTTCTTATAAAGTCATCATCATCAGATAGTTAGAGCGGTACAAATTAAAATAGCACAAGGGGCCAAAGTTCGGGAGCAGAATCATCTTATTTTCTCAATTATTTACAGCCCTTTTTGATTTTTGGGATAGGCTCTAAGGGTGAACGCTCGTTAACACACAAGTAAAATCATGTATAGCTAATCCATCAAGCAGCATTGTCTTTAACAATAGCAATACGAAGCCCCATAGCCTGTAGTAAGGAATGTAAAGATTTAAGTTTAGGGTTACTGCCAGTAGAAAGCATACGATAAAGACCAGCCCTATCTAACCCAGTTTTGTCAGCTAAATGAGAAAACCCCCAAGCTTGAGCAACGTTATGAAGTGCTAACAAAAAACTATCCTTTTCCTCTTCCAAAGCGGCATTTAGGGGGGCTGTCAATAGATTTCTGTAAATAAAATCAAGAAGGTAAAGGAACACGATTATCAAAGAAAATGTTAAATTGGTTAATAGCGTCAGCCCAGTTGCGAATAGGCATAGTCCACTTCTTGGAAATATTTTTGATAGCTAA
>JACQZQ010000064.1 GCA_016213785.1 Acidobacteriota bacterium
TTCTTTTTCTTTTCGTCATTTTCTAATACTTACATACTTCTTTTCACTCTTTTCATATTATTGTTGTTATACGTTCTCTTTTCTTTCTATAAAATATCTATCCTCTTCTTCTTTTCTACCGCTCATTCTGCTACCTATTTGGATTTACTCATCTTACGGCAGCCGAACCCTAAGTTCAGCGGCGAGGGGTCGCCGGCGAGTCTTGACGAGCCGACGACCCGAGTCCGCTGCAACGTTTGTTCGGCTGCCTTAAATACAAAAGATCTTTTCAGTTCAGTTTGCTAACTCATTTTTAATTCTAGTTATACGTTGTTCTAAATCAGAAATATAATCTTCAGGAAAAAGTTCCTTGGTTCTCTCATTCATCAAACGCGCTTTTTGGAAAAGCAAATCAAAACTGAGCCTAAGAGATTTTAAAACGTCAGTCCAAAAAGCCTTTCTAATCTCAGGAATATTGCAGGGGCCATCTTGTTCATTAATAAACTTATCAGCAACAATTATCATCAAGTCAGAGGAATCAACACCTAATTTTTGTGCCAATACTTCTTTCTCTTCTCGTTCTTCCCAATTATCAAATAAATGTTCACCAAAATCATTATCCATGATAAGCAATCTGCCTATCCAAACAACAGGATTCCATTCTTCTAAACCAAGCTGTTTTGACACATATTTAAACTCTTCTGTTACGATAAAAGCATCTAACTCCTCAATAAATCTAAATACCTGAATATCTTTCATAGCTATCTTTACTTAACATTCTTTCTAACACAATTTTATAGTTTATAAAATACTTCCAAAACCATCTCCACCTTATTAAGCACCACCAGCTTGAGTATTGGCAGTCGAACCCTAAGTTCAGCGGCGAGGGGCGAACCGAGTGATAACGAGGGACGACACGAGTCCGCTGCAACGTTTGTTCGGCGACTATTTTAACAAACAAAGTTCCATTGTTCAGAAAGAGAAGAATTACAAACAGAGCAAAAAAACCAATCATCTTTAATAATATTGATAGAAGAACAATGATAACAAAACCGAAAAAGAAAAACCGAAGTAAAAAAAGCAGGATGCTGCAAACCAACCTTATCAAGAGAAATAGAAACACAAGGCCAAGAATCAGGTTCAGGACAATAACCTGTTGATTGATTGGTTATACCACTAATCATAATTTTGTTTTTTATCAGACAAAAAGTTATTTCTCCTGCTGATAACACATCTTCCCCTTTTGCACATAATACATGTTCTGAATTTCTATCTGCTATCCACATCCTTTCTTCTTTATCTACTATGAATGTTGCCGTTATTTCTTTATTCTCACCTATTTTGTGTCCATTCTTTTTTAACCAATTTAAGACATCTTCTTGATTTGTAAGTAATTGCCTTCCACTTTCTATTTTACTTTTCACTCTATTTTCTTCTTTTCCTAAATATTTATACAACTTTTTCATAATCTTTTATTCCGCCATTTAAACTATCTTGCTAACGCTAAGTCGCCGAACCCAGAGTTCAGCGGCGAGGAAAGCGGCGAGCGATAGCGAGCCGACTTTCCGAGTCCGCTGCAACGTTTGTTCGGCGCATTTTAAGATAAAGAAGGTAAAGGAAGAATTAAAACTTCACCGCCAACAACAACTGAAATTTGAAGTTGGTAGTTTTTCAACAAGGCCATCCCAATTAAAGGAGTGCATTCCATAACATCAACTTCAACTTGTTTTAGTTGATTATCCCATTGCAAAGCAACTTGATAGATATCAAAAACCCCGCTGTTACCATCAGCCAACGTGGAACGAATCTGCCCTAAGTAAGAAGAATTTAATTGTTCAATAATTTTCGAAGGGAGCGTAAGATAACCATTAAAACCCGTATCTATCATAACTTCAATAAGTTGCTCTTGCCCATTTTTATCTTGAAATTTTAGTTCAAGGACTGCTTCTAGATCAGAATTAACAATACCTTTCACCTTTTCTCCTCTCTCAAATCAGCTTTAGCAATACGATGAAAACTTTTATGACCCACCCGTACAAACCAAACATCTCCTACCTTATGTAAACTTGATAGGTTATTTGAAGACTCTATAGCATTATCCCCTACCGCATAATCCCCTGTTTCAAGATCTATTGCCACAACTTTGTTTTTGTACTTATCTTCTACTTGTGGACGAATCTTCTTTTCATAAATTTCTTCTCCTATTCTTGCTGCTTCTTCTTTTGAATACTTTTTATCTATTTGGCTCATATTCCCTCCAAAACATTTAGTTAGGTTATTTTCGCTACAATTATAATTCTATGATCGTTTTCTAACCACATCAACCCCATACATCGCGTCTATGCGCCGAACCCTAAGTTCAGTGGCGAGGGGTCGGAAGTGAGCGAATGCGAACGGACGACCCCGAGTCCGCTGCAACGTTTGTTCGGCGATGATGAAAACAACCCAGAATGTGAAAAACAAAAACACCAACAAAAACCAACCGCTAAACATAGACCAAGAAACAATTGATAAAAGCATTGCAAAGAATAGGAAAATGATAACCCAAAGTTTTATTTAACCAAAGAAAGATTTATTGCCTGTGATATTTCCCTAAGCCATTTAGAATAATCAAACCCATAACTGTTTTTGAATCAGACACCTAACAGAAAAGTTTGTTGAAAGAAGACAAAAAGCCAACGGCAAGCCACCGAAGGTGGGTTGCCCTAACAGATCCTTATGTTGAGTATTTGGGAAACTGACCTCTTTCCAATATGTTAACAGAATGTGAAAACAATAGTTTTGTTTAATTGCAAAACAGAAAGTTACAAAATAGTTATAAAATAACTTCACAATATTTGTTAGGAAACTATTTTATTATGTTTCTTTTTACTAACGGATATTTTCCATTATTTTCTTGTTTTCCAATAAATTAACTTTCAATTATTCCTCAAAGCTAAAATTAATAACTCTTTTATCCTATTAAATTCTTTCTTATTTTCTCTTCAATAACTTACAATTAACTCGTATTCGTCTAACATCGCCGAACTAATAATTAGATAAACAAACTATACACAAACCCTTAGTAATAAGAGAAATATGAGTATTCTTTACCCTTAGCAAATTAGATGAATGAATTATACCAAAATAGTCTTCAAAGAATCAAAGTCACCTAATATAATAAAAAACTGGTAATAGCGAATTAAACTCAATGAGCAAGTTTTTAAAAACTGACAACTAAAACTCCATTTACTTTTAGTGGCTCTTCCAGAATTGGAGTGGAAAACACAGGATATAGTGCTAAGAAAAAGAACCAAATAAAGAATAACCATCGAGCTCAAGAAAGATTCTTTGAAAAAGGTGGGAAAGGTTAAAAATGCCATAGCATCGAGGTTTGATAATTTTAATCTTGTTAATTGACATTTGTTAAATTTTAGAGAGAGCTTGAAGAGTACGGTAAAAAGACATACGATAAGACCTAGAGAAAAAGAGAATAATGGAAAAAAGAAGCATACAAATGTGGAAATGACGTAAGAAAGATCTGAGATTGTGAAAAAGGCAGCGAGACAAAGCTAAAAACTCTTAACGTTCTTGAAAAAGACGTTATCAATTCTAGAACGCTTAAGGTAAAGGCTAAGAGCTGTATGAAAAGACATATCTAAGTCGTTAGAAGCATAAAAATGAGGGGGTGTCCAGTTTTTTGTGTAAGTTGGGTCGTAAGGCATAGGATAAGTATTTCACCTTAACTGTTATCTTATTCTTTATAAAAGACTTATAGCTTTTGCTATAAGTCGACCGTTAGCCTAAAATTCTATTTACACAAACTATCTTATTGCGACACGAAGTTGGAGGTATCAATTGTTAGACAAAGGAATTATAAGATCTAACCCTATGTTCCGTCATGGGTATCCTACTTGAACATGCGTTGCTGGCAACGGCAGGGTATGAAGCTTCAAGGACAATGTAGCCGCATCCTTTGGATGGTCATTAAGTCGTGAGATTCAATGATGACTCCAAGCCTCAATGGGGTCAGGAGCTAGGATTAAAACTATGGTGAGCTAATGCAAACTGCTGATAAAGGTCGTGAATTGTGACAAGTGCAAGAGGCTTTTACACTTGAACCAAAAGGTATGTGGTCAGGCATTGGAGTTTATTTTTCTCCAATCACGGATGTTGAACCACCGGCCAAGAGGTAGCACCTAAAGTTTTTTTTTGTTTTTTTTGAACCTTCAGAACGTGGTAAGCCAGTAGTTTTCCCTCTGGGACAGTTCTTTCGTAAGGAAGGCTTAAGAAACTGCTGGTAGAGGAATAGGGAAAAAGCTAAAGCTACTTTGTAATGAAGTAGATACAGGTTTTTTCAAAAAAAATCTGGCACGAAAGTGAGCCAACTTCCCTAAAGGCTTTAATCACAAGAGAACTTGACAAACCGATAAAGGAGACAAAGCAGATGACGGCTTCAAAAGCTGGTGCAGTCACCAACAACAGTCCAACCCAATGGCACTCTATAAACTGGCACAGGATTGGAAAGAATGTTCGTCGGCTTCAAGTGCGTATTGTGAAGGCAAGACAGGAGCAGAAGTGGGGCAAAGTGAAAGTTTTGCAACGCTTACTAACCCACTCTTTTAGTGCCAAAGCAATGGCAGTAAGAAGAGTGACAGAAAATCTTGGAAGCAAAACTCCAGGAGTAGATAAAGAAGTTTGGGATAGCCCAGAAAAGAAAGCTTTGGCTATAACTAGACTTCGGCAATTAGGCTACAAGGCACAACCACTTAGGAGAATATACATACCAAAAACAAATAATCAAAAGCGAGGGTTGTCAATTCCTACTATGATAGATAGAGCGCAACAAGCACTACACCTGCTAGCACTAGACCCAATAGCAGAGACACAAGCAGACCCAAACTCATATGGGTTTAGAGTAGAAAGAACAACAGCAGATGCTATTGATCAGAGTTTTAGGGTATTAAGCAAAAACAAAAACCCAGAATGGGTATTGGAAGGCGATATCCGAAGATGTTTTGACCAAATATCGCACCAATGGCTACTAGCTAATATACCTATGGATAAAGTAATTCTTAAAAAGTGGTTAAAAGCTGGATACATAGAAAAGAAAGTCTTTCATCAAACACAAGAAGGAACTCCTCAAGGTGGCATAGCCTCACCAGTCCTAGCTCGGTTAGTGCTCAATGGCTTAGAACATATGTTGAAAGAGAAGTACCCAACATATTCTTCTAAAGGCAAGAAAGCAAAAATAAATGTGGTGATATATGCTGATGATTTCATAGTAACTAGTAGCTCAAAAGAGTTACTAGAACAAGAAATTAAACCAATGATAAGTAACTTCTTGAAAGAACGTGGTTTAGAGTTATCTGAAGAAAAAACTAAGATCACCAATGTTAAAGAAGGATTTGATTTTCTAGGGCAGAATATCCGTAAATATAAAGGAAAACTGCTAATAAAGCCGTCCAAAAAGAATATCAAAAGCTTCTTGGATAAAATTCAGCAAGTCATCAAGCAAAACTACCAAGCAAAAACAGAAATTGGATTATGGAAAAATACTTCAAGTCTATCACTAAAGAACACTAGAATTTTGGAGTTAAATTCAAAGACAGAAAAGGAGAAGAAAAACAATTAGTATTGTATAAAGCAGCAAGTACACCTATAAAAAGGCACACTAAAATCAAGAGTGAAGCCAACCCTTATGACCCACATTGGGAAGCCTATTTTGAAGAAAGAGTAGGTTTACAGATGAAAGATAACTTAAGGCAAAGGCTAAAGTTACTTAGGATTTGGTTTGCCCAAAATGGAAAGTGCTCTCACTGCTTGGAGCTTATTACCAAAACCACTGACTGGAATATTCATCATATTCAGTATAAAGTTAATGATGGTAGTAATAATACTACTAACCTTGTTTTACTTCACCCTAACTGTCATCGCCAACTTCATTCTCAAGATTTATCTGTTGTCAAAACCGCGTCCCCTAATAAGGGCGTTATAAAGCCTTGATCTACTATTTCTTGACTTTTTGCCATACCATGATGCAATGGCGCACAATTGAAATATCCTAAGAGTCCTTGCCTTTGTTGTTCTTTGTATTTATAGAATGTGTTTCTTGATATGGCTAGCATTTGGCATATTGCCACTACACTTATTACTTTTGTTGCTGCCAATAATAATATTTGCTTTTTGTAGTGAACTAAGCGATTTTTTATTTGGGTTGGCACTGACATTTTTTGCTCTCCAAGTTTGCTTTCGTTTTTGCTTAACAAAGCTTTTACTTGGTTCGCTTTTGTGTCAAGGGTGCCACCTACCTACTTGATCCTTACATTCCATAGTTATTGTAAAAATCATCTGGAGTGTCGAAAACGCTAAAATCGTGATTAATACTATCTTTTTGGGGGTCGTGTTGCAAAAGGATTGATCAAGTAGGAAGGATATGATAAAATGTAAAAATAAGTCAAAAGTAATAGGAAAGAAAAAATGGCAACAATAGAAGTAAAATGTCCAAAATGTAAAAAGGTAGAAGTAGTAAAGTATGGAATAAATAGGCAGGGGAAACAAAGATATTTATGTAAAAATCAAGAGTGTGAAAAAGAGACATTTATATTAGAATATAGTGATTTAGGAAGAGAAGAAGATAGGAAAGAACAAATAATAGAAATGGCAATAAATGGAAGTGGAATAAGAGACACAGCAAGAGTGTTAAAAATAAGCACAACAACAGTACTTAATGAATTAAAAAAAAACTATCGGAAATTAGCCAGATAAATAGTAAAATAGTAGACAATTGTAAGGAAGAACCTATTTCTATAGAACTATATCAAGTTAAGGATGAGGAAAATAAAGAAGCAGAAATGGATGAAATGTGGAGTTTTGTAGGAAAAAAAGAAGAACAACGATGGTTATGGTATGCAATAGAAAAAAAGAGTAAAAAAATACTAGCTTATGTATTAGGAAAAAGGGAAGATGAGGTATTTATTAAGTTAAATAAACTATTAGAAAATTTCTCCATCAAGCATTTTTATACAGATAACTGGGGAGCATATGAGCGTAATATACCTGCTCAATATCATACTATTGGTAAGCAAAATACTCAACAAATTGAGAGAAAAAATCTTGATTTTCGTACTCGTATTAAGCGCCTTACTAGAAAAACTATTTGTTTTTCCAAATCTATTTTTTTCCACGATTTAGTTATTGGTTTATTTATCAATCGTCTTGAGTTCTCTTCTTGATTTTATACTGAATCAACTTTTTTGCAACACGACCCTTTTTGGATGTACGTATCGGAGCCCTTCCAGTCAATGGATGGATTCTTAAGATTATCAGTAAAGAGAAGTAATACATCGACAATAGCAAGAATGCGTAGTAGGAAATTAGAATTAGCAGCCTGCATAATATTGGACAAAAGTAGGAAAAGCAGTCAAGTACAAGGTAGTGGCAGTAGCGAGTAAGAAGATTTACAATACTCTAGATGCTCTTCAAGCTGATGTTGACGTTTGGCTTGATTTTTATAATAAAGAGCATCCTCATTCTGGTAAATTCTGTTATGGCAAAATTCCTTGGCAAAACTTGGTTAGATTCAAAACATATTGCTCAGGAGAAATACTTTAACTACTCTGACAGTCAAGACTTGCCTTTTTCTGCTGTCAGTTAACTTTGTCTGTCAGATCATGTCTTGACTATTACAAGATTTCTGAGGCATTTTTATGAGTGATAAAATTACAATGTCAAATGCATGGCGAGAAGCAAAAGATTTACTTTGGCTCCATCGTAAACGTCTTCTATTAGGCTTTTTTTTAATGCTTATTAATAGGCTTGTTGGCCTTGTTTTACCTGCATCATCAAAGTTTCTAATTGATGAAGTTCTTATCAAAAATCAAGTCCATATGCTTAATTGGATCGCTTTATTTGCTGCTATTGCAACAATAATTCAAGCTATTACTTCTTTTGCACTCTCACAAATTCTTGGAGTTGCTGCCCAAAGAGCAATTACAGATATGCGTAAACAAGTTCAACAGCATGTTGCACAACTTCCAGTTAATTTTTTTGATAGTACCCAAACAGGAAAATTAGTTTCTAGAATCATGAGTGATGCAGATGGAATAAGAAACCTTGTAGGTACAGGGCTTGTTCAACTTGTAGGAAGTATTTTAACTGCTTGCTTAGCTGTAGGTATACTTTTTTACTTAAACTGGAAGCTCACTACTTTAACTATTTTAGCTTTAGCTTGTTTTGGTAGCGCTCTTGCCTATGCATTTAGCAAACTCCGTCCATTGTTTAAAGAACGTGGAGAAATTAATGCACAACTTACAGGCCGTTTAAGTGAATCACTAGGCGGAATCCGTATTATTAAAGCCTATACAGCAGAAAAAAGAGAAGCATTAACTTTTGCTAAAGGCGCACATAAACTATTTCGCAATGTTGCTAAATCAATGACTGGAGTATCCGCTACAACATCTTTTTCATCAATTATAGTTGGGGTTATTGGGGTCATTATGGTTATTGTAGGCGGAAACTCTGTATTAAGTGGTTCTATGACCTTAGGTGATTTTTTTATGTACATTTTTTTTACAGGTTTGATGGCAATGCCTGTTATTGAAATTGCAGCTATTGGAACTCAAATAACAGAAGGATTTGCTGGGCTTGATAGAATTAGGGACATCTTAAATCAACCAACCGAAAAAGACCAAGATGCCAGTCGCCAAAAAGTAACAAATGTTTTAGGAGATGTTGAATTTAAAAATGTTAACTTTGCTTATGAAGAAGGTATCCCTATATTAAAAAATATTTCTTTTAAGTCTCACCAAGGCTCAACTACTGCATTAGTCGGCTCAAGCGGTGCAGGAAAAAGTACTCTTATCAGTTTGATTATGAATTTTAATCAACCACAGTCTGGAAGCCTTACTATTGATGGTAAAGAGTTATCTAGTTTAAGAATGAAAGACTATAGACAATATCTAGGAGTTGTGCTACAAGATAATTTTTTATTTGATGGGACAGTTGCAGAAAATATCTCTTTCTCTAAACCAAATGCAAAACGCGAAGAAATAGAGGCTGTTAGCAACATAGCCCATTGTGCAGAGTTTATTGATAGTTTTGAGAAAAAATATGACACAATTGTAGGCGAACGAGGTGTTAAACTATCTGGTGGTCAACGGCAACGAATCGCTATTGCAAGAGCTATTCTAGCTAACCCAAGAATTCTAATTTTAGACGAAGCAACTTCTAGTTTAGATAGCGAAAGTGAAGCCTTAATCCAATCTGCATTAGGCTCTCTTCGGCAAGGGCGAACAACTTTTGTTATTGCTCATAGGCTTTCAACCATTGTTAGCGCTGACCAAATTTTAGTTTTAGAAAATGGTGAAATTGTTGAACGAGGTACTCATCAAGAACTTCTTGAACTTAAAGGGCGATATAAACAACTTTATGATAAACAATATCAACTAGAAGTTAATCGTTTTACTAATCCTGGCGAAGAATCTAGTTTAGAGATGCCAAGACAATATTCTATCGCTCGTTGAAAAGAGAAAGTAAATATCTTAGTTAGTAGCTTTCTTTGGTAGAATATTTAGCATCCACATTTTCTTCTTAGGATAGTTAATAAAATATAGCGCAAAACTTAAGAGTGTAGTAAATTCTTTTTAATTATTGATTTTCGTTTTAAGTGGGTTAATTATGGCAGATAAGAGTTCTAAATCACCTTTAGCGAGCTATAAAAGACTCTCTTCATCAATAATTAGCTTTATTCTTTCAAAACAAAAACCTAAAGCTTCAATGCCAGATAACCACATTTTTTATAGCCAATTAATAGAGCATTTAACAAACCTTATTAAAAATACCCTTTTCTTTCTTTTAGAAATAATAATCTTTTTAATAGTGTTAGTTGATGGTTTATTAGGATTAGCAACTATTATTTATATAATTAATAGCAACTATGTCTTTGCCTTTCTTTGTTGGTTGGGAATAAGTTTTTTATGTTTTCAGTTTATTCAAGTACTAGAACAACGTAAACTTGAGAGTAAATTTACTCTTGTGGATATAATTAAAATATTATTTTCTATCCTTTTAGGCGCTATAACAGGGATAATTGTTTGGCCTGCCTTTGACAAAGATTTTGGATATTTGGTGGGCATAGCTTTTGGAGCATTATTTGGCATTACACTAAAATTAGTTATAGATATTATTTCGCTAGAGTTAAGGCAAAAAAAACCATGAAGAGAGTAATTTTTACTATACTTATACTTACTACTATAGCTTTATTTCAAACTTCCAACCATTCTTCCGCTTTAGTTACAGCCACTTTATGGCATTATGAAGTAACTGCGACAGAAGGTGGTAAAGAATTATTTGTTGAAGTAACTCTTCCACCAAAAATTCATCCAGAACTAAGCGTTTACTCTAGTGCAGAGCCTTATCTAAAAGGTGCAGAAATACTTTCAGAAAAAGGCTGGCAACCACTTAGACAACAAGGGCTTTCATGGTTTTTACCAGCAAGTGCTAAGATTCGTGGTTGTCGCATTCGCTATCACTACCAATTAGCTCAAGCTGCTCAAGCCATTAGCAATATAGAAATTGCTCGACAAGCTGGAGATTTAATTTATGCCCCACCTTCAACTTGGTTACTTTTTCCTATATATAAAGGCACCCCTCAAAAAGTTACATTTCATGTAAAAACACCTCCTGGAACAACTTTTGTATCTGGTGTTTTTCCTCTTAGCTCAAGCCAGTCTGATACTTATGAAATCAACTCATCATCACTTTATGAGCTTTCTTATTCTGCTTTTGGGAAAATGCGATTACATACTATCAATCTTCAAGGAGGTAAAATAGATTTAGCTATTGCTCAAAGTAATTACACAATCTCTGATGACCAAATAATAAAATGGGTGACAAAAGCAGGAAAATCTATTGCTACTTACTATGATGGTTTTCCTATTCATCGAGTTTTAGTTTTAGTACGTGTTACTGGAGGAAGACGCATAGGCTATGGCTCTGCCTTAGGTAATTCTGGTGCCGCTGTATCAATTAGTGTAGGTGTTAATGCTCGACAAAGTGATTTTGATGATGATTGGGTACTAACCCATGAACTAGCCCATATTGCTTTTCCTTCTGTACCAAGAGGCAAACATGCTTGGCTAGAAGAAGGAATGGCAACCTATATTGAGCCTATTTCTAGAATGAGAACAGGGGAGCTTTCACCAGAAAAAGTTTGGGGGGATATGCTAGATCAAATGCCTCAAGGACAACCTGAATATGGTGATAAAGGGCTTGACTATACACCCTCTTGGGGACGTACTTATTGGGGTGGAGCACTTTTTTGTTTAGTAGCAGATGTAGAAATTCGCCAAAAAACTAAAAACCGTTATGGCCTAGAACATGCCTTTCGTGGCATAGTTGCCGCTGGTGGGACAATGAATAATGACTGGGATGTAATACGTACACTAAGTGAAGGAGATAAAACCATAGGTGTATCAGTTCTTATTCCTCTCTACAATAAGATGAAAGCTACTCCTGTAGAAATAGATTTAGATGGCTTATGGAAACGCTTAGGTGTAGAACAACGAGGAAATAGAATTGTTTTTAATGATAATGCATCTCAAGCCGAGATACGACGTGCGATCACTTACGGAGATAAATAATAATTATTGACAACAAATATCAATATTTATCCAGAATTTTTATAGAAACTTTAATAACTTTTTTTAAGACTATTATAAAAAAGTTTATAATAGTAATTTACATAAAATAAAAGAGTTACAATAGATATGCCCTAAAAAATAATGCTTTAATTAATATGGTTAACTTTTTTCAAAAAGCTTAGTATTCAAACCGTTTTTAGGACATATTTCTATTTTATCTTAAGTGTTATTTTGGACTTTATCTATCCAAAGGACTCCAAACCCCATGCCCTCCAAGATTAACAACATGAGTATAAATCATAGTGGTGCTTACGTCATTGTGCCCTAATAGCTGTTGAATAGTCCTAATATCATAACCATCTGCTAATAAGTGGGTTGCAAAACTATGTCTAAAGGTATGACAACTTCCATTCTTTGCAATGCCTGCTTGTTTTATCGCTTCTTTTACATTTTGCTGTAATACTTTTTCACAGATATGATGTCTACGCTTTTTACCAGAACGAGAATCTACTGACAATCTTACTGAAGGAAACACATATTGCCATCCCCATTCCTTGTTTGCATTAGGGTATTTACGTTCTAATGCATAAGGCAAATAAACTTCACCAAATCCTGCTGCTAAGTCTTCTTCATGGAGTAATTTAACTTTGACCAAATGATGTTCTAATGCTTTTCTGAGTTTTTCTGGAAGAACTGTAACACGGTCTTTTTCTCCCTTTCCTTCTCTAACTACAATAATATTAGAGCCAAAATCTAAATCCTTAACTCGTAGTCTTACACACTCCATTAGCCTTAGTCCTGAACCATAGAGTAAACTCGCCATCAAAGAAGTAGTAGGTTTCATATTTGATAAAATTTTACTTACTTCCTGACGAGTAAATACTATAGGAACTTTTGCTTCTTTTTTAGCTCTTTCTATATTATCGATATGAGCAATTTCTTTATTTAATACTTCCCGGTAAAGAAAAAGAATTGATTGAAGCGCAAGATTTTGCGTGGCACGAGCAACATTTAATTGTGTTGCTAAATAAGAAAGAAATTCTCTAATTTCTTCTTGTCCCATTTCCAGGGGATGGCGTTTTTTATGAAAGATAATAAATCGTTTAATCCAGTGAATATAAGTCTCCTCAGTTCTATTACTAAAATGCTTAAGTTTCATTACTTCTTTTATTTGGTCTAGTAATTTTGGTTTTGACATTTATACCTACCTGCTAAATAATATATTTCTCTGTACAAGAAAGAAACAATGAAGGTTTTTGATTGCCCTACATAAAAACTAAGCTTTACTTATGTAATTAAATCTTTTACCTTCAATATATTGACAATTTTCAGAATTTTGACTAGCACAGGAAATAAGGTTTGTTTTGACAAAATTGTTGATTATTTGTTTAACTAGTGAGCAATAATTTGTTGATTACATATTTTTAGTAAACGTAATTAATATTTAAAAGGCGGCAACATTTTTATTAGACGCATTATGAAAGAACGCCTCTAAAAGTGTTACGATGGATGTAGCAAAACACTCAAAGTACCATCAAGGGATTGTATAAAAGAGTCGCGTTATAAAAGAGTTGACACTTGGTTTGTACATCTATTTAACCAAAAGTTGCAACTACATTACCAACTTTACTGAAACACAACCAAATTATTAAATGTTTTTGATAGAACATAAAAAGTAGTAGAAAATTTTGGCAACCTTATAATCATATTTTGCACTAAGGATCTTAAATCACTCCCTCAATCTAACAAATCACTTCTTTTCTGCGAGGTTTTATGCCTAAAAGTTTAAAGCTATTTAACTTTTTGACCATTAACATTACGCTATTATCATTTTTTTTGTTGTTTTTATTCCCAGCACAAGCCTTAGGGCAATCTGGCAGAGTAAAACAAGAAAATAGAGCTAACGATCGCGTGTCAATGCTCTCATTTAATGTAAAAAGCTTAATACGCATTGAAAACCCTTTTGGCAATATAAGTATCAATGTTAGTCAAAATAATAACATTCAAGTCCAAGCTATTCAGCGAAATAGCCCCAACAGTGCTAGCAAAGAAAATTTAGTGATTGAAGAAAATAGCGATCAAGTTTATTTAAAAGTTCTACCTCTGGCAAATTCTCCTATAGACTTAAAAATACTAACTCCATCAGGTATAAATCTGCGTTTGCTAAGTGAAAAAGGTAATATTGATATAACTTTTGCCTCTGGAAGTTTAGTGGCAACTAGCAAAACAGGAAATATTAATTTAAGCATTAGTAATAATGTTGATGCTGATTTGTCCCTTTCATCAACTTTTGGAGCAATAAAAATATCTAGTGTTCTTAAAACCTCAAATAGTGCCAAAACAGATGAAAGATTAAAATCTTTTTATAAACAACTTGGAAAAGGAGGGGCAATAGTTACAGTCTATACTGAGCAGGGAAACATTAATCTAGAAACTAATAATATTGCTCAAACTCCAGATATTACTTTTAATAGAATTACTGACAGTAATTTATCTGGAGACAAAACTTCTACAACAGGTAAATCTAGCAATGATGATAGGTCTGAACCTATACTAAATAATGCCCCTGAGAAAATAGCAAAAAAACCTATACTACGTAAAAATGATAATAGTGAAAATAATGCATCTGATGGAGCAGATGAAAACTCAAGCGCTAAGACAAACCCAATAGCTAAGACAAATGGGATAAATAGCCCTAACAACTCAGGTTCTAGTGAAGAAGATGGTGTAATTAAAATAGAGTCTCAGTTAGTTACATTAAATGCTAGTGCATTAACATCTTCTGGGCAGCCAGTAATAAACTTAAATCAGTCAGATTTTCTACTTTATGAAGACGGAGTATCACAAGAAATAGTTCATTTTCAGTCAGTTAATACACCTTTTAATTTAGTCTTGCTAATTGATTTAAGTGGAAGTGTAAGAGAAAAACTTAAGCTAATTCAGCGTAGTGCTTGGTCTTTTATTCAAGCTACACGACCTGAGGATAAAGTGGCAATTATTACATTTAGCGGCTCTACTCAATTAATTTGCCCTTTAACTAATGACCGACAATTACTTAAAAGAAAACTTGAAGATATAAGAGAGGCTGAAGGAGGAACAAACTTTTATGATGCATTAGTTGGCTCAATAAATTGGGTGTTAAGACAGGCAAAAAATCAACGCAACGCAATAGTAATAATGTCTGATGGTGTAGATAATAGTTTGCCTGGAGTGCCTGGCAAAGGCTCAAAAACAAGTTTTAATGAATTGCTAGATAGAATCCAAGAAGCTGACACAATTATTTTTCCTATATACCTTAATACTGAACGAGAAGTTATAGAAGAACTAGGATTATTTATCCCTCAAGCTTATGCTATTTCACGCCAACAATTACAAACGCTTGCTGACACTACTGGAGGAAGCATATTTTATGCTAATCAATTATCAGACCTTTCAGGTTGTTATGAAAGAGTTGCATCTGAGCTTCGGACTATTTATAGCCTTGGTTATTACCCAACTAATGGAAACAATGATGGTGGATTTAGGAAAATTCGACTAAGAATAAAAAGAGATGATGTAAAAGTAAAAACTAGACGAGGCTATTATGCCAAAAACGCTTAAGTTTAGGTCTGCTTTATAGCTTTAGAAAAATAAGACGCTCAAAAATAAATAGCCATTTATCTAGGCGCTTAGATAAATGGCTATTTACTTTAGTTACCATGTTTTTAGCCGTCCTTTATTTTCAACAAATAAGAGGCTCTTATTCTAAACATATAAGTGCTTTATTACTGGAACAATACTTGCGCTAGCAAAAAATTAAAGAACAAAAAAATTAAACAATTAAGAAAACAATTAAGAAAATTTAGATTTTCTATATCTTAATTTTCATATTTTATAAGGAGAAAATATTGTTATAGCTAAACAACAATGTTTATCAGACTGTTATGGGTACATTTGAATCACACATTACTATCCAACTTAATAATCAAACGGCTTTAAGTCTTTTTAGATCAGTATGTGAAGAGCTAAAGGTTAAATGTTCGCTAATAGAGTTACCTAATGGAATAAATAGGTTTCAGCCTATGACAAGTCTATATCATCAAGGTAGTTTTGAAAGTGTGCTTAAAGAAGTAAACGGTCTGGCACAAAGTCTTACTCAAGAAGGGTTTAAGGTAATTCGGGTTAAGATCGAAGCCTTAATTAATAATCTAAATGTTCCTATTACTGATGAGCAAGCTAAAAAATTTCCTAATAATTATTTTGAGTTTCATTTACTAGTAACTTTATCTAGCGAAAAAGATAAAGAAAGGCTTAAAAATTTATGTACTCAAAATAATGCTCATCTTTCGCAAAATGCTTTTAAGAAAACGCTTTACGGCTTAAATCAACATTTTGTTACTATGCGACTATATAATATTGGTAAAACTAATGCTAAAGCTGAGTTTTCGAAACTCATAGAAATGCTTAAAAAAGAAAACTTTAGCCTAAGTAATAAATTGCAAGAATATATAGTTTATGACAGTAATATAAGTCTTGATCAAGGTTGGGTTGAGCCTGTTTGTTAATAAAAATTTATGAGCAACATAGAAAAGCTTAATCAAATTTCCATTTCCCTAAATCGTCCACTAGAGGAAATAACACGCCAATATTTGCTAGAAGCTATTTTACGGCGGTTAGTGGAAACTCCTTTAGTGGACTCTTTTGTTTTACGGGGCGGAATGCTTATGCGGATGTGGGTTTCTCCAAAAATTAGACCAGCAGACGATCTTGATTTCTTAGCGTTATTTCCTTATGACTTATCCGAAACTATTAGTAAAATTAGTTACATCATATCTCAAAAACCTACTCTAGTGGATGGAGTTGAATTTGACCTTAGTTCAGTAGAGGGTGAAGCAACTTGGGTAGAAACACCCTCTCCAGGTATTCGCGTTAAGATAAAAGTGGTTTTTGAAGATAAAGAATTTGCTAGCAAAATAGATGTAGGGTTTGGTGATCCATTAGTTCCACCAGCAATAAAAATAGATTACCCAATTTTTACAGGCGAGTTCTTAAATCTTCTGTCATGTTCTATAGAAACGGCTTTAGGCTGGAAATTACATGGGCTTGTAGAATTTGGAGAAAAACGATGGAGAGCAAAAGATCTTTATGATTTATACTTATTTATAAACCATATTGACATTAATAGCCGACATTTATCAGATGCTATTAATGTAGCTTTTTCCAGCCGCAATACTTCTTTATCAAAAGCCATTACAATGTTTGATTCTCCGACTTGGTGGACAAGAGAAAAGGCTCAAATTAGATGGCAACAGTTTCAAGACACAAGAAACATAGTCATTAACCCAACACTAATGGAAATAGCTGATTGTGTAAAAGAGGCTCTACTGCCTATAACTAAGTATCTTTATAAACAGGAATTAGAGTAAATAGTAGAATAGATTTGCTTGCTATAGCTTAAGTAGCAAATCTTGGGTTTTCTAACCATTTACTTTGACGGAATTTTACTACAGTCAATGCGGCTCTAGCTAAATGGCCTAAGACAATTGCTAACCAGATATCACTAGGCTGTAATGGTCTTAAGAATTTTATAAGTAAGCATAAACTTATGGGAAGAGCAACTTGTGAAACTAAAGAAATATAAAGAGGGCTACGAGTATCACCTGTGCCTTGTAATCCTCCTGAATAAGTTAGAGCAATTGTGATACATACTCCTGAAATACTTAAGTAAGCAAGTAATTCTTTACCAATACTAATTACAAGTGAGTCAGTAATTCCAAATAAACCTAGTAATGTGCTTGGGATTATTAAGAACAAAGTTCCAATGATAATTGCCATTGTTAACCCTACTTTACTAGTAGTTGCAACAGTTTGTTTAACTCGATCAAATTTTTTTGCCCCTAAATTTTGTCCAGCCATAACGGATGAGGCACTCATTAATCCTACAGATGTCCAAGTAATAAGTGAGAAGAGTTGACTATATCCAACGCTATAGGCGGCTTGAGTTTCAGCGCTATGATCTAGAGTGCCAATAAATCTAAGTAAAATTACGCCTCCAATATTCATAGCTATACCTTGAAAACCCGAAGGTAGACCTAGGCTAAAAATACTTTTAATAATTGTTAAATCTGGGATTAAATCCCTACCGCTAGGCAATCGTACTGCCAAGCGTTTAGTTAATAAAAGATATATCCCAACGGAAGTCATTAAAAGAGAGGATCCGACAGTTCCAATAGCTGATCCTGCTGTACCTAAAGCAGGTATTGGGCCAAGACCTGGAATTAAAATAATATTTAAGACTATGGTTAAAACAGTCATTAGTAATCCAAGTTTTAGAGGTGTTTTAGCATCACCAGCAGCACGTAGCGCCCCCCCTAACATAAAGAAAAACAGTAGCCCTATGTTAAAAAGAAACATAATTTGTAAATACGGCAAGGCTTGTGCTCTAACGCTATCTTCAGCTTTAACAAGTGTAAGTAAATAAGGTGAGAGAAAATAACCTACTGGAGCAAGAATTAAACAACTCATAACTAAAGAGGTTAATAGGGCTTGATAAAATATTTTATTAACTCGTGAAGTTTGGCCTGCTCCTACTGCTTGAGAGACTAAAACGCTCATACCTACAGAGAGCGAGCTTATAAAAACTACTACAACTAGAAAAATTTGCCAGCCTACCCCAATAGCAGCATTAGCTTTATAACCTACGTAATGGCCTACTAAAGCATGGTCAATAAGCCCTTGTAAGCCTGCTATTATATTTTGAATGATTGAAGGCCAAGCCATTTTCCAAACAGCATTAATTATTGGGCCTTCTATAATACTTTGATCAAATTTTTGTTTATCGCCCTGCATATAGCTTTGTTCTCCTAAAAACTAGTAGCTCTAATTATTTATTTAATGTTGATGTATAGTTTAAGTTTTTTTACGAAAACAAAATATCCTTCATCACTTAAAAGCTGAATGGTAATAAATAATTTACCTAATAATTTACCTAATAATTTACCTAAGGTTGAAGAGATTTTAAGTTTCAGAAAAAGTAAGATACCTAATTAGTAGTGTTAATGTTCCTTAAGAGACCTTTTAAAAACAAAGAAATGCCGGGTTGAAGTTATGATAGTTAAAAAACAATGCTGAAAAGCTTAAAAGCCTATTTTTCTTTTTCATTTAACAATATTTCTTTGGTAAGCTCAAATTCTTTTGATAGTTCTTTTATAAAAAACTCAACATTTTCTAAAGAACTATTGCGGCCACTTTTTTCTAACTCGTAGCACAATTTTTGTAAGCGTATTGCACCTAAATTTCCTGCATTACCTTTTAATGAATGAGCATTTTCTTCTAAAGCCCTAAAATCTGATAAGTTTAGAGCTTTTTGTAAAAGATTTATTTTTTCTGGGGCTTCTCTAAGAAAAATACCTATAAGATCTGCTACTAAATTAGGATCGCTTTCATCTTGTAATTCTCTTAAACTTTCTAAAACTAATACATCAATTGATGGTTCTAAACTTATATCAGCAATATGTTTCTCTAAGTTACCATTACTAGGTTTAGCTATAGTTTTTATATCTATATGAGTATGACTAGGTTTTTCAGTATTATTAGCATTATTAGCATTATTAGCATTATTTGTGTTATTGCTAGATAAAGGGTCGGTAGCTAGAGTAATTTTTGGTAATTTAGTATAGCAGCGCTCTAAGACCTGTTGTAATTGTTGTATATGAATGGGTTTACTAATATAGTCATCCATACCTGCTTTAAGGCATTTTTCCCTATCACCTTCCATTGCACCCGCAGTCATAGCAACAATAATTGGGCGCTCTGGTTTTGACCATAATTTACAAATCTGGCGTGTAGCCTCTAGTCCATCCATTTCTGGCATTTGTATGTCGGTTAAGAGAACATCATAGCTTTGACGTTCTAAGGCTGATAAAATCTCTAAGCCATTAGCTACAGTATCAGCACGGTATCCCATTTGTTTTAATATTTGTAGAGCTACTTTTTGGTTAACTACATTATCTTCAGCTAGAAGAATACGTAAAGGTTTATCTTGAGCCATATCTTTATTTATCATTAAATTTTTAGGTCGCCTGACCCTAGAAGTATGACTACCTAAAATATTCATCAAGTTATCATAAAGATGAGAAAGTTTTATTGGTTTGTTAATTAAAACATCAGGGTCTTTTATTAATTTTGACTGCTGCCCAAGAATAGTTAATAAAACCACTTTAGTCGAATTTTCGCTAATATACTCTTTAATACTTTCTACAAAAAAGAGTAGCTCTTTTTCTAAAGCCTGGACATCTAAAATAAAAATATCAAACAGTTCTTCTGATTTAATCCAGTCTAAAACTTCCTTGCTAGAACCTGTTACTTTAGAAAACATTCCTCTAGCTTCAGTAAAATCTTTTAGGATATTTTGGTTCGTTAAGTTGTCTATAAAAATTAAAACTCTTTTACCTAATAGTTTTGGCTGTTCTAATTCTAAGTAGCTATGTGGTTTAGCTTCAACAGAATCTATAGTAATAGTAAAGAAAAAAGTAGAACCTTTTTTCACTTGGCTTTCTACCCACATTCTACCACCTAACATTTCACTAAGCCGTTTACTAATAGCTAAACCCAAACCTGTCCCCCCATATTGGCGCGTAGTAGAAGAATCTACTTGGCTAAATGACAGAAAAAGCCTATCCATTTTATTAGTAGGAATCCCAATGCCTGTATCTTTAACTGAAAATTGGATCTCATGTTTATTATCAGATAGAGGTTTACTAATTACTGTAATTAATATTTCGCCTTTTTCTGTAAACTTAACTGCATTACTAAGTAGATTAACTAGAATTTGTCTTATGCGGGTTACATCACTAACTAGGCCATCAGGAATATTCCTATCAATTATGTAAGCAAGATTAAGGTTTTTTTCTAGAGCTTTTGGGGTAATCAAATCTATAGATTCTTCTACACAGCTATAAATATCAAATTCAATAAATTCTAGTTCTAGTTTGCCAGACTCTATTTTTGAAAAGTCAAGTATGTCATTGATAAGAGTAAGAAGAGAATCTCCGCTAGTACGGATGGTTTCAATATAATCTTGTTGTTCTGAAGTAAGCTTAGTATTTAGTAGAAGCCCAGTCATTCCAATTACAGCATTCATTGGAGTACGAATTTCATGGCTCATATTGGCTAAAAAAAGACTTTTTGCCCTATCAGACTCTAGGGTTTTAGCTTCTGAATCTAGAGCTTTATTTTTAAGCTCAATAGCTTTTTTTTCAGCCTCTTTAAGTTGGTTTATGGTGCTATTAAGTTCTTCTGTTCGTTCTTTAACTTTTGCTTCTAGCACAATACTGCGAAATTTTAAGGCTTTTTCCCTAAATTTTATTAACCCCAAAATACTGGAAACTATTGATAATAAATAAAAAGCATATGCCCATTTAGTACGCCACCAAGGTGTTAATACTAGAAAATTATATTTAGCTCCTACTTCATTCCAAACTCCACTATTGTTAGAGGCTATTACTAGAAAAGTATATTCTCCTGGTTCTAAATTATTATACGTAATATCTCTACGAGATCCAAGTTCACGCCATGCTTGTTCATAGCCTATTAATTTACACTTAAATTTAACTTTATCAGGTGCAACAAAGCTTAAGGCCACAAAGTTAAAATGCAATTCATATTTATTAGGTAATATTTCTAGTTTATCTTTTAAGTTAAATTTTTCTCTATTAAGTAAAAGTTCTTCAATAACAACATTTGGAGCTTTGGTATTAATAATATCCTCACTAGGATCAATGACTACTACTCCTTTTACTGTAGGAAACCAAACTCTGCCATCTTTAGTTTTCCATCCAGCAGGCTGAGTTGAGCCATTACATTGATTACTAGCCATTCCTTCGGATTTACCATAAACTATGGATTTAACAGACTCAACTCTACCATAAGCAAAAGCATCTAGTTCTTGTTTAGAAATTTCAAAGACTCCTTTATTACAACCAAACCAAAAACTATTTTTATTATCAAGTAAAATTTGGAAGATATTACCTGCAAAAACTCCTTGTTGTGGGGTGTAATGAGTAAACTTACCATTTTCAAACCTAGAAATCCCTTCATTAGTACCACACCAAAGCACATTATTAGAATCTAGAAAAAGAGAGAAAACTTGATTAGTATTTAAACCATTACTTTTATTATAATTAATAAATTTTCCATCAACAAAATAGCTTAAGCCATTATTACTAGTGGCAATCCAAATATTGCCTTTTAAGTCTCCTGTTAGAGCAGTAACAGAGTTACTAGGTAAACCTTGAGCGGTAGTATATTCTTCTAATTTATTATTTTCATAAGTAATTAAACCCTTACCATTTGTCCCTATCCAAAGTTTATTTTTTTTATCTACATAAAGTGAAGTAACATCATGTTTAATAATAGGGTTAGACCATTTGCCATTGTTAAAATAGTTTAATCCGCTAGTAGTTCCTACCCATATATTTCCCTGCAAGTCTTGATAAATACTACGAATAGCATTATCTGTTAAACCACTACCTTCTACATAATTAATAAACTGATCGTTAGCAAAATAGCTTAATCCTCTATCAGTACCAATCCAAAGATTATTTTTATTATCTTCATAAACAACCCTAACATAATTATGAGCAAGCCCTTGGTTAGTGGTATAAGAAATGATCTTAGTATCCTTAAGGCTTTTAATACCTTCATTTGTCCCTATCCAAAGTGTGCCTTCATGGTCTTCAAGAAAGCAACGTATAGATGAAGTAGATAAACCATTCTTGGATTTATAAGTTAAAAGCTCTCCATTCTTAAAACAATTTAATCCCCCATTTGTTCCTATCCAAACTACTCCATGACTATCAACATATAAATTCCTTATATAATTATCTACAAGCCCATTATCAATAGTGTAACTAGTCCAATTATTGCTATTAAAAACACTTATGCCTTCTTTACCCGCTACCCAAATATTATTATTTAAGTCAGAGACTATAGCTCTAACAGATTTTACAAGTAAACCTTCTGCTTTAGGGCAAGGAAAAAACTCCCCGTTTTGAAATAGAAACACGCCTGCATTATCAGTACCCACCCAAATTTTTCCATCGGGTTCTTCATAAATCGACCTTACAAAGTTATTTCCTAGTCTTTCTTTGTCAAAATAGCTAGTAAACTTACCATCTTTAAGTTTACTTAACCCTTTATCAGTACCAAACCAAATACCTCCATCACGACTTTCTTTTATTGAATATACAGTATTACTAGGTAGCCCATCTTTTTCTGAATAATTAAGAAACTCATTATTTTTATATCTAACTATTCCTGCACCTAAGATAGAAATCCAGAGAGTTTTCTCTTTATCGACTAGCATAACCAAAACGCCATTTGCCTTAAATTCAGGCACATTATTACGATCAAGGATTGTAAATTTTACTCCATCAAATTTTACAGCACCTTCATAAGTACCTAACCATAAGTAGCCGTCTTTAGTTTGAACTATTGAAGAAACACTATTTTGAGGAAGGCCGTCTTGTAATTCCTCTAACCTGTATTGCTCTAATTTCTTTTTAGGGTCAATGGCAAAAGCTATTAAAGAAAAACAGAAAATTATTAAGCAGGTAAGGGTAAAGTTTATAATTTTACTTACAATAAGCTTAATATTCATAATTTTTTAGGCCAAATTTACTGTAAAATCCAAGACATTAAATTACCAGTAATAATTATTCCTAGCAAGAAATTTACTTAAAACTTAATAAAACAGTAAACTTAATTTCTATTCTATCAAACATAAGTTGCTTTCTGGCTAACTTATAGATAACCTGTCAAGGTTATTTTTGCAAAGCTATTTTAACTGTTTTGAGGAGAATTTCTTTAATGTCTACCACTGTAGATCTTTTACGCTATGATTGGAAATTAGAAGAAATTGAAAATATTTATAATCTTCCATTTCCAGAACTAATTTATCGTGCCCAAGATATTCATCGAGCTTATCACTTAAATAATGAAATTCAAGGATGTGCTCTACTTAGTATTAAAACGGGCGGATGCCCAGAAGATTGTGCTTACTGCCCACAATCAGCAAAATATGATACTAATTTACAAGCCGAAAGATTAATGAGCGTTGAAGATACTCTAGCAATGGCTAAACAAGCTAAAGAACAAGGTGCAACACGTTTTTGTATGGGAGCAGCTTGGCGTAGCGCCCCAAATAACTCAGATTTTACACGTATATTATCTATGGTTAAAGGCGTAAGAGAACTTGGAATGGAAGCCTGCTGCACATTGGGGATGTTAACAGAGCAACAAGCCCAAGCTTTAGCAGAAGCAGGGCTTACGGCATATAATCATAATCTTGATACATCCCCTGAGTTTTATGGAGACATCATTTCTACTAGAACCTATCAAGATCGCCTAGATACTCTAGACCGAGTAGATCGCGCAGGAATAGCCGTTTGTTGTGGTGGTATTATAGGAATGGGTGAAAATAAACAAGATCGTTATAATCTTTTACAACAACTTGCTACACGTAGACCTCATCCTGAAAGCGTTCCAATCAATATGTTAGTAAAAGTTGAAGGCACACCTCTAGCTGATCAGCCTAATATTGATAGCTTAGAACTAGTCCGAATGGTAGCAACAGCTCGAATCTTAATGCCTGCATCAATGGTACGTCTTAGCGCTGGACGACTTTCACTCTCTGATGAAGCCCAGGCACTTTGTTTTGTTGCTGGAGCTAATTCTATTTTTATGGGAGAAAAACTACTTACAACACCTAATCCAACAGCAGATAGAGATAGTGTCTTACTTGAAAAATTAGGTATGAAGCTAGTAGAAAATCATCCTGTAAACGCTTCAAAATAAGGTAAATCTGTTTGTATGGGCATAGAATTAATGGAGTTTTCTACATTAAAACAAAGAGTTTATCAAGAATTATCTGAGCTAGAAAAATCTGGTCTGCGCCGTCGTCTAAATCCCCCTCTAGGAATAGACCTATCTTCCAATGATTATTTAGCTTTATCATCTCATCCATTTATTAAAGAGAATATGGCTCAAGCAGTCTTAAAATCAGGCTGTGGGTCAACTGCCTCCCGCCTTCTTAGAGGCGAGCGTAGAGAATTTGCAGAGGTAGAAAAGCTTTTTGCTTCTTTTAAGGGAACAAAATCAGCACTCTATTTTAATAGCGGTTATATGGCTAATATCGGAGTAATTACTTCTTTTCTAAATGCTGATGATTTGGTTTTTTCTGACCAATTTAACCATGCCAGTTTAATTGATGGGCTAAGATTAAGTAGAGCTAAAAAAATTATTTTTCCTCATTGTAACCTTAAAGCCTTAAAAGAACTCCTAGAAAAAGAAACCTGTTTAGGGCAAAAATTTTTAGTAACAGAGTCTCTTTTTAGTATGGATGGAGATCAAGCACCATTAAAAGAATATGCAGAATTATGTGAAAAAACTAATACAGCTTTAATAGTCGATGAAGCCCATGCAATAGGCATTTATGGCCCTTATGGTACAGGCTTAATTGAAGAAACAGCAATAGGTGATTCTGTATTTCTTTCTATTAACCCTGCTGGTAAAGCCTTAGGAGTAAGCGGAGCCTTTGTGGCAGGGCCAGATTGGGCAATTGATTACTTAATCCAATCTGCTAGGTCTTTTATTTTTTCTACTGCTCCACCCCCAGCAATTGCCGCAGCCCTAGAAACATCTCTAACTATAATTAATAAAGAACCCGAGCGTAGAAAACAATTGCTAGATATTGCTATTTACCTAAGAGAGTTGCTAATACTAAACGAAATTTCAATACCTGCTGGAAACTCACAAATTATTCCTGTAGTCTTAGGTAGTAATGAGCGTGCAAGTAACATAGCTCTAAAGTTACAACAAGCAGGTTTTGATGTACGTGCAATTAGACCCCCTACAGTTCCAGTAGGAACTTCACGCCTTCGTATTTCTCTAAATATTAATTTAGATCAAAATATTTTACGTGAGTTTACTAACACCCTAAAAAAAGTAATGGGATAATGTATCTTAAGACAAAATAAAAAGGTACAAAGCAAAACTTTGTACCTTTTGTATTTTTAAAGATAAATTTAACTTAGTAGTCTTAAGTTAAATTAACTAAGTCCATAATACATCAATAGGAGCATAAACATCTTGAGAAGCATAAGGAACATATTCAAAGCCCCGTTTAAATGGGTCATCTTGACGAATGGTTGTATAGTCAATTCCTAATGCTGAGTAAATTGTACAAAAAACATCTTCTGGGCGAATAGTTATGTTGCGAGACCAGCCTGGATCCATTGTGCTAGCACCTGTAGGATCAGTAGAACCTATTGCACGACCTCCGCGAACACCAGCACCAGCAAATAAACATGACATTTGCAAGAAATGATCCCTACCTTGTTGATTATTTGGTTGCCCTACAGTACGACCAAACTCACCCATTGCTACAATTAAAGTCTCATCTAACAAACTCTTACCGGCGGTCTTAGAAGGAGTTTTAGCTAAATCTGCGATTAATTGCCCTAAACCAGCATCCAAGGCTCTTGCTGGGTTATAGATACCTTGTGGCGTATAAATACCATTATGATTATCCCATCCACCAAGGTTAATTTGAATAAAGTGTGTACCTAAATCACCTTTAATAATATTGCGAGCAACTAAACAAGCATTGCCAAAACCATTTCCACCATAAGTTGCAGCTTCAGTTTGAGAATATTGGAAAACCGATTGTACTTCTGCATTATACATTAGCCCACGAGCTTGATTATAAGCAGAAGCCATTTCATCACCACCAACACCTATTACGCTTTGGCTATTACGGTTTTCTGAATCTAAAGCTTGAAGCATATTATAGCGATTGGTAAAACGGCTTTCTCCTACTGGATTAGTTGAATTTGAAAGTCCTGCTGGGTTAGGAGCAACACCAAAAGGAGCAAATTCTGGAGCAAAATAACCCCGACCAACAATATTTCCTGCATTTAAGGCAATAAAGCCTGGTAGTTTTTGATTAGGAGTACGTTTGCTTTCAAACTCTAGTGCTGCTACTGCACCAATATTTGGAGCAATCTTAGAAAGACCACTAGCAGGATTACGACCTATTTGTGTCCAAATTTGTGCTAATGGATGTACTAGAGCATAAGCACTCATTGAGCGAACTACTGCAAAATTAGGGAGTTGTTCAGCAAGCTTTGGTAATAAACCTTTAGGCCAACGAACTTGTCCAATTGTAGTAGGCTCAAAATCCTTTGGTGTCCAGCTACCTTCTTTTAAGTCAAAAGTGTCTACATGGCTAGGAGCGCCATCTAAATGTATAAAAATACAGTTTTTAGCAGTGCTTTCTAAACGTGGTTTAGTTTGAGCTAATACTTCCAAAGGTTTAGCAGCTTGGGTAAAGAAAAAGCCTGTTAAGCCAAGAGCGGATAACTTAAAGAACTGACGGCGAGAAAAACCTTCTCCACCTGCTAAACTTTGACGATATTCAGGCAATCTATTTTGTGCATCAAGTAATTCTTTTCTATTCATTATCTTATCTCCTTGCTGCTATTAATAATTATAGATAAAATCAATCTTATTAAGTAAAACCCACATTAAATCTTCTGCGCCTTGATTGCGGTTGGGTTTTAGCATACTAAGAGCTTGATTCATCTCTGTTTTATTTGGATAACGCGAAAGAACGGTTAAAAATAGTTCTTCAATTAGTTTTTGGTCTTGGCTATTAGCAGCAAGCAGACGACCAAGCGTACTGTTTGCATTATTTGCATTAATGCGAGCATTTACAAATTGGCTATTCATTAAGGTTAAACCTTGGGAAATGGATGGAGTATTTGTTCTTGGCAAATCATCTCTATCGCCACGTTCAAAAGTATCTAAAAAGGTTCGACCTAGAATTGATGCAGCAGTGTTAGCAGAGCGATCTCTACGGTTAAATGGCTCTAATGTGTCTGGAAGTTGCATAGCATATTGAATTGGAGCACTAAAACCAAATACAGTATAGCTAGGTAGAATGCCTGTAGATACTGTTACTGCATCATGAATTTCTTCTGCTTCCATACGACGGGCAAATTTACGTGCAAAGAAAGGTGCATATTCTTCTTTCCAAACACCATTATAACGAGATGAGAGTTGATATGTGCTTGATTGAGTAATTAATCTCATTATATGTTGAATATCATAGTTATTATTAATTAACTCATCAGTTAAACGCTCTAAGAGTGCTGGGTGAGTTGGTTGTACAGTAAAAGGATCATCAGGTGGATTATTAGGATCTAGGCGTGCTAAATCAAAATTATCTGCTGGTTCAACTATACCCATTCCAAAATATTGTTTCCAAATATAGTTAACCGTTGCGCGGGCAAATTGACGATCTTTTGTCATTAGTCTGGCAAAAGCAGCCCGATAGCTCTCATTAGGAGCAGGAGTTTCATTAGTAAAAATATATCTTGGAGTAACTGTTGCAGATTTACCTTCTTCTGGTCTACGTTCTGGGCGATTACCATTAGCGGTATTAAGCATATAGTTACCAGCTTGAACATCAAAAACATCAAAGTTAAATATATTAGGTTGTCGGCTAACTACATTCCTTCTAATTGCAGTACGAGAGAAAAATGCTGCCATTTCCCAAGCTTCAGTACGTTTTACACCTGTGGCCCAAAGGTTAAGAGCATTAGTATGACCATTACCATTGTGGCAGAGAAGACAATCAAAAGTGCTAATACCTAAGAAACGTGTAGAGGCTTGAACTAAACTATTATCAAAAGTATCTTGTGCTGGCCCCATTTGAACAATATTACCTACTGAATAGCTAGCAGCGCCATTTGTAAAGGAATTACCAGAAGAAACAAGAATATTTGTAACAAATTGGTTATAGGGAGTATTTTGACTTACAGCAGTTTTTATTGTTTGATAAAGGGTGTTACGGCCTTCTTCAAAGCGATCCAGGTTTTGTGTAAAGGAAACATTCTTTACTAAATCGCCAAAAAACATTGTCCAACGGTCTACATATTCTGAAGAACCAATAAGTGAATTAACTAGGGTTTCTCGTTTATTTGGAGAAGTATCATTAACAAACTGACGTACTTTCTCAGCGCTAGGAATACGTCCAGTAATATCTAAAGTAACCCGTCTAAGGAATTCTTCATCACTAGCAAGAGGAGCAGGAGTAATATTTGCATCATCCATTTTGCTAAATATTTCATTATCAATAAAGTTACGGCGTGGAACTTTAGCAGTAGCTAAGTCATAAGTTTTTGAGTTTGCCATCTTGGCTACAGCCATTTCTGTAGTTAAAGATAACTCATGTGCAACTTCTTTTGGATCGCTGAATTTCTTCTTTTTATTTAATAAAGTACAATCGCCACTATTTACAGATTCACGATAAGTTCCTGTAATCCCTTCTAGGTCGTTTTTAGGCCCCTTAGCAGAAGAACTATACTGAGTGCTAGTAAGTACGGCTATCATAGCAAAAGCTAATATAACTAACCGCTTCATAAGGGTTTTATTCATGTGTGGCCCTCCCTATCTTTTATTTTTAATATTATTGCCGGTGCTAAATTTGTGTCTTAAATTTATTGTCTGGTTGATGTTTTCTTAGACAATGGTCAAATTAAAAAAGTTTGGAAAAGTTTGAAAAATTTAAAGTTTTTTTAAAGTTTTTTAAAGTTTTTCCTTAAATCTTAATTTTTATAAAAATCTATCCTGTTATTTTAAGATTCAACCTTAAATAAAGCAAAGGAAAAGTTTATTGCCCAAACAAACCCCTTTAACCTAAAATTTGCTCTTACGTCTAAAAAATTGTGAGGTTTATATGGCTCGACTTAATCAAATTATTGCAGTAGAAAAAGGGGTTAAAAGCCGTTCATTTCAAGATCTTACCGAAGCACACCATGCTTTACAAAAAACCAATCTTCTATCAGGAATTTCACGAACCTATCGCCCTAAAGACGAAGAAGGCGAACAACTCCCTCCAGAATCTAACCGTGTACAAGTAAAAGCTGAAGAAATAATTCGTAAGACAACCAGTATACTTTCCCGTTTATTTGATGTTACAGCAACAAAAGATTGGGCTAATTGTAAAGCTAGCGCTAATATTGTAGTTGATGGGAAAGTATTATTAGAAAAAGTACCTGCCAGCTATTTAATATTTTTAGAAAAACAACTTGTTGATTTACATACATTTATAAAGAAACTGCCTATTTTAGATGCTTCTGAGGATTGGAAACTTGACCCTTCAACAGATTGTTGGGCAACAGAACCAACTCAGACAGTAAAAACTAAAAAAGTCCCTCGTAACCATGTAAAAGCCGAAGCCACTGAAAAACACCCTGCACAAGTGGAAGTATATTACGAAGATGTCATAGTAGGATATTGGCGTACAGTAAAATTCTCTGGTGCTTTACCTGCTCAAAGAGTTAATGAGCTATTAAACCGAGTTGAAAAACTTCAACAAGCAGTAAAATTTGCTCGTGAAGAAGCCAATAATTTAGAAGTAGATGATCAAAAGGTTGGAGATAAGGTTTTTAATTTTATCTTTGGATAAAATAGTTGCTTAGAGGCTTTGTTAAAAGCTATCATCGGTTTAGGAGTACAAACTTAAATTTAGACTTAAGCTAAAGACAGAGCGTAAATAGTGTAGGTTCAAATCCTACCCCTGCCAAAAACCCTTTAAATCCTTATGGCGGGGTAGCCCAATTAGGCAGAGGCAGCGACTTTTGTCACCCTAAACTGAGATTATCGCTCCTAAGCTCAGTATTTCCGCTGATCACCAAATCAAGTGTTTAAGATCTTGTTATTTGAGTTGCTGGCTCATACCCGGCCCGACCCGCTTAATTAATAAACTCTTATGGGTCGGTAGTTTAATTGTAAAACACAAGTATTTAGACTGAATCTTAAACTTAAACGTGTTGGTGTGTTAAATGAGCGGAACCAAACCGTAAGGAATGGATATGGGCCTAGAGGTGGGCTATACCTTTAGGCTCTACACTCATAAAACAAAAAAGAGAGGCGTGCTGCCTCTCTTTTTTGTTTCTTTACATTTTTAATTCTCAATTTTTAAGAAATCTTACTTAGCTATACCTTTGCGTAATATTTCTGCTAAGGGTTGGTTTACCCCTTCACTAGTTGTTAAAAGAGCATTTCCATCTAAACGATAGCAAATGCTTTCTCCCTGCCTTCTAACATTGAGTTCTAAGGGTTGTAAGGGTTGTTTCCAAATATTATCAAAATTAGTTTCTCCGCTTGGTAGACATATTTCATAACCACGATCATAGTCACTTAGTGCTACTTGCTGACCATTTGGAGAAATATCTGCTCCATTAATTTTCTTTTGGTCTGTATCTTGAAGAGGTAGAGCAAGTGTAGTAATAAAAGTCATTGTTATAGCGGAATTTGTTGATAAAGGTGCAGAAGCCTTATAAACTCTAGCAACTTCACCTGTAGAGGGTCTTAAGGGTTTAGTAATAATATATAGATCCCCTGATTTAGGATGAATTAAAAGCGCTTCTGCATCATAAACACCATCAGGGTATTTTAAGCGAATAATATTAGCCTTTTTTGTAGACTTAGCATTTGATTTTAAGACATTAGCATCTTCTTGAGAAACTTTAGGCTCTAAAAATTGATATATTGTTAACTCGGCTCTAAGCCTTAGGTTATCGCCTATATCTCCAGTGTAGAGATAGCTTTTTCCAGGCTTTGGCCCTGGGCCAATAGCAATATCTTCCCAATCAAGAGCTTGGGCACCTTTAACTTTCCAGACTCCTTTTTTCTTTCCTGCTAAATCAAAAGCATAAATAAAGGGGCCGTCTCCAGAATCATTATGAGTCCAATAAACCCCTGGATTAAGCCTTGATGCAACTACTCCACTACTTTCATTAATATCTTTATCCTCTAGATTTGCTCTAATTTCTGGGGATTGGAAACCTTCAGAACAGTTTTGTAATAAATTAGTAGTTTTTTTAGTTATATCTTTTCTATCAAATGAAAATGAATAACTCGCACTAAAAATTCCTAAGAGGATTACACCTAACATTAATAACTTATTTCTCATAATTTCCTTTACAATAAGCTTAGCTAAGCCAAAATTTATATCACTTACGTAATATTATCAGACTAATAAATAGCATTTTTTAATAATATCTGCCATAAAATCTAGTAGGCCAAAATATCAATCGATGCCGCTTTAGCAATGTGTTAGAATGTTTCTTATTTTTTATTGCCATTTACTGGGAACATTATCCCATCTTTAATCGAAAAATTAAATCTAAAGCTAGCAAAATATTTTAGATAACCACCTAAAATTTATTTTCTAAAATCACTCTCGGAGAGCAAGAATGTCACTCTTTAGGTCTGTTTTGACTTCTATTGAACCCTTAACTAAAACTTTAGCTAAAACTCATTTAGTAAGTATTATTATAGTTGATAATAAAAAAACTAAATTACTCAAAGTAGGTAGCGAATCAGTTCTACAAACTGACTCTTGTATCAATGCTTTATGGGAAAGTGCCCTCAATCAAAAATCTATTAGTTTTGATCGTATTATTGATAGTCACTTTATTTCTTCTACTAAGCTCTATGATAATGAAAATAACATGTGTATGTTAATTTCTATGTCTCGTACCAAAGAATCAGCACTCTCTGATGAATTACAAAACGAGTTATTAGACTCTTTAGCTCGTACAGTTCAAAGCTGTATTCAATGGTCAGGAACACAACGTTCTGCAATCTTAGAGTTAATGGAAAAATATGAAGAACTTACATTACTCTATGATATTAGTGAACGCCTAGGTGCTTTACCTAGCTTTGATGAAGTAGCCAATGAAATGCTAAAAGAAGCAACCTCAAGGGTAAAATGTAAAGCAGGTAGACTAGTTTTAGTAGAAGAAGATGGTAGCTATCAGGAAAGACTTTTTGCTAATAAAGATAGCTTAATATCTCAATCTTCTATTATTTATCATGGCAGTCAAGATCCTGCTAGCTTTTGTCTAGAAAAACCCGTTACTCAAATAGTAAATGACCCTACTAAAGATAATGGTCTTTCTTCCTTAACTCAGTTACATGTACCTGTTTGCTTAAAAGATACTCCTATAGGTGTACTTAGCCTATTTCGTTTATTAAATTCACCTTTTAAGAATTCAGATAAAAAAATTGCTGAAATGCTAGCTCGTCAAACAGCAGGAAAGCTTGAAAGCTCAAGGCTTTATGCAAAGCTTGAAATGCTTTTTATGGATTCTATTAAAATGCTAGTAGAATGTATTGATGCTCGTGATACTTATACTTCAGGCCATTCTTCTAGAGTTTCTATTTACTCAGTTTTTCTAGCAAGAGAAATTGGACTGCCTGAAGACCAAGTTAAAACTATTGAAATAGGCGCTCTACTCCATGACGTAGGTAAAATTCGTATTAGGGATCATATCTTAAATAAACCTGGAAGGTTAACAGACGAAGAACGCCATATTATTCAACAACATCCAGAATTTGGAATGCGTATTGTTGAACATATTAAACAACTTCATAATACAGTGCCTTGTATTTATTGCCATCATGAATATTTTGATGGAAAAGGCTATCCTAGAGGGCTTGGCGGTGAAGATATTCCTCTTATGGGGCGCATTGTAACAATTGCTGATACTTTTGATGCAATGACTTCTACTCGTCCTTACCGTAAAGCACTAAGCCAAAAACAAGCCTTTGATGAAATAATTAAATTTAAAGGGTTACAATTTGACCCTCATTTAGCAGAGGTCTTTGGCGAGGCAATTATTCGAGGAGAGTTTGACAAGTATATTGAAACAGATACTATCACTACACAACAAGCTCAGGCTTAAGCTCAAGTTAAAGTTAAAGTTAAAACAAACTTCAAAATGGATTGCTTACGATTAATTATTTATTTCAAGTTCTTGGAAGTACTTCGCCAAGTTAAAGACAATATATTCTCTCTTTTTGTACTAGGGCCTATGGTGCTAGGAATAGTTTACTTACTAGCTATCCCTTACATTAACACTTTAGCTATAGGTGCTTATCCTCTATTAGAATTAGAAGCTATCAATTTAATAGTAACTATACTAATCTTCTTATTTCTTTTAAGTAGTATATCTAAAGTTATAGCAGAAATTTACCCTATACAACTCCCTGATTCTTATTTAGATGGGCTACCAATAACTCCAACTTGGCGTTTTATTTCGCTACTAATATTTCGTATTTACAAAAATTTTCCGCTTCTAATAGTTCTTACTCTAGCTAATTTTTTAGTAAACAATATTGCTCAAAAAACTTCTCAAACTCCATTAGTCTTTCTTTTAATTATATTGCCTTCTATCTTACAACTAGCAATACTTCAAATAGTTCTAGTTGTTTTAGCAGCACATCTTAAACAATTACAATTAACTCGTTTACTTATTTTCTTTCTAGCGCTTGTACTAATACAATACTATTTTCCTCAAATAGCTTTATGGTTAAACCTACCAATTATAGGAATAAGAGAATTACTTGTAAGCCTTTATTTTAGTTGGGCTAAGAGCCAAGAACATAATTTTTCTATCTATCAAACCCTACTTTCTTTAAGTCTTTCGCTAATTTTATTAGCAATTGCTCTATTTGCTTATAAACAATGGTCAATCTCTGATCGTGAAATAGTAGAGCAAATTTTAGCTAAAAAACGTCGCTTAAGTGATTTACTTATAGAAAGTTTTATATTAAGTAAAACCCTAGGTATTAAACTAGGAGCATCTTTATTAAGAGATTTAACTTTAACCTTTCGCTTTTTTTCAGCAGCAGTATACTTAAGTTTTGCTTTTGCAATAATTTTTGAAATTAGCCTAGTAGTAGTAGCTACAAGGACTGATTACCCTTTAGATATAATTGCTCAATCTGCTACAGCTTTAGCTAGTTTTTCTTTATCTGCACTTGCACCTGCATTAATCAAACACCAACTTCCTTTTCTATGGCTGGAGCGTTCCTTACCAGTAACAGCAGAAGATATGTATTCATCTAAGTTATTTTATGCATGTATACTTTCATTGCCTGTTCCAATTATAAGTTTTCTCCTCTCATTACCATTAATGAGTTTTACTTTAGAAAATGGGTTGTTTTTACTATTTCAACTAATGTTAATTTGGCTAATAGTAGCCTCAATAGTTGGAATTTTGTCTTTAGAAATTGCATCTAGACCAAGTTTAGCTATTTTATTTACAGCAATTGCAAGCCTAGCCATAGCAATCTTAACAATACAAGTTTGGTGGTTTGGATTAATTGTTTATCTTTATTCAATGGATAAACTCTTGCTTAGAGCAAAAGACCGTGCTCGTATTCTTATTACAGGACTAGAAGGAGATAATGATTAGTAATGATCAAATTAGACTCCGTAACAAAATGCTATGGAGAATTAAAAGCACTAAACGAGGTAAGTTTATCTATTGGCTCAGAAATATTTGCACTTTTAGGAGCAAATGGAGCAGGTAAATCTACTATGCTTAAATTAATTTTAGGAATGATTGAGCCTGATAGCGGAATAGTTTTAGTTAAAGATAAAGAGGTTAAATTTAATTATGTCCAAACTAGGCAAGCAATAGGCTATTTACCTGAAAACTTAGTTCTTTATGAGCGTTTAACTGGAAGAGAGTTTTTACAATTTGTTGCTGGTATTAAAGGGCTTGGCCGTGAGGCAAACCAAGAAATTGACCAAGCCCTAACAGAGTTTGACCTAAAAGCTAAACAAAACCTTCTTATCAGACAGTATTCTTTTGGAATGAAAAAACGTATAGGTTTAATAGCCGCAATGTTGGGAAAACCTGAGATTTTAATACTTGATGAGCCTCTTAATGGCTTAGATGTAGAAACCATAGCTACTTTACGTTCAAAAATTGAGAAGCTTTATAAAGAGGGAAAAACTATAATTTTTTCTTCTCATATAATGGATTTTGTTGAAAGAATGGCAACTAGAGTGATGATTTTATCAAAAGGGCAAATTTCAGTTGATGGAACTATAAGTGACTTACGTAAAAAAGCTAACCTTCCTAATAATCATTTTGAAGAAATTTTCTTTTATTTTGCCAAGTAAAAATACAGAAGAGCGTAAAACTTAAGGTTTTATATTTCCCTTAAGTTTCACGCTCTTATAAGCCTATAAAGATTTAGCTGACTTAAAATCTAAAGCGCAATTGGGCTTCAAGTCTTCTTGCTTCACTAGCAAAATTAGACTCACCAAAAATTGGTGAAGCTAAAGAGCCTGTAAAATTGCCTAAGTTAGTGCGATTAAAAAGATTAGAAGCTCTAATAGTAAGAGTTACGTTAAAACGCTTATCACTAGAACCCGCATTACCAAAACCCCCGCCTGGGCTTCTGCCGCCTGGGCCGCCACCGCCAGGGCCACCACCTGGTCTACCACCAAAGCCTCCTGCTACAGGCTGCATACCAGCATTGCCTTGATTTGCAGCACTGCTTTGTTTCTCACCAAATCCAAAAGTTTTACTAACCGCTAGGTTAAGTGAAGCAAAACCAGGCCCTTGGCCTAAATTACGAGGAATAATAGTTTCTCCTGGTCTAGGATTTGGGTTAAAAGTTCCATATTCATTAGTAATACTTCCTGGTGTTCCTGGCTCAGCAAAAGAAGGTCTATCAGTAAAACGAGTATCTCCGTTGTTATCTCGACCTGTTGTTATATCAAAGGGACGGCCAGAACGAATTATTAAAAATGGATTTATACGAATTCCATAAGGAGCACTATAACTACTACCTAGAAAAACTGCATGTTTTGTTTGTAATGAGCTACGACCATATTCAGGCTCTAGGTCAAAACTACTGGAAGGAAAGCTATTTGCTCCATCAGCATTACTATCAATCTTTGTATATGCATAATTTGAGAAAAAGGTAAGATTACCTGCTCTTTTTGTAACACCAACACGAACTTGGTGCATTCTGGAAACACCACTCGCTTCATAAAGATAAATGTCTCCTACATCTCCTAGTGGGCGAACACCTGAGCCATTAACTCCAGTAAAAGTACCTGGCAGCGGAGCATTTATATTACGTGAACGCAGTAAGTGATTACTACGTGAAAATAAATAGTTAAAAGTAGTACTTAGATTAAATGGTAATTGTTGTTCTACGCCTATAGCAAACTGCATTACATAAGGAGCTTCTAGTTCTGGTTCTATTTGTCTACGAATAGGGCGAATAGCCGTTAAATTAGATACATTAGGAATTACTGGGAAAAAATCAGGGTTAGTAGCAATAAATTGTCTTATGTGGTTTCCATCTAAACGACGTGTATCTAGAGTAAAAGAATCATCAAAACGATCATAAAAGATACCAAAACCACCACGAATAACTGTTGCTAGTTTATTACTATTACTAGAATTATTTGTTGTGCTGCGAGGAGAGTAAGCAAAAGCTAAACGGGGAGCAAAATTATATTTAGCACCTAAATTAGTTTGAGCTTCATATCTTATTCCACCAGAAAGAGTTAGATTTTGTCTAACCCTCCATTCATCCTGTAGAAAAACCCCAACATCATATTGATTAACGGAAACAAATGGATCTCCTGCATTTATTGAAAACTGAGAAGGTCTATAACCAGTTAGCCCTAAAAGTGTTCTACGTAGTTGTTCTAGACTAGTAATTGTACCGCCAATAGGACGACCATTAGAATCGCGGTTAACATCTCCTGCAAAACTATAACTACCACCAAAATTTTCTGTATTATTACTAGTAACTCTACCACCTCTAAAACGAAGCCCTGTTTTTAGAGTATGTTTACTTAGCGCAATTGAAATATAATCTTGAAGTTCAAATCTTTCTTCACTACGTCGGCTGCGACCTACTTGAGCGCCTCCGCCAAAAAACGAACCTAAAACATTTAGTGATGGGGTTGAATTATCACCCATTGACTCAGAAGTTTGTTTTGTTAACTGTAAACGAACTTCGTTTATCACTTTAGGATTAATAATTGTTGTTGCAGTAAAGTTTAGAGTGTTAATTCTTATAGTATTATCAAAACCACGAGATGCCAAAGAAAAATTACCTATTCCTTGGTTTTCATTGTTTATTTCTGTAAAGCTATATCTAGAAACAAAAGTGGTTTTATCATCTAATTGATAATCAATACGAGAAGAAAAATTAGTGGATCTTTGTGGAGTTAAAATAACAGTGGAAAATGGAACAGCAAATAAATTTGAATCAAGAACTGTAGCGTTTACCGAAGTATTTTCATCTGTTTCACGTCGTTCAAAATCTATAAAGAATGATGATTTTTTAGGTTTAATTGCACCTGAAAGATTACCTCCAAAGCGTCTAACTTGGAGAGGTGCGCGAAATGGAGCAAATGCATTACGAGAATTTAAGCTTTCATCATTAAAATTAAAGAAAGCTTCTCCATGAAGTTGATCAAGACCTGGTTTTGTTAAAATTTCAATTCTCCCAAAGCCTAAACGGTCATATTCTGAGGAAAATGGATTAGTGTTTATACGGATTTCTCTAATAGAATTCCTAGGAGGAAGTCTAATTCCATTAAAACCATCTACAAAGAGTTGTGCACCATTTGGGCCTGCTGCTGGGCCTGCTAGTTCTTGTAGTGCATTGGCAAGTTCATCGGGGTCTTCTGGTAGAGTCTCTAAATCTTTTCCTTTTAAGACTATTGCTGTTGCATTATTTTCTGAAGAAAGACTAACAGGCGAGCTAGCATCTACTGTAATTTGCTCTGTTACAGATGCAATAGCTAAATGCACTTCAAAAGGTTTAATAACAGCAGCATTTTCAACATTAAACGGTTCGCTTTCATAAGAGTTAAAGCCTATTACAGAGACTTTTAATGTATAAGTCCCTGGCTCAAGTCTTGAAAATTCAAATGCCCCTTTTTCTGAAGAAACAGTTTGAAGACTTTTTCCATTGACTGCAACTAAAGTAACATCTGCTCCAGCTAAACTAGCCCCTGATTCATCTAGGACTTGCCCTTTTACTTTCATGCCTTGCTGTGAATAAGCTGTTATAGCTAAACAAAATAGCAAGCAACTTAAAACTATAAGCTTACTATTAATAACAGCTTTTAAGTAAGATATTATTTCTTTCATTTTTGCTCCTAAAGCCAATAAAGGCAATTATTAAAATACTTTATTGTGGGCCAAAATCACCAAATCCTCCGCCACCTGTACCAAGCCCTGGGCCTTGTTGTGGGTTAGTAGGAATTCTAACTTTCATTACAAATAATGCTTTTATTGATTTCCCATCATCAAGTTTAGGGCCATTGGAAACAACAAAATCTCCTACTTTTAATTCGTTTAAGTTAATAACTGGAGAATTACGTAAACGTTCCATTATTGCTTCAGGGTTAAACATGCCTCCACGACGTTGAACACCTAAACCTTGGCCTTGAGGTGGGGTTGTAGCATTAGCTTCGGCAGGGGTTTGTCTAACTGGAGCATTTTGACCGCTTTGAAGATTTTGACCACTACCTTGACCTTCTTGGCCTTGTCTTTGAGTAAAAGCATCATCAGGCATTCTTCTTAGTAGGGTTTCAGGATTTACTTGAATTAGTGTTTCTCTTTCGCGAGTTTTAACGGTAATTTCTTGTTTTTCTAGGTTAATAGCAGTAATTTGGCCGAATGTTGGGCGTGGGACATCACCTGTAATTAAAAAATCTGCCTTAAAGCTTAAGTTATCTGCACTGCGTTCGCCACGAGCAAAAATATTATCTCCTATTTTAATTTCACTAGATGGTATTTGTTTTGAAGCAGTAAATTCAAAAGAACCTGGAGGATAGCGGCGAATATCTGGTTTTTCAGTAAAATTTAAAGTAACAGTATTCCCATCTCTAAGTTTTAATGTAAAATTATCCCCGTCTATAGCAGTAATCTCACCTAATATTCCTCTACGTTGCCAATTCTCTCTCTCTTTTTTATTGCGTTCAGCAATAGAGGTAGCACTCATAAGGACTAATTGTTTTGCTTCAACTTTATTTACATCAAGATTTGTAGTATTTCTAGCCCAAACACGATCTCCAGGTAGTATATCTAGAAAAGTAATTGCCTCTGCCCCTTCTAGACTTTTAGAATCAGGAGCAACTCTTTTACATACTGTATCTTTAGTTGTATTAACAGTAATTTCTCCTGCTGCGGTTTTTATGACTAACCAGTTTTGTTCTTTATTAATCTCTTTTACATCACCAAGAATGCGACTAGCAGAAGTAGTTTGATTAGATGGCGCATTAGAAGTTTGTGCTAAGGTGTTTTGGGGTAAAGTAAAACAAATAGCAAGTATAAAAAATAAAATAATTAAGCGCATCTTAATTCCTCCTAAATTTATATTTGTTGCTCATACTAGGACTTAAAATTTTTATTATAAGTTTCAAAACTTATTAAAAGAAGCCCTGATTTTTAGATAAGTATTATTATTAGTAAAGCCCGTGAGAAAGGCTAAAAGGAAAGTTTCTCAACGGGCTTTTACGATCTTATTGGATAGCAAGTTTACTAAAATTACCAGAATTCTATCAAAGCTCCATTCTTAAGCGGCTTCTGCTTGTTGTCTAAGTTTTTCTGCTTGGTAATAAGTAGTTAAAGCCTGTATTAGATCATCTATACTACCTTCCATAAACATGTCTAATTGATGTACTGTATAACCAATACGGTGGTCTGAAACACGGTTATCCTTAAAATTATAAGTGCGGATTTTCTCACTACGATCACCTGAGCCTACTTGTTGACGGCGCTCAGCAGAAATAGCATCTTGTTGTTTTTGCTGTTCAATCTCTAAGAGTCTTGAACGAAGAACTCGCATAGCTTTTTCTTTATTCTTAATTTGTGACTTTTCATCTTGACAAGAAACTACAGTGTTAGTAGGTAGGTGAGTAAGTCTAATTGCTGAATAAGTTGTGTTTACAGATTGTCCCCCTGGGCCAGAAGAACAGAATGTATCGACACGAACATCTTTCATATCTATATGAATATCAACATCTTCGGCTTCTGGTAAAACAGCAACAGTAATAGCTGAGGTATGAATACGACCAGAACTTTCTGTTTGTGGGACACGTTGTACGCGATGAACCCCAGATTCATGTTTAAGTTTAGAATAGACCTTATCACCCTCAATCATTGCTACAGCTTCTTTAAGTCCTCCTAAACCAGTTTCTGATGAATCTAGAATAGTCATTTTCCAACCTTGACGCTCAGCATAGCGTGCATACATACGTAAGATTTCAGCAGCAAATAAAGCAGCTTCCTCGCCTCCTGTTCCTGCACGAACTTCTAGCAAGACGTTCTTATCATCATTAGGATCTTTAGGTAGCAACAAGACTTTTAGATTTTCTTCTGCTTTAATAAGCTTATCAGCTAGGCTTGTAGCTTCTTCACGAGCTAGTGCTAGCATTTCTGGGTCATCTACCTCATCAATAAGTTCATTTGCTTGTTCTAATTCATTTTTTAAGGTTTTATACTGGCGATATTTAGTAGCCACTTCTTCTAATTCTCTATGCTGTTTAGCAATTTTAGTATACTTACTAGGATCTGCTAAAATCTCTGAATCGCCCATCTGATTAGTTAATTCATCAAACTTTTGTTCAATTGATTCTAATTTTTCAAACATAACTTTTTCCTTTGTAAAGATAATGCTGTTAAAGGGTTAATTTATTGGCACTAATAATATTACTAGAATTTTCTAATCTGCTGCTAAAGCTTCACTAGGTTGTTTAATTTGACCACCTAATTCCAAAGCTTGTTTTAAGGCATAGATTGCTACTTCTAATTGATCATCTGAAGGCTCTTGAGTAGTAATATTTTGTAACCAAAGTCCAGGGGCAGTTAAAATCTTAAAAAGGGTAACGGCCCAAATATTTTTTGTCTTTAACTGACCATCTTTAGTGGCTAGACATCGGGCAGAAAAACGAATAAATTCATATGAAACTCCTGCAACCAAAGGAATTAATACTATCCTAGCTAAAAAATTTAGCCAAAATGAATCAAACTTAATAACAGAAAAAGTAATTATACTTACTAGCATAACAATCATTAAGAATGATGTTCCACAACGAGGGTGCTGACGAGGTTGGCGACGAGAGTTTTCTACCGTTAAGCCCTCGCCAGACTCCCAATTATAAACTACTTTATGCTCTGCACCATGATATTGAAAAACTCGTTTGATATCTTCCATCCTAGAAATTAAAGCAATAAACCCTAAGAATAAAATCATACGAATAATGCCATCTACTAAGTTAAACAGTAGAGAGGGTCTTACAGGTTTGGCATAAAATTTTGCTCTTTCAAAAACTTCTTTTGCCTTATCTTGCCAAGTAATATTACTAGGCTGACTAGTGTTTATGCTTACAGTGTTTTGAGAAGCTACTTCTTGGCGATATTGGCTAAATGTTTCTCCTCTAGCAACTAAAAAGATTACATTTGTTAAAAACAGGGGAAGAAAAAGAAAAATGACTAAGTTAAAAACTATTGCAGGCAAAATAGCAAAAATAGTTGTTTGGGTTTGAGCATTTTTTGTTGGGGTTCTACCTTCTTTTTCTTCTTCGGCTTCAATAGCAATATTAGCGCTAAAAGTAAGTGCTTTAACACCCAGTAACATAGAGTGTATAAGTGCAACACTACCTCTAATAACTGGAAATTTTAGAAAAGGAAATTTAGTGTTGTAAGCAGGAATAAGTTCTTGTGTACTAATAATTTCCCCTGTTGGCTTACGTACAGCAACAGAGTAAGCATTAGGTGCTCGCATCATAACGCCTTCAATAACGGCTTGTCCGCCTACTATAATATCCTCTTCTCTCATAAAAACCTCTTAATGAATTAGAAAAAGTCTTAAAAGTAAAAACCACAGAAAAACTTAAATAAGCACATTTTAGATGTACTATTTAAAAAAGTCTGTGGTTTAAATACTTAATTAGCTAATGCTTAGTTACGGGTTTGGTTGGTTTAATTAAGCAAGTAGATAGCTTAAAGCTTTCTAGGCATATCTGGAAGCACATATTTTTATTTCCAACCTCGCCATAGGTAATTTAATTTTTTGCAACTTGTGTGCTACGAGCATATTTTTTATTAAATCTATCTACTCGGCCAGCAGTATCAATTAACTTTTGTTTACCAGTATAGAAAGGATGGCAAGCAGAACAGATTTCTAAACGTAGTTCTTTTTTTGTTGAGCGAGTCTTAAATTGCTCACCACAAGAACAACTAACGGTTATTTCATTATATTGAGGATGTATTTTCTCTTTCAATGTAGTCTCTCCACTAAGTAATAATTGGCTTTGATATAGAAACACTAAAGATAGTCTCTTTTTTTATTTCCTGTCAAGAGATTTATTCTTAGAAATAGTGCGGGTAAAACTTTTATTTTAGGAAAAGTAATAAAAATTATCTTAAAACTTTAGTCATAGCTTTATTGATTTTCCTAACCCCATTTATGTTAAAATTTCTTAGAACACATTAGTTTAGATTCACGTAAGCTAGAAAGCTAAACTACAAAAATTCAATCATTTTGGGTGTAAATTTTTATGGAACCAATAGATCAATTTGAATCAGATAAACTTATCCTATTAAATCAACATTTAATAGAAAATCTAGAAACTACTATTAATCAAACAACGGAACAAAACCAACCTCTTGATAATTTATCTATAAACCAAATTAACGATCTAAAACACCCCATTACAAGCCCAATAATACAGGCTAAAGAAGAATTTCAGACAAATTGCAAGCTTGATGAGCCTCAAAGCCTGGAAACAACAGAAAGCCCTTTAGAAACCTCAATAACTCCTATTGAAATTAATGAGGCTTCTGCTTTAAGTAAAATTAATGTCGCTAATAATCCAGAAAATATAATCCAACCTAGAACAGAGATAAGCGACATAAACAGTCAAAACTTTTCTAACAAAAAACCTCTACTAAATAAATCTCAAGTTAAAAGGCCAAGGCTTTCAATGCCAGAACTTTATTTACGCACAAACACATTACAAAATGTAAAAGGATTTTTACCTAATGATGATTTACAGATAGAATTAATTACTCCAGAAAAAGAAAATCCAAATAAAGGTTGGTTTAGAGAGTTTCGCTCTTTAACAAGAGATTTTCTATTTGCAGCAACTACCGCACTGTTGATTGTTATTTTTGTTATCCAGCCAGTAAAAGTAGAAGGTACAAGTATGTTACCTAAGCTACATAATGATGAGCGAATATTTATTAACAAATTTATTTATCAATTTGAATCTATCAAACGCGGGGATATAGTAGTTTTTTGGTATCCTAAAAACCCAAGTCAATCATTTATTAAAAGAGTAATAGGCGTACCAGGAGATGAAGTCCGTATCACTAATGGAAAACTCTTTATTAATAATCAACCTGTTCAAGAACCTTATTTATCTCCAGAATACACTTCTAATGTTATGTCTAATCGTTATTGGATGGTAGAAGAGCATCATTATTTTGTTATGGGAGATAATAGGGATGCATCTAATGATAGCCGTGCTTGGGGATTTGTCCCAGAAAAATATATTTATGGCAAAGCAATATTCCGCTATTGGCCTCTAGATAGCGTTGGAGCACTAAGCGACTAGCTTAATTAATTAAATTTAGAGCGGGAGTATTAATTCAAACCAAGTACTATCTTTTGTACTTCCCCAATTAACTTTACCATTATGTTCTTTAACAATATTTTTAACTAGGTATAAACCTATACCTGGGTGACTACTACTATTTTTCGTAGTAAAAAATGGTTGAAATAGCTTTCCTTTACAATCTTCCGATAAATTACCCACTAAATCACATACTTTTATACCTACTTCTTCATCACCTATTTGATAAGTATTTACAAATATTTTTTTACTACTTGGGTTACTACAAAACTCAGTTGCCTCAATAGCATTATTAACTAAAGCTAGAATGGCTCTAGCTAATTTACCTTGATTTCCTTTGATTTCCCTTAAATTTTCTTGTAGTTCCAAATCAAGCTGTACTCCTGAAATAAGCAAACGTGCGTTTACTAACTCAACTACATCCTTAACTATTTTATTAACATCAACCCCTAAACCCTGACCATTATCTTTAGCAATACAAAGTAGGCTATTTAGCTTAGCGCTAGCACGAAGTCCCATTTCATGAATCATTTCCATATGCTCAATTAATTGTCTATCTCTAGTAAAACTACGATTTCTAACTAATTCTGCCAATCCTATTACAGCCATTAAAGGATTATTTAATTCATGCATCAGGCTTTCTGCTAATTGTCCAAACATTGCACTCATATATTGTTCCATTAAGTGTTGTTTGGTTTGCTCTAGCTGCCGACTAATTCGTAGTTTGTCTTTTAATTCATCTTGAAGATATTTAACTCTTAAGGCTGCATCTACACGAGCAATTAATTCTCTAGGTTCAATAGGTTTACTAATATAGTCATGCGCTCCTGTTTTTAAAGCTTGTACTAAATCTTCTAGTTCTGTCTTAGAAGTAACAAAGATTACTGGAATATCCTTAGTTGCCTGATTGCTCTTTAGGATCTCACAAGCTTTTGTGCCATCCATATCAGGCATCATTCTGTCTAAAAGTACAACGTCTGGCAAAAGTTCTATGGCTAGTCTAACACCATCTTTTCCTGTGTACGCTTTTGTTACATCATGGTTATACTTAGACAAGAATCTTGAAATTATATCTGCAATAAAATGATCATCATCAACAACAAGTACTTTACCCATTATAAATTCTCTCTTATAGTTAAGAAGTTTCTAATTTTATACTCTATCAAAACTCCAATTATATCTATTAATAATCTTTCCTAGTACCTAACAAAAAAATGTTTATTTATTATTAAATATAAAAGTATAAAAGCCTATTAGTAAAGATTTTGATTCTTAAAAAAGTTTTACTATTTTTTACAAATAATACATTACTATTTTATACTAGGTGTCATATTAATAATAAATTTTGCTATTTAATTATCTTATGAAAATAAATAAAACTAATATATATTTATTAAGTATATGTTCTTTTATATTTTTTTTAGCACATCTAGTTTACCGTATCAATCAAGGTAGAGTATACGAAATTTTATGGTTATGCCATATCTCTAACCTAACATTATTTCTAGCCATTTTGCTACATAATAAAAGACTAGTTTCTATAGCAGTTCTTTGGCTTACTATTGGCAGCGTTTGTTGGCTAGTAGACTTATTTATATTCAAAGATATTTCAATAAGCTCAACCATTGCCCACATAGGGGGACTAACAGTTGCATTAATAGTTATTTCTTACTTTAAGATAGCTAAATATAGCTGGATTGATGCATTTATTTTTGGATTATTTATTCAACAGTTATGCCGTTTTTTCACTCCAGAAAAATTTAATGTTAATGTTGCTCATACTATTTACCCAGGAATGGACAAATTTTTTTCTATTTATTGGCATTATTGGCTATTTAATTCTATTACTATGGCTTTTTGTTTATTCCTTATTAATTTTATCTTAAGAAAAATTTTATCAGAAAATTAAACTCTGGGCTTTTAATTAATAAATTAGCATTTTTACATACTCGTATTTCTTGATAAAACAAAAGATTTTTGGAAAGACCATATTAAAAATCCGCCAACTCTAAAAGCAAATTTCTTAAAAACAGGTAAAATTACAACAATTTTTAACTATGTCTAAAACAAGTTTTTTCAATCTTTATCAATAAAAATCCTTAGGAGTTTTGTTTATGATTCTTAGACTATTTAAGTCTTTACTAATACTCCCTTTTCTTGCGTTTTTTTATCCTATTTTAGCAGCACCAACAATGAGAGTAGATTATTACCATACAGGTAATGTTTCTCAAGAACTTTTTAGCCTAGATCGTGTAATAATAGAACCCCTTGCTTGGCCTGGTAATCCACAAAAAGCCATAGATGATACTAATTTAGGAAAATATTTTTTTGAAGTAATTGATCGTAATAACAACCGAGTAGTTTATTCTCGTGGTTTTGCCTCAATTTATGGTGAATGGGAAACAACAGATGAGGCTAAAACTATAAATCGTACTTTTCATGAATCTCTACGGTTTCCTTCACCAAATGCACCTGTACAAGTTGTACTAAAAAAACGTGATGCTAATAATGCTTTTAGAGAAATTTGGTCTTTAATAATCGATCCTAAAGATATTTTTGTTGACCGTGCTAAAGTAAATCCACCTGCACGTCTTCTAGAAATAATGAAAAATGGAAATCCTGAAAATAAAGTTGATCTGCTTATCTTAGGCGATGGCTACACTAGCGCAGAACAAGCAAAATTTGAACGCGACGCTAAACGTTTATCAGAACTTCTTTTTGCTACTTCTCCTTTTAAGGAGCGTAAAGCAGATTTTAATGTTTGGGGGCTTTGCCCAAGTTCAGCAGAGTCAGGAATTTCTAGACCCTCAACAGGTCTTTACCGCTCATCACCTTTAGGTTGTAGCTATGATGCCTTTGGCTCAGAAAGATATATTCTAACTTATGATAACCGAGCATTTCGTACCATAGCATCTTTTGCTCCTTATGATTTTGTAGAAATTTTAGTCAATAATCGTACTTATGGCGGAGGCGGAATTTTTAATCTTTATGGTACTGTTTCTGGTGATAGCACTTGGGCACCTTATATTTTTGTTCATGAATTTGGACATCATTTTGCTGGGCTAGCGGATGAATATTACACTTCTTCAGTAGCTTACACTTCACCAACTGTTAAGCTTGAACCCTGGGAGCCAAACGTTACAGCCCTACTTGACCCTAATAATCTAAAATGGAAAGACTTAGTTGAATCTAGCACTCCAATTCCTACACCTTGGGGAAAAGATGCTTATGAACAATATTCTATTGAATATCAAAAGAAACGTAGCCGCATCCGAAGAGAAAACCGCCCAGAAGATGAAATGGATGCCTTATTTCAAGAAAACAAGGAAAATGACAAAAAGACCCTTGGACAAGAAAAATATTTTGGTAAAGTAGGAGCTTTTGAAGGCGCAATGTATGAAGCTAAGGGTTACTATCGACCAGAAGCAGATTGTATAATGTTTACTCGTAGCGAGGCTTTTTGTACTGTTTGCCGCCGTGCCATTGAAAGAGTAATAAACCTTTATGTAACAACTAATTAAAATTTATGAATTTATCTTTAAGCCATACCGTCAAGATAATTACCTTTATATGTATGGTTTAAAGATAATCAAAAACTTAATTTGATAAGTAATAATGGAGCTTTTTTGCCAAAAAAACCAACTTACAAAAACTCTAAAATAGCTTTTGTGCTTTTTACTAAAACTCCTGAGCTAGGCCAGGTAAAAACTAGGCTTGCTCTTAATATAGGCAATAAATTAGCCCTAGACTTTCACTCAGCTTTTATTGCAGATTCCCTAGAAAATGTCTCTAAATTAAATAACTCTTTGGATAACTCTTTGGACTACTATTTATATCTTACAAAACCTTGGGATCTATCTACTGCCCCGATACCTAAAATTCTAGAAAAAAATCTTTTTACTCTAAAATATCAATCAAAAGGCGATTTAGGAGTTAGATTACAAACAGCATTTCAAGAATTATTTTCTCTTTATAAAGCTGTAATTATTATAGGTACAGATAGCCCTAATATACCTCTTTCTTATTTGGAAAAAGCCTTTATTGAGCTTAATAAATATGACCTAGTTATTGGTTCTAGTGTTGATGGAGGATATTACTTAATAGGGCTTAACAGAGATATAGAAAATTTCTCAAAAATTTTTACCAATATAAATTGGAGTACAGAAACGGTTTTTCAAGAGACTATAAAACGTATTGAAGTTAAAAATCTAACTTTCTATAACCTTCCAATTTGGTATGACATAGATACTCTAGACGATTTAATTAAACTAAAAAATAGTTTATTAGACCCTTATAATGAGAGTAAAAACTGTTTTCATACCAAAAAATTATTACAAACAACTGTTTTACCTTAAAACTCTAGTAGTTAAAGTAGAGAACAGCAATTCTCTACTTGCTGCTCTCTACTGGTTAGTTTAACTCTCTAATCTTACTTTATGCACCTTTTTTGCTATCACAACAACTAGTGCCTGTTATACAACAGCTACCATTTGTAGTACAACAATCATCTGAAGTTGTTTTACTAGCTTGTTCTTCAGCACTACAACATTGTTTATCTTTTAGACAACAATTTGCGTCTTTTACACAACAACTATCGCTATTAAAAGCCACTTTTTTTACTTTAGTGCGTGAAGATTTTTTTGCTACAGTCTTTTTAGCTGCACAACAAGAAGCTTTTGTTTTACTACATTGTTCAGACTTATTTTGAGTAGCTTCTTGAGTAGCTTCTTGAGTAGCTTTTTCAGATTTTGGTGTCTGTTCTTGACCAAAAACAGTCATAGAACTAAAGGCAAAAATTAAAGCAAAAGTAACTAGAAATGTTTTGAAATTTAACATATATGTCTCCTATTTAAATTAATTTACCAAAGATTTAACTAAAAATTTTTAGAGCAAATAACTTAGTTAAACTTATTTTTAAATCAGGAAGACACAACATTTAAGGTAGGTTTTTTCTTGATCAGAAAAGTTTCTTGTAGGTGGAGATAAATAAATCTTATCTTTTTGCCTAGCTTCAGTAAAAGCTAGATATAATGTATTTACAGCAGCATAACTATCTAGTTTAGGAAGCCTTGTAATATCAACAGCCTCATCTAAAGGTAAACAACAGCTCATCTTGCAATTAGATTCTTCTACGTAATCACAAGTCTCTGTTTCTTGGCTAAAAGAATCTGTTTCTTCTATTTCTATTGATATTTCTGAAAAGCATTCTTGGCTATTTTCATCAGAATTTTCTTTTACTTTTACACAACAATCACTACCACTTTCTGCAAATAAACCTGAGCTTTCATGACAATCAGGTTCATTTTCTTGAGTAGCACAAATTTCTTGAATAACTATTTGACATTTAGCAAAACAACAAACTATGTTCATCATTCCGCTTAAGCAAAAAATTATTGCTAAAGCTAAAAGATTATAAGTTATTTGTTTAATCAAATTTTTTAGGTTAAACATTTTTGTTTATAAATTTTGCTAAAAGAAATATTTAGAAAATAGCAAATAAACCTTAGCACAGCCATACAAAAGCTGTCTAACTATTTTTTCTAGAAATTTCCACGTTGTCTAAACACTATTATTTATCAATATCCAGGGCAATATTTCTTTCTTTAGCAAATAAAGTTGCTTCTGTTGCATCATTAAATACCTGAATAATGTCAATTTCACACAATAGATTTTTACTACCTATTTTTACTTGAATCATTCTACGAATAATTCCATCGCTAGGACAGATTTTTAGTAAACAGATTTTTTCTGTGCGTTGTTCTTGACATAAATAACAACGTTTAGGGCCTCGTTTACAATGAAAAAAAGTTAATTTTTTTATTAAATAAGAGGGTATTTCTTCTTTTACCATAAGAAAATAAATATCTTAAATTAGAGAATTTTTAGTTTAATTTTATTAGCGCTTAGAAACATCTCTATGAGTTGCGCGAGCTTTATAACCAGCTTTACGCAACCTTTCAGCAAGTGTTTCAGAAACCATTACCGAACGGTGTTGTCCTCCTGTACAACCTACACCAATTGTTAAATAGCTACGTCCTTCTCGCTTATAACGTGGTACTAAAAATTCCAGCAAATCACCAAATCGGTCTATGGTTTCGCGCACCTCTTGGAAAGTAAGCATATAATCAGTTACTTCCGTATGACGACCTGTTAAAGGTCTTAATTCAGGGACAAAGTGAGGATTAGGAAGAAAGCGTACATCAAAAAGCAGGTCTAAAGCTACAGGTATACCGTGTTTATGACCAAAACTCATTATAGTTAAGTTCATATCTAAACTGTCTGTACTTGTAGCAAATTCTTCAACAAAATAGCGGCGTAGTGTATGAACAGTATGTTCAGAAGTATCAACAATAATGCTAGCTAAATCCCTTATTGGGGCTAAAAGTTTTTTCTCTGCTCTAATTGATTCAAGAAGATTATTAACAGTTTCAACTAACGGATGAGGACGACGTGTTTCTGAAAATCGTACTTGTAAAGCTTCATCACTGGCTTCTAGAAAAACCATTTTTAGTTCTATATCTACTTGATGTTGAAGTTGTTCATAAATAGGTGGAAATTCAGTTAAAAACTGTCTTTCTCTTGCATCTATTACTAAAGCAGCTTGAGTAATATTCTCCTGAGTCCTGCGACATAGTTCAATAAAAGTAGGAATTAAGGCTACAGGCAAATTATCAATACAAAAATAGCCTAAATCCTCAAATGCCTTTATAGCAGTGTGTTTGCCAGATCCACTTAAACCAGTAATAATAATAATACGCAAGCTCATATTATTTATTTTCTTTAGATCCTGGGTCAAGACTTAGTGCGGCTGTATGTCTAGAAGTAAACTCTCTTACGGCATTTATTCCACGTAATTTTAATAGATGGTTTCGTACAGCCACCTCCACCAGAGTAGAAACATTCCGGCCAAAAGTAACAGGGAGTCTTATTAAAGGCACATTTAATGCTAAAATAGAGCTAAATTCTTCATCTAAGCCTATGCGGTCATAAAATTTATTTTGTTCCCATCTCTCTAAACGAATAACTAAATCCAGTGAGCTAGAGAGAGCAAGGGCAGAAAATCCAAATAGATCTTTAATATTAATTATCCCTAACCCACGTATTTCCATATGGTTGCGTACCATTTCAGGAGCATTACAAGCTAACTGATTAGCTATACGTCTTATCTCTACTACATCATCAGAAACTAATCTATGTCCGTGATTAATAAGGTCTAAAGCACATTCACTTTTACCTACGCCACTTTCTCCTTGCAAAAAAACCCCTAAATTAAACATTTCCATCATTACACCATGTAAAATTACTAGAGGAGCAAGTTTTTTTGAAAGGAAATCAGTTAATTTTGTAGTTGTTATAGCACTAATTTCAGAAGTAATTAAGATAGGTAGTTGTGCTATTTCTGCTAATCTAAGAAGTTCCTCAGGTGGGTCTAATCCTTTAGTTATTATAATTGCAGCAATTTCATTTAATGGTAGGTTTGCAATTAAGTTTAAGCGGCTTTCTTGAGAAAGTTGGGCTAAGTAATGGTTTTCACTTTGGCCTAAAATTTGAATTCGTCCGCTATCAATATAGCCACTATCTCCAGTCAAAGCTAAGCCTAACCTTTGAACATGCGAAACTGTTATTTTACGGTTTAATCCTGAGCTACCAGTAAGTAACTTTAGAGTTAGACAATTAATTGTTTCTGTCAATAACTCTTCAACAGTAATAGTAGGTTTTATGGGTTGCTCAACGCCTTTCGGCATCATAAAAAAGCTTTATACCTCACAAATTAAACTCTTTTGGGGAGACTAAGCTTTGATGGCTTAGTCTCCCCAAAACCCCTAAGGCTCTATTAGCCCAAAATTACCATCTTTACGTTTATAAATAACTGCAATGCGTTCAGTTTTAGCATCACGAAAAACTAAAAAATGATCCTCAGAACCTTTTACCTCTTGCATTGCCTCCTCAGGAGTTAAAGGCTTAACAGCATAGCGATTAGAGCGAATTATCTTAGCCTCTTCACCACTTGCCTCTTCAGCATTATCTTCTCCTACTCTAACAACTTCTATAGCTTGAGATTGGCGTTTTAAGTTAGTCTTTTTCTCCTTTAGTTTTAAGGCTTGACGTTCTAGTTTATCTGCGGCTTGAGTTAAAGCTGTATACATATCATCTGTTTCTGCCTTAACAGTTAGTTCTTGATCACGCCAACGGAAAAGAATTTCTGCCCGATGACGGTGTTTTTCTACTTCTAGGATTACATGTGCTTTCCCTACTTTGTCAAAGTCAAAGATTTTTTCAATCTTTTCTAATTGTTCTTGTGCATGTTTTTTTATTGCTGCTGAAACTTCTACATGTCGCCCGGTAAATTCAACTTTCATAGTATATTCAGCATGACCCTATGATTACTGCTACAGAATCTATGCCGCCTCCTAAAAATAAAATTTTAATTCTTGGCAAACAAATAAATTTGCCTCCATTCTATCCTACAATTCGGCGCTCTCTTGAACCCGGTATATTCATTTGATCTCGATATTTAGCAACTGTGCGCCGTGACATCTTCATACCTTCTCTAGCAAGTTTTTCTGCAATTTCTTCATCTGTTAAAGGACTACGTACATTTTCCATCTCTATCATTTTCTTAATCTGTAATTTAATTACTCTAGTTGAGACTTCTTCACCATCATCATTAACCATTCCTTCAGTAAAGAAGCGTCTTAGCTCAATAACACCTTGAGGAGTATGGGCATATTTACCATTTACTACACGTGAAACAGTAGAAAGATGCATCTCAATATCCTCTGCAATATCCTTAAGCATCATTGGTCTAATAGACTCAACACCTTTATCTAAAAACTCTCTTTGTCGTCTAACAATAGATTCACAAACTTTATAAATAGTCTGTCTACGATGCTCAATATTTTTTAGTAAATCTACGGCAGAACGAAATCTAGTTTTAATATAATCTCTAGTTTCTTTAGTAGTCTCATCATTTTCTAATAGCTTACGATAATGGGAGTTTATTCTAAGCTGAGGCATCCCATCATCATTAAAGTGAATATAATACTCATCATCTATTTTTTCTATATAAACCTCAGGCTCAATATATTGTGTAGTTTTTGCCGCATATTTACGACCTGGATAAGGTTCAAGCTTACGAATTATCTCTAGTTCTGCTTTTAATTGATCTAAAGTAATGCCTAGCTCTTTAGCCAAGTCTGGTAAGCGGTAGGGTTGTAGCCTATCTAAATAGCTTGTAATTAATTTAGCGGCTAGACGGTTAGCACAACCAAGCTGTTCTAATTGAACTAGTAAACATTCTTTTCTTTCAAGCGATCCAACTCCAGTAGGATCAAAAGTTTGTACAGTTTTACGTGCTTTTTCTACAACAGTTAGAGGCCAATTACCCATTTCCATAATTTCATCTAAAGTAGCATCTAAATAACCATCGTCATTAAGATTACCTATAACGGCTTCAGCGGCTTCGCGAGTTTGCCCTGAAAGACCTGACATATTTAATTGCCATAAAAGATGCTCAGCCAAAGTAAGCGGTCGGGTAATCATATTTTCAAAAGAAGGCCGCTCTCTTTGCTCATATTCATGAGTCTTATAGCCAGGGTCTAAATAGTCTTCAAATGTAGTGCCAAAATCTATTTCTTGAAAAGAATCTGGGTTAACATCTGCTTCTGCTTCGCTTTCTTCAAAATTGCTTTCTGAAACGGTTTTGTTTTCTGTGGGGTTTACTTCGTTTGATTGGGCTTCAACCATTGGTGGTTGTGGATTATCAGCCGCATATAATGACTCATCCATTGTAGATAGAGATTCAACAGTTTCACCTGGGCCACTTTCCTCTATTTCTAGTACAATGTTTTCAATTAGTTCGGTTTGAACTAGATCTTGCATCTCTAGGGTTGTCATTCCTAAGAGTTCTATACGTTGCCGCATTTGCGGGGTTAGAACAAGTTGTTGACGTAGGCTAGTTATTAAATTTGGCTTAATTGACATATCTATCCACTCTTATAGAGTTTTAAAAACTTAAAATGAGCTTGCTAAATTTATAAAAACTAATTTAGCCTTTTTTACATCCTAAAGTTTTCTCCTAGGTACACTTTTCTTACTTCTTTATCTGAAGTAAGTTCTGAAGGAGTACCTGTACGAAAAATCGAGCCATTATTAATAATATAAGCACGGTCTGTAATGGCTAAGGTTTCGCGTACATTATGATCTGTGATTAGTACACCAATACCACTATCTTTTAGACGCTTAACTATTTTTTGTATATCTAAAACAGCTATTGGATCAATTCCAGCAAATGGTTCATCTAAAAGGATAAAATAGGGTTTTAAGGTTAAACAACGAGCGATTTCTGTTCTACGACGCTCGCCCCCTGAAAGAGCATATCCTATTGTATGACGAACATGTACTATATCAAGTTCCTCAAGTAGTTTTTCTAGCTGCTCTTGTCTTTCTTGTCTAGAAAGTTCTAAGGTTTCTAATATAGCTAAGATGTTTTTTTCTACGGTTAATTTACGAAAGATCGAAGGCTCTTGAGGTAAATAAGAAATACCTCGTCTTGCCCTTAAATACATTGGTAATTCTGTAATATCCCCATCACCAAGACGAATACGACCAGCATCAGGTTTTTCTAGGCCTACAATCATATAAAAACTAGTAGTTTTACCAGCGCCATTTGGGCCTAAAAGTCCAACAATTTCGCCTCGTCTTACTTCTACCTCTACCTCATTAACGACACAACGGCCTCTATAGGATTTTTTCAATCCTTCAGCACGCAAAAGTTCTGGCCCTTTATCTGGTGTTTTACTTACGAGTTCCACCGGCAGATTATGAAAGCCTTGTGCAGGTTCAATTTCAATTTCAATTTCTACTTGGCTACTGACGGCAGAGTTTGTTGGCAAATCAGGTGTATCGAGTTTTTTTTCATTCGATACCATTTCAACGCTAAGTTTTTTAGTTTTTTTACCCACTTAAACCTCTGCTCCTAATCTAAACTATTTATTAACGTTGAACTTCGTGGGTTGATTTGACTCGTCTTGTGCCTCGTTGGTCATCGACCAAGATTCTATCATCGCCCCCTAGTAAAGTCAATCTGCGACCTGTTATTGTCCCTTGCAAATCTGATACCACCTTAGCCATATTTCCGGTTAATATGGTGCGTTGATCATAGGCATTATATTCGGCCTCATCACCTTCTCCACGTCGTCCAGGTTGTGTTAGTACAACTTTTTCAAAAGCTTCCAAGCGTTTCATCTCATTAACTTCTGTTTCTAGAAAGATTTTCACTTGATTAGCTTCTAAAATTTCATTTCCCTGTTTCATTTTTACCGAACCCTTATATTGGGCTAATCTATCTTTATCTGAATAATCCATCACATCAGATGTAGCGAAAATTGGCACAACCACTTGGTTATTTTTTCCCTCTTTTGGCTCCTTAGTTTCCTTAGTTTCCTTTGGTTCCTTTGGTTCTTTAGACTCTCTAGATTCAGATAAAGCCTTTTTAGCCTGATATAAAGCGCTAGAAACATTGCCTGTAGCAATCATTTTACGGTTATCTCGAAATAGCTCTAATTTTTCTGCTCTAACAAAATTATCATCCTGCCAAGCCCTAGCATCACCTGTATAAATAGCCTCACCCCGTTCATTAAAAACATGTAAATCTTTTGATGTAATAAAGACTGGAGCTTTCATATTTCTAAAAGGTGTGGCTTGACCAGTGCCTTCAGGGTTGTAGTAAGTTGAGCGTACTTTTCCACGAGCAAAACTTTCTTTTTTCTCTGTCCACATATCAATTTCATCTGCTTGAGTTCGTGCTTGTTCATCCCAAACCATAACTTTACCATCTCTAAGTTCAATCAGCTTTTTAGTAGCATCATAATTAGCTTTATTTGCTAGTGCATTACGGCTACCTTCTGTGTACTTAAAATTGCCTTCTTGAAGTGCCTGTAACATTTCTCCACTAGTTTTATCAAAACTAGCTTTAGCCTTCTCACTCTGGCTAATGCGTGCTGGTTCAATGCTACCGGCTTTAGCAATGGTTTCTATTTCTAGTTTAACTTTTCCTTGAGCATTTAGTTCACGAACAGCATTCCCAGACTCAAAAAAGGTTAAAGTGTTATGTTCAGCCCTCATTATTCGTTTTTCTGCCCCTGGAATTTCTTTTATTGGAGTAATAGTTAAAACAGTGTCTCCATGTGCTTGTGCTTCGCGTAAAAACTCCCCGCCTGGATAATAAAAAACTTCTGCTTGAGTAGCTTTTAAGTGCTTAGTACTTGGATTAGGTAAGGTTTCAGTAGGTTCAGGAGCAGCTATAGTAAGGTTAACATTACCTACCGCTTTGATTCTCTCAACTTCACTAGTAGTTGTAGTTGGTTTTGTAAAAACTGTTAGCTCATCTGCTGTTAAGATACGTTTTGGCCCTTCTGTTGTTAGTGCAGTAACATTTTCTTGTGCTTTAGCAATAGTTAAAAAGCCTAGCTCATTAAATAAAAAGCTCATATTTTCAGAATTAACTTCTAAAGGAGTGCCTTTTCCTTGATTTTCTAATCGACTTTGCCCGCGAGCCTCTGCTTGAGAGAGTTTACCCTCAGGGCTAAAAGAAAAATCCATATCTTCAGAAGCTACTTTTAATGTAGAGTCTGTTTTTTTGCTTTCTAGACGGCTATTTCCCCAAGCTTGGGCTTGAGAGAGTTTCCCAAGCTCATCAAAAGAAAATTCCATATCATTTGCGTCTAACTTAAGTGAGTCTTCTTGTTTGCTTTCTAAATGGCTAGCACCATGAGCCTCTACATATTGGATTTTTTTATCTTCTGTTAAATAGGCTATTAAAGTATCTGCACTTAAAAGTCTGTCAGGTTCAGCAATCTTAGCCTTACCCTTTAAGCGAATAACTTGCTCATCTGCTGTATATTCACCCCAATTTCCTGTTATTTCGACAGGTTTAGTAACATTTTGAGGACTAGTTTTATTTTCACTAGCTGGTTCAACTTTAATATAAACCGATTCTTTCATTTCCAAACGTTTAGGATCTGATTCTAAAATTACCCCTATGCAACTACCGCTAATCTTATCTCTAGTAAACTCAACTTTATCCTGAGTCTCTGCATTACCTGTAGTTTGGTCATAATCAAGGCTTTCAGTCTTTACTTGTAAACCATCTTTTGTATCAATCACTACATTTTTTTCAAAGCGTAGTATTGCTTTAGACTGGTCATATTTGCAAAGTTCTGAAGTAACTTGTCCTGAAGTTTCGCCTGCTTCATCAAAAAGTTCTAATTTTACTTGTTCTAATTCATGGCGAGAGTCGCTAAAGACTGTATCTTTAGCCGCAGTAAGACGATAGCGGGTACGTCCTTCATGGTAGTCATACTTAAAATTATTAAACACCGCATTAAGCTTAGCATCATTTAAGTTAGGTTTAATAGTAATAGCTGGTGGCACAGCATTCATTCTTTTAACTAATTGAATACCTAGCATTGTTGCTACTCCTAAAAAAACTACTAGCGCTACAGTCTTAGCAATTAAAGGCAGTCTAGCTCGTAACATACGACTCCTAATATTAAAAATAATTCTCCAGCCTAGCTGGCTTACTAACATTTATAGTTAATTGGTTAAATTCTTAAACAGGTAAATAGCCTTTTGGTCAATAATTCTGTCTTATTTTGGCTTACACAAGCTAATGCTGGCAAGAAAACTAACCCTTTTAAACTAACATATAGAAATTAACCACCAAATAGTACTTGTTCTAGTTAAGTACTGGTATTAAATTTTGCTCTACAATTTAATCTTAATTAAATTTTATACTCTGTAGGAGGGTTGTAAATGCCTTTATTATCAGTAGGAGATAAAGCACCTGACTTTAATACATTTGACCAAAATGGTAAGCGAGTGTCTTTACAAGATTTTCAAGGAAAAAAAGTTATCCTGTATTTTTACCCAAAAGATAATACTCCTGGTTGTACTAAAGAAGCTTGTGCTTTTCGAGATAAAATTTCCCTTTTTCAAGCTTCTAATATAGTTGTATTAGGTGTTAGTGTTGATAGTATAAAATCTCATAAATCTTTTGTTGATAAATATCAACTCCCCTTTACACTTCTATCAGACACAGATAAGGATATTGTTGAAGCTTATAAAGTTTGGGGAGAAAAAACGCTCTATGGAAAAAAATATTTTGGTATAAGCCGAGTAACCTATCTAATTGACGAATCAGGTAATATTGAAGCAGTATTTCCTAAAGTAAAACCCGAAACACACCCAGAGGAAATTTTAAGTTTTTTGGAAAAATAAACCCTTAAACTAAGGAAAAATTCTTAAGCTCTAATTAAATAGAAAATATACAAAAGCCTTAATAATTAAAAGCTGTTAAAATTTTTAGTTTTTTTAGAGTAAACCTCCCTTAAATATGTGCTAAGTCTTGCTTGCAAGCCTTAGCATTTCTAATTAAACTCAGCAAATTACCTTTCTAACTTACTCACCTAAAATATCTTAATTTAATAGGAGCCACTAAAGGATTATGCTAGAAACCATACAAGATCAAGTAATTGCCCCAGAAACTTACGATATGATATTTCCTCAATTAGAAACACGATTAAGCGAACTACAACGCGAAGCCCGAAATGCTAATATTCCAATAGTTGTTGTTTTTGAAGGTTGGGATTCAGCAGGTAAAGGAACTCATATAAATAAACTTATGCAACCCCTTGATCCTAGAGGTTTTAAGGTTTGGTCTATTAATCTTGCTACTCAAGAAGAGCTTTACCATCCTTTTTTATGGAGGTTTTGGACAAAATTACCTGCTCGTGGCTCAATTGCTATATTTGATCATTCTTGGTATGGACGGGTTTTAATGGATAGAGTAGAAAAACTTGTTCCTAAAAAAGCCTGGAAAGACGCTTATAATGAAATACTTAATTTTGAAAGACAATTAACTGATGATGCAACAGTGCTTGTAAAATTTTGGCTACATATTGATAAAAATGAACAATATAAACGTTTTAAGAAAATTGAAAAAAACCCTGCTGAGTCTTGGAAAATTACTAAACAAGATTGGAGACAACATAAGCTTTATGATGAGTATTTAGAAGCAGTTGAGGAAATGTTAGAGCGTACTAGTACGGCAGATGCTCATTGGACTATTGTTAAGACCCATGAAAAACGCTATGCAAGAATTAAAATTTTCCAAACCCTAATCTCTGCAATAGAGCAAGCTTTAATTTCTAAAGAACATAAAAAATCCTTTGAAGAAAATGCTAAAAACCTTACAAAAGAAACCTCCTCCTCATATTTACCAGAAGTTGTAATAGAGGATTCTGTTTTAAAAACAATAGATCTTACTAAAAGCATACCTAGGGAAGAATATCAGATTAAATTAAAAGACCTACAAGAAAAAGTCCGTGCGCTAGAACATGAGATACATATGTATCGAATACCAGTGATAATTACTTACGAGGGTTGGGATGCAGCAGGAAAAGGCGGTAATATTAAGCGTTTAACAGAAAATCTTGACCCTAGAGGTTATGAAGTAATTCCTATTGCTGCTCCAACAAGTGAAGAAAAAGTACATCATTATTTATGGAGATTTTGGAAGCATATTCCTAAAGCTGGGCATATCACAATTTTTGATAGAACCTGGTATGGGCGTGTTTTAGTAGAACGTGTGGAGGGTTTTTGTAAAACCCACGAATGGCAACGTGCTTACCGAGAAATTAATGAGTTTGAAAAACATTTAACTTCTTATGGAACCGTAGTTGTAAAATTTTGGCTACATATTGATCCTAGTGAGCAGCTAAAACGCTTTCAAGAACGCCAACAAACCCCATCTAAGCTTTGGAAAATTACCGATGAAGATTGGCGCAATCGAGAAAAATGGTCAGACTATGACCGAGCAATATGTGAAATGATTCAACGAACTAGCACTAGCTATGCTCCTTGGACAATTATTGAGTCTGTAGATAAATACTATGCACGTATTAAGGTTTTGCAAACAGTAGTAGATGCTATTGAAGCAGCATTAAAAAAATGTCGTAAATAAAAACTAAGCAAATTTATTACTTGATTATATGATGCTTGGGTCTTATTGGGTTAGCGCGAATTGACCATAATCTGAAGTTTTGATAAGTTCAACTTTCAGACCCATTTATATAGGAGAAAACTTATGTCATTAAAAGAAATTTTGTTAGTTGGTGGAGCAAGAACACCAATGGGAGAATATAACGGAGTATTAAAAGACTTTACTGCTAATGAACTTGGCGCTCTAGCTGCTCGTGCAGCACTAGAGAGAACAGGTGTTAGTGCAGATCGTATTGATCATACGGTTTTTGGTAATGCCTTACAAACTTCAGCAGACGCAATTTATGGTGCTCGCCATGTGGCTCTTAAAGCTGGCGTTCCTATGGATCGGCCTGCTTTAACCGTCAATAGACTTTGTGGATCAGGTATCCAATCTCTAATTAATGCAGCACAACTTATACAGTTAGATGAAGCAGGAGTTGTTTTAGCTGGTGGTATGGAATCAATGTCTCAGTCTCCTTATGTACTAAGAGGTGCACGTACAGGCTACCGCTTAGGACATGCCCAACTAGAAGATTTACTAATGGCATCACTAGTAGACTCTTATTGTGGTCTTTATATGGCTCAAACTGCTGAAAAACTTGCTCGTCAAAACGATATTTCACGAGAACAACAAGATGAATTTGCTTTAGTTAGCCAACAACGCGCTGCGGCTTCAGTAGGAAAACTTAAAGAAGAAATGGTGTCAGTTGAAATTAAAACTAAAAAGGGCGTAGAGCTTTTTTCCAGTGATGATCATATGAAACCAGATTCAACTCTAGAAGCTTTATCTAAGTTAAAGCCTGCGTTTGGTAAAGATGGTATGGTAACAGGCGGTAATGCTTCGGGTATTGTTGATGGCGCAGCAGCTATTGTTATGACCAACTCAACATTAGCTCAAGAATTAGAACTTAAGCCTATGGGTAGAGTAGTTTCCTGGGCAGTTTGTGGTGTTGATCCTTCAATTATGGGAATTGGCCCTGTTCCAGCCTGTCAAGCGGCTCTTAAAAAGGCTGGCCTTAAATTAGAAGACATAGATCTAGTAGAAATTAATGAAGCCTTTGCGGCTCAATATCTTTCTGTAGAAAAAGTTTTAGGTCTAGATAGAGAACGTACAAATGTTAATGGTGGAGCTATTGCGTTAGGCCATCCACTAGGTGCTTCAGGCACAAGGCTAGTTTTAACACTACTTTATGAACTGCGCCGTCGTAATGCTAAATATGGTATGGCATCAGCTTGTATTGGCGGTGGTCAAGGTATTGCAATGATTATTGAATCAATTAAATAATACAAAGGCAAATAAATTTTAGGAGGAAAATTATTTTCATGGAGATTAAAAAAGTTGGTGTTATTGGGTGTGGTTTGATGGGAGCAGGTATTGCTCAAGTGTCTGCTGTTGCAGGTTATCAAGTTGTAGCTTGTGAAGTAGAACAAAGATTTCTTGATAAAGGAATGGCAAATATTACAGGGTCTTTAGCTAAATTAGTAGAAAAAGGTAAGCTTTCTGATGAAGATAGAACTGCTACTCTAAGTCGATTAAAAGGCTCTACAGACTTAAATGATTTAGCTGATTGTAACTTAATAATTGAAGCTATTATAGAAAATAAAAAAATTAAGCAAGAAACTTATATAAAACTAGATCAAATGTGTCCACCTGATACTATCTTAGCATCTAATACTTCATCACTCTCTATTACTGAATTAATGGCTGCTCTTAGTCCTTCCCGCCAACAAAGATTTTTTGGACTGCATTTCTTTAACCCAGTTCCTTTAATGAAATTATTAGAAGCAGTTCGTACAATTCTTAGCGATGAAGGTGCTTATGCATCAGTTTGTGAGTTTGGCAAAAAAATAGGTAAAGCCGTAGTCCAAACTAGAGATAGTAGCGGTTTTATTGTTAATAGGCTTTTAGTTCCATATCTTCTAGATGCTATTCGTGGTTTTGAAGAAGGAATAGGTTCAATTGAGGATATAGATAAAGGCATGATGCTAGGTTGTGGCTATCCAATGGGGCCTTTTACATTATTAGACTTTGTTGGACTAGACACTACTTATTATATTTCAGAAATTATGTTTGAAGAATTCCGCGAAAAACGCTTTGCATCACCTGCACTACTAAAACGAATGGTTTTAGCTGGAATGCTTGGACGTAAATCAGGTAGAGGATTTTATGATTATTCTGATCCAAAAAATCCTAAACCAATGAAACTAAACTAGTAAATTTGATTTTTTGGTTAAATAAAAGTAGCCTAAGGACTCTTGGGCTACTTTCAGTTATCTAGCAACTTTACCATATGACACTATGACAGATGTTAATCTTTTGGCCGAAAAGCTTGAAAATATTCAAGTTCAAACTAATTCATCCATTGCATTAGTTATTATTGAGCGTGAGAAAAATCTTAATACACTTAATAGTCAAACTATTAGTGAATTAACTAGGATTTTTAGATTAATAAAAGAAAATAGTGAAATTAAAGTAGCAATATTAGCAAGTAGTGGTGAAAAAGCTTTTATTAGTGGGACAGAAACACAAGAACTAACTAATCTAACACCACAAGAGGCTAAGATTTATGCTGAAAAAGGCCAAAAACTAGCTCTAGAAATAGAAAATTTAGGAAAACCTGTTATTGCTGCAATTAATGGGCTTACTTTTGATGTAGGTTTAGAAATTGCCCTTGCTTGTAGCTTAAGAATTGCTACTAGTGATTCTCAGTTTGGCTTCCCTGCTATTGAAAAAGGCTTGCTTCCTTTTCTTGGCGGGAGCCGTAGACTTGCACGTTTAATAGGTGTAGGGCGTGCCTTAGAATTACTCTTATCAGCAAGAATACTTGATGCACAAGAAGCTTATAAAATGGGGCTTATCAGTCAAGTAACTCGCCAAACAGAGTTATTTAGTCAAGTAAAAACTCTAGCACAAAAGATTTCAAATAATTCTCCCTTAGCGATAAAATATTTGTTAGAGTCTTTCTTTAACGGACTAGAAATGCCTTTAGAGGATGCCCTACTTTTAGAATCTACTTTATTTGGGCTTTCTACTAAATCTTTTAATAATAAATCTATAAATTAAAACCTTACTCGGTTATATAAAATTTATTTTACGACTTATTAATTAAAAAGAAACATTTTCAATATTTTTAGAATTTAGAATGCTTATTTTTGATTAAGGATACTTAATAGCCCAAGATATACTCTTAGGTATAAACTATAGTAATTTATGAAAATATTAGTAATTGGATCTGGTGGACGTGAACATGCTTTAGTTTGGAAGCTTGCTGAGAGTCAACAAATTGAAAAAATTTATGCAACTCCAGGCAATAGCGGTATTGCCCAGTATGCAACTTGTGTAGCAAGTGAAAACAATAGCCCTGTAGCACTTGCTGAACTTGCTGTACGTCTAGAAATTGATTTAACCATAGTTGGGCCTGAAGCCCCTTTAGTAACAGGGATAGTGGATGTATTTAACCGTAGGCATCTGCCCATAGTAGGGCCAACAAGAGCAGCAGCACAGCTTGAAGGTAGCAAAATTTTTGCTAAAGATTTTATGTCTCGTCATCATCTACCTACAGCTGCTTTTACAATCTGCGAAACCCCTGAGTCTGCATTTGACATTATTTCCTCGAAAATCTATGGCTATCCTGTTGTTCTAAAAGCTGATGGTCTGGCTGCTGGTAAAGGTGTAGTAGTAGCACAGGATGAAGCCCAAGCTAATCAAGCAATCCAAGATATGATGGTAGAAAAAACACTAGGTGAAGCAGGCACCCGTATAGTTATTGAGGAATACTTGGAGGGACGCGAGGCATCGCTTTTAGTTTTTAGCGATGGTAAACAAGTAATTCCAATGCCTCCTGCACAAGACTATAAAAATATTTTTGATGGTAATCTTGGCCCAAATACTGGTGGAATGGGCAGTTTTTCTATGCCAGGACTTTTAGATAAAAATCTAAAAGAGCGTTTAATAAAAGATATAGCTGAAGTAACAGTACAGGGTATGGCTGATGAAGGTACGCCTTTTCGAGGTATTTTATTTATTGGTCTAATGTTGACTGAAAGCGGAACTAAAATTTTAGAATATAATGTTCGTTTTGGAGATCCAGAAACTCAGGTAATATTAGCTAGATTAGATAGCGATCTATTAGATATTTTTTTAGGAATTGCTAATGGAGATTTAAGCCAAGTTAAGCCTACTTGGAGTGATATGTCTACAGTATGTGTAGTAATGGCGGCGGCGGGTTATCCTGGACAAATTCAAGTAAATCAAGTAATTAGTGGACTTAAAGAAGCTGAGTCATTAGAAAATGTTAAAGTTTTTCATGCTGGAACAAAATTAAATGAATCAGGTGAGTTACTTACTTCAGGGGGAAGAGTACTAGGAGTAGTGGCAAAGAGATTCTCCTTAGAAGCAGCACGCCAACAAGCTTATAAAGCTGTAGAATTGATTGATTTTGCTGGGAAACATTACCGAAGAGATATTGCTTTACTACGACATTGATAAATATTGGAACAGAGTTTTAATAACAGACGTTAAGTAGTCGGCAAACAGAAATTAATTAAAAATCATATAAGCTTTATTTAGGATTTGAGTAGTAAAGAAGTTGTGGTAAACTGGTAAAAATTTTACATTTATTGCTCAAAACAAAATAACAATTAATATTGGCTTTATAATTTTGACAATATCTAGGAGGAACAATGTGGGAAAGAGTTAAGCGGCTTTTCCGTTCTATTTTTGGCGGCATTATTGATCGAGCAGAAGACCCAGAATTGATTCTACAACAAGTAATTCGTGATATGCGCGACAAAATCCCGCAAATGAATAATAATGTTGCTCAAGTTATGGCAACTGAAAAAATGATTGAAAAACAAGTATCTCAACTTGAAAAAGAAGTAGTAGAACTTGATAGTAAGGTTAAAGCTGCTATAAAGATGGGTCGAGATGATATTGCAACCAACTACCTTTCAATAATGCAAGAAAAACAAGCCTCTCTTACCTCCGCTCGTGACCAACTAGAAACATCTAAACGTGCATCCCAACAAGCGTTAAAGTTTCGCGATAATTACATGTTAGAAATGAAAAAACGCCAAGCCGAAGCAATGCAATTAATTAATGAAAATAAACGCGCTAAGATGCAAGAAGAAATTGCTGGTATGATGACCTCTTTTCAAGTTGGTGATTCTTCAAGCACTTTTGATGATATGCGCAATAAGATTTCTGAACGTGAAGCTAGAGCACGCGCTAAGATGGAACTTGCTAGCTCAGGTGTTGATTCTCAAATGCAAGAGATTGATAAAGAAGCAAAAAATATCGAAGCACAAGATGCACTTCTTGCTTATAAACGCCAAATGGGGCTTATTAGCGAAGGGCCTTCACCAGGGCTATCTGAGCCTGGTGTTACTGCCCCACCACAAAGAGCAAAAATGCTAGAATAGTTACTTAATCTTGGTATTTTAGAAAGATAGGAATTGGCGGCCAGGACTATGAAAGATAAACTCAGCTACCTTAAAGAAGCACTAAAAGAACCGCTCAATATTTGGTCGATGGTGGGTTTTACTGCTGCCGCAGCTTATACGCAAAGCCCAATCCCTCTAGCAATGGGGGCATTGCTAGAGGTTAGTTATTTGGCAATTGTACCAGCTAGTAGCATTTATCGCCGCGTTGTTGAAGGTAGAGAAGTACGGCGTTTAAGAGAACAACGCGAGCGATCGCGAGAAGAATTAATAAAGACTTTTGAGCCTCGCGAACGTGAAGCTGTTGAGTATTTGCGTTGGATGAAAAATCAAATCTGTGCAAATTATAAAAAATTTACCCGTGCTAAAGAAGTTCCTGCTCATATAGATGGTAATTTACAAATAGCTTGGGAATCTTTTGTGGATCTACTTGATATGTATCGCCGACGTAAAAACCATTTGCATACAATTAATCGGCAAGTAATCCAAAATCAAATAATGCAAATAGAACGTCAACTCCAACAAGCTGATGCTCCAACACGCCACCTACAAGAGAGAAACCTAGATATTCTTAGACAAAGACTTAAAACCTTTGATGATATTGAAAAAAGTGTTAAAAGAGTCGAAGCCCAGCTTCAATCTATTGAAAATTTCTTTGGATTAGTTAATGACCAGGTAGTAACAATGCCTACTCCAGAACATATAGCATCTTTAGATTTTGACTCTCTACTTTCAGGTATTGAAATGACAAAAGAGTTTTTAGAAGAAACTTCTCCAATGCTTGGAGGATTTGACGCTTCACTAGAACGTAGTCCTGTTAGTCTTCCTAGTGAACCATATAATTCAACTTTTCGTCAGCCAATGAAGCAAACCGAGCGATAAAATTTTTATTTTTTAATAAGTTATTTTTTAAATAAAACCCTTGGATTAGCATAAACTACCAAGGGTTTTATTTTATTTAAAACTTAAAGGAAAAATTTTTTAAGTGCTCCAATCTTAAGTTTTCGATTTATAGCTAAGAGAAAATCTAGAAAATAAAATTACTCTAAATAGTTGGCAAGATTGGCTATAAATCTGAGCCAGTCTTGAATATAATATCGGTTTTTAGCCACACTACCTTAAAATAAACGTCGCGGAAAGGAAATCTAATTGCATGAGCAAAGAGACTTTGACCATTACGGATAATCGTACTGGTAAAACTTATGAAGTAGCTATTAAAGATGGTACAATTAAAGCAATGGACTTACGCCAAATTACTACAGGCGAAGATGATTTTGGAATAATGTGTTATGATCCTGCTTTTACTAATACCGCTTCTTGTAAAAGCAAAATTACCTTTATAGATGGAGATAAAGGAATTTTGCGCTATCGTGGCTATCCAATAGAACAGCTTGCTGAAAAAAGCACTTATTTGGAAACTGCTTATCTAATTCTTAATGGTGAATTACCTACACAATCACAGCTTAATGATTGGACACATACTATAACCAATCACACAATGACTCATGAAAATATAAAGAAATTTATAGATGGATTTCGTTATGATGCCCATCCAATGGGAATGTTAATAAGTGTTGTAGGGGCACTTTCAACTTTTTATCCAGCAGCAAAAAACATTAATGATGCTAAAGTGCGCCGTCAAGAAACAGAGCGATTAATTGCTAAAATGCCTACACTAGCAGCTTTTTGCTATCGTCATATTATGGGATTTCCTTTTGCTTATCCAGATAATGACTTAAGTTATACTGGAAATTTCTTAAACATGCTCTTTAAGATGACAGAGCTTAAATATAAATCTAACCCTGTTCTAGAACGTGCTTTAGACGTACTCTTTATTCTACATGCTGATCATGAACAAAATTGCTCAACAAATGCAATGCGTAGTGTAGGCAGTTCACAAGTTGATCCTTATTCTGCTGTAGCTGCCGCAGTTGCAGCACTTTATGGCCCGCTCCATGGTGGTGCTAACGAAGCAGTATTAAGAATGCTTACTGAAATTGGAAGTAAACATAATATCCCTGATTTTATTGAAAAAGTTAAAGGTGGTTCAGGTCGTTTAATGGGTTTTGGTCATCGTGTTTATAAAAACTATGACCCAAGAGCTAGAATAATTAAAGAAACTGCCGATCAAGTATTTGAAGTTACTGGACGTAATCCTTTACTAGATATTGCTCTTGAACTAGAAAAGATTGCCTTAGAAGATGAATACTTTATTAAACGTAAGCTTTATCCTAATGTAGACTTCTATTCTGGTCTAATTTATCAAGCAATGGGTTTTCCTGTTGATATGTTCCCTGTACTTTTTGCTATTCCACGTACTGTAGGCTGGTTAGCACAATGGGAAGAAATGATGCAGGATTCAGAGCAAAAAATAGCCCGTCCACGTCAAATCTATCTTGGTTATGATGAACGTGACTATGTTGCTATGGAATCTAGAAGCTAGTAACTAAACGGGGCAAGTAATTATCCTAGCGAAGATTATAGACTTTTAGTTTTTATTGCTGCTCCATTATATTAATTTGGAGATGAGTTTGGGTTATTCCAATTTCTAAACTCATCTCTAAATGATTGAATTATTTCTTCTTTATAAAAAAACCTGCTTAAGAAAATACCTGCTATAAATCCGCCAATATGAGCCATATAGGCTATACCTGTTCCATCAGAATTAGCTGTAGTAAATTGTCCTAGTAATTGAACTACGAACCAAAACCCTATTACAAAACTTGCAGGTAGTTCTATAACACTAGCAAAAAAGCCTATTGGGATTAAAACTTTAATTCTATGGCTAGGAAAAATAATAATATAGCTTCCAAGTACTCCAGCAATTGCGCCTGAAGCACCTAGAGAGGGAATTATTGAATCGGGTTGGCTTATAATATGGGTAAAAGCGGCCAATAACCCGCAAAGTAAGTAAAATATTAAAAACTTGAAATGTCCAAAATTATCTTCTATCTCTTCACCAAATACCCAAAGAAATATCATATTACCTAATATATGAAGCAGGCTACCATGCATAAACATTGCGGTTAATATAGTTAAGTATATTGGGTCTGGACTAACACCTTGAATTATGTTTCCTATTTCTTTTATAAAATATGGTTTTACTAAATCAATATTATGGGTTATTTCATAAGGCACTGTAGCATAGCCAGCTATAAATCTTTCTCCAAAAAACATTTCTAGCAAAAACACAAAAATATTTATGCTAATAATCAAGTAAATTATTAAAGAAGTAGTTTTTCTTAGTGTAGGTTGATGTCCAATCGGTATCATGTTTAGCCCCCTATTTTAATTTTAGCAACTACAGGATTTAAATCCTGTAGTTGCTAATAATTACATTTTCACTAAAAGCTACTTTCTATTCATAAAAATAAAACTCCTTAGCTGTTAAAACACTTAGACTAGAATAATCTGTTGTGATTTTAACTTGGTGATGTTTACTATCTTTACTTGGAACTATATAAGAAATTACATATTGTTGATTAAGTAATTTAGAAAGCTCTTCTAAAGGGCTATCTAAAGCTACATAACCAGAATTTGTATAAAAAGCATTGCCCCCTGTTTGTTCACTTAAGTAAATAAGAGAGCTTGTAGCGCTAGTTCGAGCAAAGAAGTCTTTTACCCTAGCAGAAGGAGTAAAAATAGAAAAAATAGGAATATTTTTCTTTTGTGCTTTTCTAATTGCTTCAGCTAAGTAAAGATTACTAGAGGGAGAGGAAAACGTGCCTGTAAAAGGGTCAAAACCATCCGAAATAAATAGTATCTCGTTACGTTCCGCTTCTACAGGATTAAAATAGGACAAAAAGTTTTTAAGATCTAGGTAAGAATTAGAATAATAGTTACTAAAAGGATCAACTATTTGCAACTTATTAGCAGCTTTATCTAGATCTGAAGTAAAAACTTGGCATATATCAAGGAAACCATCTTTAGTATAAGCAATCATTACTTTTGAGCCATACGGTAGGGTTAAGATAAATCGCTTAACTGTATCTAGCTCTAGGTTAAGATTAGATGCTCCTTCTTGAATTAAAATGCCTAAGTTTAGAGGAACTTCGCTGGCAGGAGTAACAGATTTTATATTTAATAATTTACCATCATGAAAAACCTGAAAATCATTTGTTTCTAGATTTGGAATAGGAAGATTTTTCTTTTCTTTTACTGTAACTGTAACGGTTCTAACAGTTTCTTTTGGAATATTTTGTGCAAATGTAGCAATCGCACTTATTTCTAAAAATGAGCATAAAGCTAGAAAAACTACTAAAATCAAACTAACTAGACTTCGTTTAAGCATGGTTTTTTACCTCCTTGCTTTAATAGTTTTTCAAATATCTACATAAGCACTACCAACAAAAAGCGTGCCAGAATAAAAGCTAAAGGGGCTATTAACTAACACAATTTATTGATTATAAAAGAGAACAGTACTATATGGTAGTGTTAGAAAAATATTTTTGAATAGTATTTTCTATTAAGTGAAAGGTTGTGTTGAGTAAATTAGCGCTATAAGTTAGAGGATTTTTACATATTTAAGAATTTGAAAAAGCTAAAAAAGCTAAAAAAGCTAAGTCTAATTTCTTAAATATTATTAATGGGAATTGACTTTTTCGCTCATAGCCCTAATCTTAAGCCCTTTGGTTTCAGGGAATAGCCAAATCCATAATCCTGATAAAACAGCAAAGATTGCAGCTAAAGAAATACCTCCGCTTAATCCATAATATTGAGCCGTTACGGCCACAAGAATAGGAGCAAAAAACTGTATCCCTCGGGCAAAATTATAAGCTGTCCCCATAGCTGTACTTCTAATGCTAGTTGGGTAAAGTTCAGCAAAAAGAGGCCCATAGCCTGCAAACATCCCTGTTCCAAAGCCTACTAAAAACATAAAGCTAAGAATAATGGGAGGATAAGAAATAATTACTGACCACATAATAGTTATCATTACTAAACCTATTGCCATTAAAAAGCTAAAAATTGAGTAAGCTGGCCGTCTACCAAATTTATCAGCAGTCCAACCAAAAGCTAAATTACCAATAAAAGCTCCTACTTGAGCAATAATTACCCAAAGAGCAGATTTTGCTAAAGAAAAAGCTCTTTCTTGATACAAATAACCTGGTAGCCAAGAAAAAGTTATCCAATAAGCTGCCATATCAAAAACGGCTAAGAGTAGAGAAATAACAAATAAGTAGCGATATTGAGAGGTAAAAAGAATACGAAAATTAACCTGGGGTTCTTTATTAAGAGGATCAGGATGTTTTTCTAAAAAATCTTTTCTTTCTTGCCAAATATCAGACTCTGGTAAACGTCTTCTTATAAAGACTACTAAAAGGGCTGGTAAAACAGAAATATAAAAGCAGGCTCGCCAGCCAATTTCAGGGGCAAGTAGCCCACCAACTAAAGCTGCAAGAGCAAAACCCACTGGAGCACCTGATTGCATAAAAGCTGCAAAGCGAGCACGAACCCTAGGCGGAAAGGTTTCCCCTATATAGGTTTGGCCTGTTGCCCATTCTCCACCAACACCAAAACCAGTTATTGCTCTAAAAAGAATTAATGTCCAAAGATCTGTAGCAAAACCTGAAAGAAAAGTACCTAAACTAAAGAGTAAAATTGTCCATTCAAGAACTTTTTTACGGCCATATTTATCAGCAAGCACACCAAAAAGTGCACCTCCAAGTGCTGTAGCAGCTAGAGATGTGCCAAAGATCCAAGATGTTTGTATATTATTTAACCCTAGTTCCTTACCAATAGGAATTAACAAAAATGTGTAAAGAACTAAATCATAAAAATCAAAAACCCATCCAGCCCAACTCATAAATAAAATATCATAGTGTTGGCGTGAAAGGCTTTCCTGCTCATTAAGTTTTAATTTTGGTAAATTATCTATTTGCATTATTTAATGAATAAAATAAAGATTTAAAAAGGTCGCTTAATGTGTGATCTTGATAGTTCTTAAATTTCCCTGCATAAAAAATATTCCGTAACGCTTAGGGTAATTTTCGTAACGAATATGTTTTTGAACTTCAACAGTTAAGAAAATATCTATATATAAGATTTAATTTTTTACTCTTAAGTAACTAATTGCAAGCAATTATAGTTGTTCCAATAATTATTTGGAAGATGTTTAAGATGTAGACTTAAGAGGCAAAATCTTTATAAAACCTTTATGTGATTTTTATGACTTCCTTATTTTCTTTAGATAGAATCCAGAGTGCGTGTGAGTTCTATTTAACTAGTAACAATTTAAGTTAAAAATTAAAAACTTAAATTTTATTTAATTAATAGAAGATTATTAATATATTGCAAAAAACATTTAGCCGAATACATAAAATGTAGCGGGGGAACCACATAAAAAAATCTTAAGATTTTTTTATTAGGGGTGAATTCAGTTGATTCTGATAGAGTACTTCCAAACTCAAACCCGTCAGCTAACCTCGTAGGCTTGTTTGGAAGAATAATGTATAGAAGATTTATTAGCATTCTAATCTTTTGGATTAGAAGAAGTTACTTTTTTAAGTTTAAAAATGGTATTCAAACTCTTCTCCCTAATACAACATATTACCAAAAATTTTTAATCACCTCTTTTATCAACCAACTTAATTTAAAAAAATCAAACTTATTGAACCATAAGCTTTTTTTAAAGAATAACTCAATAATCAAGTTTAAGCTTTTTAATTAAAAAGACTTAAAACATATGAAAAGGCCACAATGTCAACAGCAACATTAAAAAAACGCTTTAATCTTTGGCTACTAGAAGGGTTAAAAGATAGTACTAAAACACCTGATAAACATAAAGCCCATGAACGTGCACCTTGGTGGAAAGTTATGTGTTTAACAGGGGTAGATTATTTTTCTACTCTAGGTTATCAACCTGGAATTGCGTTTCTAGCTGCTGGAGTGCTCTCACCAGTAGCAACTTTTATCTTAATACTTGTAACTTTATTTGGAGCACTTCCAATTTATCGCCGTGTAGCAGAAGAAAGTCCAAATGGGCAAGGAAGTATATCAATTCTAGAATCTTTATTACCTCGCTGGAAAGGTAAAGGATTAGTCCTTGTTTTATTAGGGTTTGCAGCAACAGATTTTATGATTACCATAACGCTTTCTGCCGCTGATGCTACTGCTCATATTATAGAAAACCCTTTTGTTCCTGACTGGTTACATCATAAGGTGCTAGTAACACTATTACTAGTAGCTTTTCTAGGAGCTATTTTCTTAAAAGGTTTTAGAGAAGCAATTGGATTAGCGGTTTTCTTAGTATTTGCTTACCTAGTACTTAATTTTATTGTTGTAGGAGTAGGTTTTTATCATATTGCAAAAGATATAAGTGTAGTTAGCAATTGGAGAGAAGCAATTTTTATTAGCCATGGCTCTTCCTGGAACGTACTAGGCATATCACTAATACTTTTTCCTAAATTAGCACTTGGGCTTTCGGGTTTTGAAACAGGTGTAGCTGTAATGCCTTTAATAAAAGGCGATTTAACCGATACTGTAGAAAAGCCTGAGGGAAGAATAAGAAATGCAAAATATCTATTAGTTTCTGCTGCATTGATTATGAGCATCTTTTTAATTAGTAGTAGTTTAGTTACAACTCTATTAATCCCTAAAGAAGCTTTTCAAATTGGCGGTGAAGCCAATGGTCGAGCATTAGCTTACTTAGCTCATCTTTACTTAGGTGAAACGTTTGGGACAATTTATGACCTAAGTACTATTGCTATTTTATGGTTCGCAGGAGCTTCTGCAATGGCAGGGTTACTTAATCTAGTACCTAAGTATTTACCTAAATATGGAATGGCACCTGACTGGGCTAAAGCCTCTAGACCTCTAGTACTTTTCTTTACTGCTGTAGGCTTTATTATCACCATTTTGTTTAATGCTGATGTTGATGCACAAGGTGGTGCTTATGCAACAGGGGTACTTGTATTAATGTTTTCTGCTGCCTTAGCAGTTACTTTAATAATTTGGAAAAATGGGTGGTTAAGTAGAATTAAGTTTTTAATAATTACTTTAGTCTTTGGCTATACAACTGTGCTTAATATTATAGAAAGACCTGAAGGAATCAAAATAGCGTCATTTTTTATTCTTGCAACTTTAGCTACCTCTTTGATTTCTCGTGCCTTACGTTCCACCGAATTACGAACTCAAAAAGTAATTCTAGATGAATCAGCCCAAAAGTTTATTAAAGAAGCTAGTAAATCAGAAGATATACGTATTATTGCTCATAGACCTGGCGGCCATACCTATCATTTCAAGGAAAAAGAGGCTAGGGATATTCATAATATTTTTGAAGAACAATTAATATTCTTAGAAATAAAACCAGGAGATGCTTCTGAATTTACTGATGAAGTGCTAGAAGTACATGGTGTTAACGAAGGAAAACATAGGATATTACGCTGTGAAAGCCCTGCTGTACCTAATGCAATAGCTGCTTTACTACTACATATTCGCGATAAAACTCATCGTCAACCTCATGTTTATTTTGGCTGGACAGAAGGTAATCCTATTACTTATGTACTTAAGTATTTAGCCTTTGGTGAAGGCGATACAGCTCCTGTTACTCGTGAAGTTCTTCGTTTAGCCGAGCCTAACCCTAAACGTCGTCCTTATGTTCATGTAGGTTAAAATAAAGGTAGAGACATATTTGAATAGGCTAGGGGTAGAGACATATTTGAATAGGCTAGGGGTAGAGACATAGCTCTACCCCTAGCCTATTCTACTTAATAATTTGTTAATAGCTACTTGAAAAATATTTGGCTTCGTAATTAAACTTACCACTAAATATCCATCCATTTGTAAATCAAAAAAATATCCTGGATGAATGATTAAGTTATCTTTTATTAATAATTCTAGTATTAGTTCTTCTTCAGGAACTATCTTAGGGATTTGTATAATTGCGTACCAGCCTGCTTCGATAGGCAAAAGGCTACATACACTTTCAGGTTTTATTTGAGACTTTAACCAAGAATAGTTACTTAATGCTCTTTTAAGGATCTGTTCTTGAATTCCTTCTGCAAGTTTTAATAATTCTGGTAAAGCGTGTTGTACAGGGCTACTAACAGAAAGAAAAAGATCTGTAATAAACTCTAGTCTATTATGGGCTTGATAGAAATTATCACCTTGACCATTAATTAAAATCCAGCCTAATTTTAATTGTGGTAGACATGCGGCTTTAGATAAACCATTTAGACTAAAAGTTAAGATCTCGCTAACTTCTGCAATAGTACTAACTCGTTCATTATCAGCATAATGAGCATAATCACAAAAAACCTCATCAGAAATTAAAGCTAATTGGTTATCTTTGCAAAACTCTATTAGCTTAGCCAATTCATTTTTCTTAAGAAATGAGCCTGTAGGATTATTAGGGTTAACTATAATAATTGCACGAGTGTTTTTCTTACAAAGACTTTGCAAAAGATGAAAATCAATATACCAAGTCCCATCATAATGTAGGGTATAATTTATAGTTTTTACTCCTTCAACTTGGGCTAAATGTTCAAAAAGAGGATAAGATGGAACTGGGACTAGTAGAGAATCGCCTGGCTCCATAAGTAGCTTAAAAAGTAGGGTGTAAGCTTCACTTGTACTAGCTGTAAGAAAAATATTTTCTATATCTATATTTATTTTCCTTAGTTTATAGTAATCAACAATTGCTTTACGTGCATTAAATAAGCCTTTAGGATCAGGCTGATAAATTAAAGCTTTGGGGTTAGATAGTGCTGAAAGGATTTCTTTTTCAGGGTAAATTATATCTATAGAAGTTGGGTTTGATTGTGTTAAGTCTAAAAGGTTTTCATTATCTAACTTTTTTTGCTCAATAATCTTAGTTAATTTATTAGTTGTTAGTTCTTTTGGGGTACGGGAAGAAAACATTTAACCCTCATAAAAATACTTATTGCAAGATAATAGGGGAAAGGCACGGTTTAACCAATAAAAATATTAGTTCTGTGCCTTTTTAGTTTTATTAAAAATTTAATATTAATTATTTTGTAAAAGCACCACCAAATTCTTGTAAAAGCGTGGGATTATTAGTTTTAATCTTACCACTCATAAAATCCATCATACCAGGTTTATAACCACCCCATATTTTAGCAAACATATCAGCAGATGTTTTTAATACACAATCTGCTTCATCAACTGTTTTACCTTCTTCAACTTTAATTTTGCCTTTTGCAAAAGTTACGGTGTATTTATAATCATCTAGGGAAAAATAATAGCTACGATCATCATCTATAGAACCTGCATTGTAAGATTTTTTCATTGATTCAAAAATTTCAGGAATACTTGACATAAAAAATTACCTCCAATAATTTTTACTACATTCTTAAATAATTGATTCTAAAACAAATTGTTAATATTCTTAAAAAGCGTATTATAAGAGCCTAAGATACTTCTTAAGCAAAATTAATATCCTAAATCTTTTAGTTTTTCCATAGTTAAAGCAGATTTTTCTGATTTTACAGGGTCTTTTATTAACATACGCTCTATATATTTAGCTAGGATATCAGCTTCTAAATTAACATCATCTCCAGAAGAAAGATGACCTAGAGTTGTCATTTTTATTGTATGAGGGACAACTGCTACTTCAAAGTAATTTTCTGTTAGATTTGCAATCGTTAAACTAATACCTTCAATGGCTATTGAGCCTTTTTTACAAATATAATGAGCTATTTCTTTAGGAAAAGAAAAACGCATTATAAAACTTTCTCCAACTTTTTGGCGAGTCAAAAATTGACCAGTAGAATCAACATGCCCTTGGACAATATGCCCACCTAATCTATCACTAAGCTTTAATGCTCTTTCTAAATTTACTAGTCGTCCAGCTTTTAAGTAACCTAATGTAGTACGCTTAAGGGTTTCTAAAGAAACATCAAAACACAAAACATTATTATTAAATTCTGTAACTGTTAAACATACCCCATTGACAGCAACGCTATCACCTAGTTTAATATCGCTAGTAATATAACTAGCTAAAATAGTCAGTTTTCCTCCTTGGGAATGGGTTTGAGTACTTTTAATTGTCCCTACTTCCTCAATAATTCCTGTAAACATTTAGATAGTTCCTAAGGGTTTTGCTACTAAGTTTAGTTTTTCTTCTACATGTTCTAACATTTTTTCTACTACGCCTGTTGGTGATAATTTTGAAGTATCGAGTTGAATAGAATCTATTGCGGGTCTTAAAGGAGCATAAGTTCTTTGGCTATCGCGATGATCGCGTTCTTCTATTTCTTTTAAGGTTTGTTCTAAACTTAAGCTTTCACCTCTGTTTAATTCTTCTAAGTTACGCCGTCTAGCACGTTCATAAACATCTGCAATAAGAAAAAACTTTACATCTGCATTAGGAAAAACATGTGTTCCAATATCACGTCCATCTAAGACTACTCCACCTAGTCTTCCCATCTCTCTTTGACGCTCAACTAAAGCTTGACGAACCCCCCCTATAGCAGAAATTATTGAAGCCGCTTGGCTAACTTTTGGAGTTCGAATATCTTCTGTTACCTCTTTGCCATTAAGAAAAACATGAAGTTGATAAGGTTTTCCCTCAAGAGCAATATTAACTTCTTTTACTAGATTTATAACTTTTTCCTCTTCAGTTAAAGCTATGTCGTTGTTAAGTACAGCTAGAGCCGCAGCACGATACATTGCTCCTGTATCTATATATAAATACCCAAGCTTATTTGCTAGCGCTTTGCCAGTAGTGCTTTTACCTGCACCTGAAGGCCCATCTATTGCGATAATTAATTTTTTCATTAAAATCACCTAAGCTATTTTATATAAAACTTAAAATAGCTTTATAAGTCTATAAATATTTTTTATTGTATTTGAGAAGAAATTTACTCTGAAACTGACTAATTGGTCAATGATAATAGAATAGTGATGGCAAAAAGAAAAATTTATAAAGCTATCACCTTATTTTGCAAATAATAAGAGACTATAAATTAAGCTTAGGCAAGTTTTCTAGAGAATTAAACTTTGTCCAAGTTTAGGATAAGTTTAGAGCAAGTTTAAGGTAAGTTTAGAATAGGTATTTTATCGTTTGCTTGACAGCTTAAAATCGTGTGCTAAAATTTTTCTATTCGTCACAGCTTGAAACAACTATCTCAGTATTTGCAATATTTACAATAAGTTAAGTATAAGTATTTCTCTAATTTGAGAGTTGTTTTCGATAAACAAGAAAATTTTTAAGCTTAGTGAGAAAACCCAATGAAAGCATTTAGTCGATGGACAGTATTTTTTGTTCCTGCCATAGTAATTATGATGGGAACAATTGTTACCGCTAACCCTAGTTCAGGGACTATTTCTGGCACAATAAAAGATAATGACGATCGTCCTCTAGTTGGTGCTGTAATCCGTATCTTTAATAATGAGCAAGAGACAATACTTAAAACTACTACAGATAAAAATGGTAGATTTCTAGCTAGTAATCTTTCTCCAGGAAATTATAAGCTAAAAGCAATTGCTACTGGATATAAGCCTATAGAGGTAGCGAAGGCTAATGTTAACCCTTCTCAAAATACTATCTTTGACTTAAAACTAGAAAAAGCAAGTTCACTTATTTCAGAAGAACAACAAAAAGATAGCTATAAATATGTCTTAAGGCGTAATCGAACTATATTTCAATGGGATGAACAAGAGTATATAGCAGAAAAAAAACCTTTTATCCGTGAATCTCATGGTTTTGTAAATCTTACTTCTTCAAAAACATTTTCTCGACGACCTTTTCCAGGTAGTTCTACTAGCTTAAATTTTGCTTTATCTCAAATGATAAATGAAGACATAGAGCTAGTTGTAGCAGGCCAAACAGGTTTAGCTGTTAACAGCCCTCAAAGACTTGATGTTCAAACTACACTCTCTCAAAATGAAAATCATACAGTAGAATTAGCTATAGGCTATGGTCAACTCCCTACACTTACACCTAATGCTGAAAAACCAATTACTAGAGATATTAACCAATATACCATTAGAGCTATAGATAAATGGCGAATTTCTGGCCCAGTGGTACTTGTTTATGGATTTGATTATTCTCATTTTGATGGAGCAAAACAATCAAACCATTTTACTCCAAGAGTAAATTTAGATCTCCAAGTCAGCCCAAATGACCAGCTTTTCGCTGCTATTTATTCACCTGATGGTGCCGACATTGAAGCTAGTACAGAATTTGAGACAACAAAAGTTGATTTTAAGGGGCCAGTAGAGTTAATTAGTCTAGTCCCTGAGCCAACTCTAGAAACAAATCAACGCTATGAATTTGGCTATAGCCATACATTTAAGGATCGTTCACGATTAGAAACAGCACTATTTTGGGATAAAGTTTCCAGTAGAACCATTCCAATACTTTCAGGTGAAAATGTTGACTCACAACCAGATAATAACTTAACTCTTAATACTATTTCTCAAACAGGTGATGCCAAAGGAGTAAGAGTTGTTTTTTCTCATCCACTATCCAGTAATATTTCTACAATGGTTGGCTATTCTTTTGGACAAGGACAGGAAATAAACTTTTCTCAAGCTGGTCAGCCAATCGTCTCTGTTGGCTATTTTCATATTTTTACTGGTAAGGTAAATGCTCAGTTATTTAGCACAGGTACAAAGGTTTCTGCTGTTATGCGTTTAGCTAGTCCAAATGCTCTACTAGCAATAGATCCCTTCCAAAAACAAATGCGAATGATTGACCCTAATATTAGTATTTATCTAACTCAAACTGTTCCAATGTTTGACTTTGTTCCTGGTAAATGGGAAGCAACTGTTGATGCCCGTAATTTACTAGATCTAAAGCTAGGAGATAAACAAACAAGAGTTGCTATTAATCAATATTGGCGTACTATTCGTGGAGGTTTTTCTGTTAGATTTTAAGAAAAACTAAACCCTAAAAACTTTACCTTAAACTCAAATTTGTAAAATTTACAAAATCATGGATTAACTGCAAAAAAATGGATTTTAAATTTGTAGTATTTTCTCTTGTGTACTAATTTTTCAATAACTTACAACTTTATTTTTTACGGAATACAAGTTGCTTAAACTGATCTGATGTTTTAAGACCTTCTATAAATCAATTTTATGTTTAATATCGCGGCAAAAACCAAAGAGATGCTTGTGTTGATTCTAACCATTGGGATCATTCTCTTAGGTCTTGTCAATACTAATGAACGTCTTAACCAAAAACCTATTCCAGATGATGGAGTGCTTTGGGTTGATACTAGCGAAGGAATAAAAGCTGATCTGGTTCGTACAGGCTCAGCAGCAGACCGCGCTGGTATTGTAAGAGACGATTTACTTCGCTGGGTTAGTTTTGATGAAGGAAAAAATTATTACAAAATAGAAAGTACCCGCGATATATTTTTTATTCTAGATGAAAAAGTCCTTCCTGAAGGCTCTATTACCTACACAATTGAACGTAAAATAGCTGGAGAAATTGGCCTTTGGGACGCAGACTTAAATAAAATCGAGTCAGAACCCTCCCGCTTGCCTTTGCAAATCTATTTGGCTATTGTTGGCTCTATTTTCCTTTTAGTAGGGCTTTATGTGCTTGCAAAACAAAATGGTGCTCCTTATGTAATGCATTTCTATATAATCTGCTTACTGTCTTTTACTAGCTACTGTTTAAGTATGAGTGGGTCTTTTAGTACAGCAGATAAAATTGTGTTTTTAGCCGATACTAGCGCTTTTTTACTGTTAGCACCCCTACTTTTTCATTTTTGCTTAAACTTTCCTTTTAGACGTAAACTTGTTACTGAAAAACAATGGCTTATTTCTCTAGTATATATACCTAGTCTCATATTAATCTTTTTTCGTTTTATCATAATGTTTGGTAGCCAATATAATATGGCTTTACTTAGCTGGGAACATTGGATTAAGAAAATAGAAACTCTTCATTTTACTATCTTTCTTCTTGTAAGTAGCGCACTACTACTAATTACTTTTCTACAAACCAGAGCATCGATCCTACGTCAGCAGTTAAAATGGATTGTTTGGGGGCTTTCACTTAATGCTATTCCCTTTGCAATTTTCTATGCTTACCCTTATCTTTTAGGAAAAGAAATCTCACCTCTACAACAAGCTTTTGCTACAGGTGCATCAATTTTACTACCTATTTCCTTTGGCTATTCAATAGTTCGCTATAGACTTATGGATGTTGATATTATCTTACGACGTAGTATGACTTATGTTTTAGCCACAGTATCAGTAGTAGTAATTTTTATGTTAGGGGTTGTAAAAGCTGGTCAATGGGTACATGAACTTGTTCCCTCTATCAGCCAAAATGCTACAGTAGCCTTACAAGTAGCTGTTATGTCGCTTGCTGCAATGCTTTTTGCTCCAATAAAAAATTGGTTACAAGAACGTGTTGATAGACTCTTTTTTGGTGAACGTTACGACAATCGTCATGGAATAGCAGATTTTGGCCGTACCCTTTCCTCAACTACTGAAATGACCGAGCTTCTAAGCTCATTAGCTAATAGATTAGGCGAGATGCTTTATGTTAACCAGTTAGCTATTTTTATAGAAGAAGAAACGAGTAATAAATTCCGTCTTGCTTACAGTGCGAATTTACCTATAGACCCTGTTCTTTCTTCAGAAATAATTAAATTAGCTCTAGATAGTAAATATAATCGTAGGTATGTATTAGCTGAACAAGTTCCAGGGCTTGAAGATTCTAATAGACGGCTATTAGACTATTATGTTCCTTGTTATCTTAGAGATAGGCTTATTGCTATAATTGGGCTTGGTAAAACTATTGAAGGAAGTATTTTAACATCCGAAGATATTGAGTTAGTTAAAAGCCTATCAGGTTATGTTGCTGTAGCAATTGAAAATAGCCTTCTTTATCGCTCTGAAAAAGAAAAAGCTTTTGCTTTAGCTAAATTAAAAGATTTTAGTGAAAATATTATTGAAAGCGTTAATGTTGGACTACTCTCTATTGATAAAGAAGGCTTTATTACTAATTGGAATAGGACTCTAGAAGAACTACTAGCAATTCGACGTAGTGATGCATTAGGCTCTTCTGTAGAAGAGATTTTTGATAAAGATTTAATTACCACAATTCATAACGCTACTGGTAACTTTAGTTGGCAGCTAGATAGTACACATAATATCTATCACTATAAAACTACTTCTAGAAATGGCCGTGAGTTAGTTTTTAATCTTTCTCTTTCTCCTTTAGAAACTAAAGATGCTCGTTTATCTGGTACATTAATCTTACTTGAAGATATTACTGAAAGAGTACGTCTAGAAGAACAACTTAGGGCAACTGATAAGCTTTCTTCTATAGGTTTACTTGCTGCTGGTGTTGCTCATGAGGTAAATACCCCTTTAACAGGAATTTCTAGCTATACACAGATGTTACTTGCTCAAACCCCTTCTATAGACCCTAAACATTTAGTACTAGAAAAAATTAAACGCCAAACCCATAGAGCATCAGAAATTGTCAACAATTTGCTAAATTTCTCTCGTACTGGGAATGTTGAATTTGCTGAGTTAGATATTCATAGAGTTTTAGATGATACGATTCAACTGCTTGAGCCTCAACTTAGAAATACACAAATAAAACTTGAAAGAGCTTATGGTGAAGCTCTTCCTAGCACTATTGGCAATGCAACCAAACTCCAACAAGTTTTTATGAATCTTTTAATTAATGCTCGTGATGCAATGCCCCAAGGAGGTACATTAAGCATACATACTCAATATCGCGATGGCGCAATTTTAATAGAAATACAAGATACTGGAGTAGGTATTGCACCAGAAAATATTGCTAAAATCTATGATCCTTTCTTTACCACTAAAGGTGTTGGACAAGGAACAGGCTTAGGTTTAGCTGTAAGTTATGGCATTATTCAAGAACATAAGGGAAGAATTTTTGTAGAAAGTAAACCTGGTCAAGGCACCCAATTTCAAATTAAATTGCCTGCTTCTACTAGACTGCAATTAGCAGGAGACTAAACTTAAACTAACTAAACTTTCCAATATTTCCTCTTTCATCAAAAATAATAAATTAAAAATCAGGAAAATTTTTTCATGAAATCAAATTATGCTGTTTTATGGGATTTAGACGGTACTCTTATTGACTCAACAGATTATCACTTTAAGGCTTGGCAAGAAACGGTAGAAAAAGAAGGTTATGCTCTTTCTAGAGAAACTTTTATATCTTGTTTTGGTCAACGAAGTGAAACGGCTGTATATACTTACTGTAACAAAAACCTAACTTTATCCGACGCTCAAAGAATTGTTATTAATAAACAATTGTCTTACCGCGAAATTATTCGCACCAAAGGGATTGAACTTGTCCCAAATGCAAAGAACCTTTTACTAGAATTAAAACTTAATAAATGGCAACAGGCTTTAGCTACCTCTGCATCGGCTGAAGATGTAGAAACTATCCTAAGGGTTTTAGACTTAAAGGATCATTTTGATGCATGGGTTTCTGCTGAAGCAGTTAAAGAAAGTAAACCGAGTCCAGAAATCTTTTTACTTGCAGCAGATAGGCTAAAAATAAAACCTCAAAATTGTATAGTGGTTGAGGATTCAGCAGTAGGTATAGAAGCGGCCAAAAGAGCTAAAATGAAAAGCATTGGGGTTTTATCTTCACATAAAAATTTAGACGCTGATCTTATAGTGCATAACTTATTAGAAATTACTATTGATATTTTCGATAGGTTAATTAAGGAATGAGGATTTTTCCACACCTAAACCTGAAAAAATCCTCACCTTAAAAAAGTAAAAACCTTTTTAATCACTTAAATAGTAATTATATTAAATATTACGTAAGACAATTAAAATTCTAACTTATTCTATTTATTGATAGATATAATAGTAGGTAAAAATTAAACTTTAATTTAGCAAAAAAATAATTTATGGCACAATGGTTGCTCTATAAGAGGTCAAGAGTATGGCGGGGGCCAATACTCTTTCACCTAGCTAACAGCGCTAAGTTTTACACCACAGATTGAGCTAAATGCTCCCTGCAAATCTGTGGTGCACTTTTTTTAAAGACAAATTTATCAATACTTTAACACATTTACAAAATTTCATTTATTTCTCTAAAAATTCTGCAATTTTTTTCTTATTACTCTTGCGAAAAATTTACCAACCATTGATCATTACTGTGGAATATTACTACTGAAACAAATCTTTGCTCAAAAAAACACACTATTTTGTCAGGAACAAAATTTGCTCAAGCAGTTACTTAAAAGATTTTTACTCAGGAGCTAATATTACTACTCTAGGATAAACAACTATTACCATGTCAAAAGAAAAAATTCTAATTGTTGATGATGAACAAATGATTCGTTGGACTTTAAGAGAAGCTCTTAAAGGCTGGGGTTACTATTCAATAGAAGCAGAAACAGTTAATGAAGCTTTAACACTTTTTGAATCTGAACAGCCTTCAGCCATTTTACTAGACATTAATTTACCAGATGGTTCAGGTCTTGATGTATTACGCGAAGTCAAAAAACGACATCCTCAAGCTCTTGTTATTATGATTACGGCTAATGTAATGGTAGATGATACAATTGCAGCCCTTCGAGGAGGTGCTTACGATTTTATTAGTAAGCCTATTAACCTTAGCGAACTACAAGTTACCTTACGCAATGGTTTAGAAACTCACCAACTTAGAAAAGAAGTTTTTCAAGTACGTAAGGAAAGAGCTAAACAGTTTAATTTTGACCAAATTATAGGAAAATCCTCAATAATGCTTGAAACTCTAGCTCTTGCTCGTAAGGTTGCTGAAAGTGAAGCATCTTCAGTGCTTTTGCAAGGTGAGAGTGGAACAGGAAAAGATTTAATTGCTAAAGCAATTCATTATGGTTCACATAGAGCGGAATCTCCTTTTGTAGCAATAAATTGCGCTACACTGCCAGCAAACTTAATTGAAAGTGAACTCTTTGGTTATGAAAAAGGAGCCTTTACAGATGCAAAAGCTCGTAAAGAAGGTCTTTTTGAACAAGCTGAAGGTGGAACTATCTTTTTAGACGAAATAGGAGAACTAGAACTTAGCCTACAAGCTAAGTTATTACGTGTTTTAGAGGAAGGGACTTTTCGTCGTGTTGGTGGCCTTAAAGATATCCCTCTTAATGTCCGGGTTATTGCTGCTTCAAATAGAGATCTTAGAACAGAAAGCGAAAATAATAAGTTTCGCCTAGATCTCTATTATCGTCTCTCAGTTATTCAAATTGATATCTCTCCCTTAAGAGAAAGAATTGATGATGTCTTATCTTTAGCTCAGTATTATATAAGTGTCTTTAATGAACGCTTACGTAGAAATATTAAAGGTCTATCACCTGAAGTAGAAAAAATCTTTCGTGCTTATAAGTGGCCTGGTAATGTTCGTGAACTACGTAATTGTATTGAAAGAGCTATGATTTTAGAAGATGGAGATTTAATCACCTCCAAATATTTGCCTAGAGGGTTAATGCCAGAAAATACACATGCTATAGAGCAAAACCTCCCTCTACATAACCCAAACAGCCCACATTTATTCCATTTGCCTTTGGTAGGCATAAATCTAGAAGAAGTTGAACTATCCTTAGTCCAACAGGCTATGGAATATAGTAATAACAACCAAACTCGTGCAGCAGAATTATTAGGAATTTCTAGAGATCAATTGCGCTATAGATTAAAGAAGTTAGACGGTACTGTTGTTGAGACAAAATAATGATTAAAGATAATGTAAAACTTAATTTAGTGCAAACCTTGTCACAAGCTAATCTAGAAATAGGAAAGCTTATTGAAACTATTGAAGATGGTGTATGTGTGGAGGATCTGGAACGAAAAATTATTCATGCTAATAGTGCTTTTGCTAAAATACTTGGAATAGAACAAGAACAAATTATTGATAAAACTTCTATAGAAGTCTTTTCTAAATCTAATTTAGTTTTTATATTAAGCCTTTTTAATAGCTCAAATGTTGAAAACAATAAAGAAGAACTTTTTAATCAAAATACAGGCCAACGCCTACGTGTAAAGGTGTCTCCCATCTATGATGGTTTTGATAAAATTTCAGGGTATTTAACAATAATTCGAGATATTACAGATGTAATTCAACGTGAAAGGGAAATGGCTAGAGCCGAACAACTAGCTTTAATTGGCGAGCTTGTTGCTGGTTTAGCTCATGAAATACGTAATCCTTTAACTGGTATTCAAGGCGTAATGGATATACTTATTGAAAAAAAAGGAAAAAATGATCCTGAAAAAATAATTCTAGAAAATGCTCGTCAAGAAGTTTGGCGAATTGATGCAGCAATAAGAAGTTTACTTGATCGTTCCCGTATAAGAGCAATGAAATTAATCTCTACTTCTTTAGCTAAAGTAGCTAAGTCAGCTGTAATGCTCGCTCAAGATCAACTTGCTGCAACAAGTGATGCAACTAATAGAATACAAATCATTTACCTACCTTCACTTGACCCTATTATTCTACCCATTGATGCACCTCAAATAGAAGATGCAATTCTTAATTTAATACTTAATGCGATCGAGGCAATCGATCAAAGAGGACAAATTACAGTTAATTTGTTGAAAATAATGGAGAATGGCTTTAATAAAGAGGCAGTTATAGAAGTAAAAGATAATGGTAGAGGCATTCCAAAAGATAATTTAGTTAAAATTTTTAATCCATTTTTTAGTACTAAGCCTTATGGAACAGGACTAGGGCTTGCTGCTGTAAAACGTATATTACGCGCTCACAATGGACGTGTTGAAGTAGATTCTATTGAAGGCAAAGGATCAGCTTTCAGACTTTATATACCTTATTAGTAATCAGCTAGTTATCATACATAGTGGATTTTTATTACAGCTAATTTTCGTAGGAGTTACATATGAGTTTACTTAAAGATCGTGCTGCAAATTTTTTTGCTGACCTACAAGATAGAATTTGTAAGGGTCTAGAAGCTTGCGATGGTCAAGCAAAATTTCATGAAGATAATTGGAAACGTGAAGGCGGTGGTGGTGGTAGAACAAGAGTTATGACTGATGGGGCTATATTTGAAAAGGCTGGTGTTAATTTTTCAACTGTTTTTGGGGAAATGCCAGAAAACTTAGGGAAAAAATTAAATTTAGATGGAAAAACAGATTTTTTTGCTACAGGAACTTCCTTAGTCTTACACCCTCATAACCCAATGATTCCAACTACTCATGCTAACTTTCGCTACTTTGAAACAAAAGATAAAGTTTGGTTTGGAGGTGGCGCTGATATTACACCTTATTATCCTTATCGTGAAGATATAGTTCATTTTCATCAAACACTAAAAAATGCTTGTGATAAGCATAATGATAAATATTATCCAAAATTTAAAAAATGGTGTGATGAATATTTTACAATTCGCCACCGTGATGAAATGCGAGGATCTGGAGGGATATTTTTTGACTACTTAAAAGACAATTTGGAAGAAACCTTTAAATTTGTACAAGATGCAGGAAATTCTTTTCTTAGTGCATATGTTCCAATAGTAGAAAAACGACGTAATGAAACTTTTGGTGAGCGTGAGCGACATTTCCAATTAATACGCCGAGGTCGTTATGTTGAATTTAATTTAGTTTATGACCGAGGTACGGTTTTTGGCTTAGAGACAAAAGGCCGAATTGAGTCTATTTTAATGTCACTACCAAAATTAGCACAATGGGATTATGACTATAAACCTGAGCCTGGAAGTAAAGAACAAGTAGCTATGGCTTATTTTCAACCTCAGGATTGGCTAGGAATTGAGTAATTTTTTATTAAAGAATTTTTAAACAAAAAAACAGGTGAGAGGTTTCTCACCTGTTATCAAGTAAGGATTGTTATTGTGTGAGGTAAATTTATGACACGAGGAGAGCTTAAACTTTCATTGTGGACATTTTAGCCATTAATGTATCTTGGGCTTGTTGTTGATTAGCATTACCGCCACCAGCATTTTTAAGAGCAGCTTCTAGTTGACCAATAAGAGACTTTAATTGTTCTAATAATTGACCGATTTCAGAACCTTCTTCAGCACCTTTGCTTGGGTCTACTTGGCCTGTTTGACCTGTTTGACCTGCACCACCAGCTTGGCCTGTTTGACCTGTTTGGCCTGTTTGACCTGCATTACCAGGGCCACCTTGTTTAGCATCCTTATCTTGTCCACCTTTTAAGGATTCAAGCAATTTCTTAAGTAAATCAACGATTTGCCCTAAAAGCCCTGCTAGTTCTTTATTTTCAGCACCTTTAGCTGGGTCAGTTCCCTTAGTTGGGTCAGTACCTTTGCTTGGATCAGCTCCTTTAGTTGGGTCAGATCCACCTGCTGGAGGAGTTTTATCAGTATTGCCAGGATTTCCTGTTGCAGGAGGATTGCTACCCCCATTCTTTAGAGCAGATAAAGCTTCTTTTAGTAAACCAACTAACTCTTTATTGCTATCAGCTAAAGAACCTATTGCTTTAAGTGCAGATTCTAAAGTTTTGGTTAAATCTTTGATTTGTTCATCTTTCTTATTGGTCTTGCCAGTCTTTTCGGTTGAATCCATACCTTGCATTTTATCCATATTGGTATTTTCAGTACTATTCATCTTTGAGTATTTCATCACTTGGGGCTTGCAATCATCACTATTATAAGTATTGGCTTTACCATAACCGCTAGCTGGATTTGGCTCTTTACCATAACCGTTAGTTGGAGTTGGTTGACAATTAATTGGACTTGGTTGGCAATTTTGACCATATTGACCAACAGCAGGTTTTACAAATTCCTTAGGGACACCTGGAGTAAGCTTTCTTGGGCTATCTGTTGTATTAAGTTCACCTTTTTTCACTGTAAGTTCGCGTCCACCACCAACAAGAACACCTGTTTTATTTGAATCATCGCCAAATTTGTTATTTTGTTGAGCGTTTTGAACGCTTTGAGTGTTTTGAGTGTTGTTAATTGAGTTGTTAGAAACGTTGTTAATCATTGTATTATCTCCTAAAATTTTAATTTTGATTTAATGTGTCTTTCTGTCTAAGAGTAATGGCAAGGCTTGTACCAATAACCAAAACAGCTAATAAAATTTTTCTTAGAAATGCTTACCTATTGATTTTTGAAGTAGTTAGGAGTTTTTGAAATCTTTGTTTAATCCTCTTTTAAGGGCTTTAGGGGTAATTATCTGCCACTTTTGACAGGTCTATAAATGCCAAAAGTGGCAAGTCTGTCAAAAGTGGCAAGTCAAAGGCAGAAACTTTATAAAAAATATTTTATTGTGCCAAAATAGGCTAAAAATAAAGTTAGAAAATATTTTTATATCCAAAAAAAGTTATTTTCTTCTGATAAATAATCCCAATAAAACTGAGGCAAGACTTCTTCGGCGCGAGATCGAATAAGGACATCAAAATATTCTGATAGTGGAGTAATTTGAGGATTGACTTCTATTAAATTTCTACATCTTCGCCTAGCTATTTTAACTAGTTGATGAATATAAGGGTTTTTGCCAGAAACCCCTATAGCCATAAATGTATCACTTTGTTCAATTGCAATAACTGCTTGTCTATAAATAGCTCTGGGAATTAATTCATCTTTAAATAAAATATTTGGTCTAAGTTCTCCCTGGCATATATCGCAAGTGTCAGGCTTAGGTAATTGTCTAAAAGGCACTAAATCAACAATAGTTTGGCAAAAAGTGCAGCGCAGTTGCCAAATAGTCCCTTGCAGTTCAATAATATCGCTACTTCCCATTAAATGATGTAGCCCATCAAAATTTAGCGTTAGCAAGAAAAACTTTAATGGATAAGCAAAACGTCTTTGCTCCCAACCATGCAAAGTTTGATGAGAAATGCTTGGACGAGCTTTGTAAATACGGTTTCTAAGCTCATCATAAAATTCTATTACTATTTCTGGATAGTCTCTCCAAGCAGCAGATGATGCTAAATAATCACTAGTATAATTACGAAAATAAGAAATTTTACCAGCACCAGAAAAAGTAGGAACACCGCTAGCTAAGGAAATTCCCGCTCCAGTTAAGACACATAGTGCTTTACTACGGCCAAATTGCATAATAATTTCTTCTGGTATTTCAAGCTTGTGCATATTTATTTAGTGACTTTAGCGATATTGATTTTTGCTTAAGGCTTTTTTAGAAAAATGTATTTTTAGCTCTTGTTCTTTAGCAAACTGTTCAAATATTCTATAAAAAGCTTCACGATCTTGAGCAGAAATAAAAGCTGTAGCATCAGCCGTAGCAAGTGGATAAGGATACCCTAAACCTACAATAACTTCTGCTCTAACTATATTGATTACGTAATCTAAAAGCCCTTTTTCATAAACCCAAGTAGGAATATCTAGTCTAGCAGGTAAGGCTTGACTAGTTTTTAAGTAGAGAAATCCTATTCCACGTTTATGTTTACCAAAATGGTCTAAAAGCCCTGCTCTAGCACAGGTAAAGAAAATCGTTCTATCACCCCAATTTAAGTTGCGAAATAAATAAGCATCGTGTATTGGGCTATGGGCGATATCTAAAAAGAAAAAGTATTTTAACATTACAGCAATATCACAAGCATAAGTAGTATCAACATAACCAACTACAGGGATATTAGTTTCCTTAGCAACATCAAGCAGCCTAATTATCGGTTCAGTAAAGAGTTTTCTTTGATCTTCATGCCAACGTTCAGCAAAGGAAATCACTATAGAACCATCTAGAAAAACTACAGGTGGAAACTCACTAGTATCATGCTTTAATGCATAATTTTCCATGTAGTTACAAATAGTTTCTATTTCAAGCTGAAAGCGCCTTAAATTAACCATTTGATCAGAAATTTGACGCTCAGAGCCACTTTTACCCATTAATAAATCATTAGGCGAAAGTATTTCAAAGCGAGTGTTTTTAGTATAATTCCCATCTGGCTTATGTGGATTTTCAAACCATGCTACTTGAATTGCTGCAACTGGAAGAGATAATTCTTTTAAAGGCATTATTTGAGAACCATCTACAGCAAAAGTAGGATGATCTAGAAGGACATTATAAGCCCAAGTCCTTGCTACTTGGTGATTTGACCAATCCTCATCAAATTTAATAACTAGGTTTTGGGATTCTAAAAATTCTTTGCTTGGAATTGCCCCTGCTGAAGGAAACTCATCTAATGAAGTAAGCAAAATGTCGTAATCTGTAGAAAAGAGTTCTAATAGTTTTTTATCATAAAATAAAGCATCTGTGTTTAGCTCATGTTCAAATGTTGTAAACTCTTGAGCTTTATTATTTAGTGCATCAATGATTTTATTTCTAACTAACATGGTTTTAGTCTCAGGTTATTAAAAAACAGATTTTAATGAGGTTTTTGTAACTGAATAATATTATCTGTAAATCCTTCAAATGAATCATCATGTGTAACAATAAAAAGCTGTTCAAAATCTTTAATTCGCCCTATCTGTTGAGCTAAATTGCTACGGCGTTCTTCATCCATATTTGTAGTGGGTTCATCAAAAAAAGCAAAACGTAGCTCAGAAAATTCTTTTAAGAGCGCCAACCTAACAGAAAGTGCCGCAGCCATTTGTTCACCTCCAGAAAGGTTATGAAAAGGGCGATCTCTACCCTCTTCTTCTAAAACAATGTCATAGTCTAATTCCCAACGTAAGCTAACTAAAGAGTTTCCAGAAATTTCTCTATAAAGTTGATTAGCTTCTAAAGAAACTGTATGGAGATAAGCTTCAGTTATATGTGGGCCTGCTCTACGTAAACAATCGCGGATAAAATCAGCTAATTCATGTAATTCATTAAGCTTGTCACGTTCAGCCATTTTATCTATTTGGCGGCGTTTTACTTCTCCTAGCCTTTCTAATTCAAGGCTTAAGCGACTTTGTTGGGTTTCTGTATATTTAAGTTCTGACTCAAGTTGTGCTGTTTTATGAATTAAATTAGGAAGCAAAGCGCGTTTTTTACTATGTTCATCATGAGAGTATTTTTTACTAGTTTCAATAAAATCTGTTTCTAGTAAATCTAACTGCTCTTTAAATTCTTTAGTTTCAAGCCTTATGTTTTCCAATTGAGGTTCTAATAAGAAAAGACGTGAAGCTAAAGCTTGATTAAAAAGAAAGGAATTATAATCATTTCGTGTTTGATTAATTAAAGAATTAGTCTCTACAAGCTCTTTATCTAAATTAATGTAACTCTCTATTTTTGTTTTTAGGTGTGCAGTTTGTCGAGTTAATTGTTGATACTGCTGCTTTTGCCTATCTAAGTTATTTAGTAAGTCTTTTTCTCTTGCTATTTGTCGGTTAAGGCTATCAAAAGTAGCACGTGGGTTATTTAAGGCAATTAACTTGTTTTCAATATTTGGTTGTTCAATTAAATCTTGCTCAAGCACAGCTAAACGAGAAGAATTTGAGTCATAAAGCTTACGAGTTTGTGTTCCCTCGTCTTTTAGTTCACTTAATCGTTGCCGTCTAGGTTCAAGTTGAGCATATTTTAATGCTTTTTCGCGAGTAATGGCTAATTCACTCTCTACAAACTGTAGACGTGCTGTATCAGCGCGTTTAGAATCTAGAATTTGCTCACTACTACCTAATAAAGATAAGTCTTCTCGAAACTGTGATAGCTGTTTTTCACAAATAAGCTCATCCCTTTGGAATTTTTCTAGTTGAGTTAATAAAGCTTCTAAATTTCCTTGTTTACTTAAAGCTAAACGTGCTTGAGTTAATTGTGTGGTAATAGCTTTAAGGCTCATCTCCTGTTCTAATAAGCATTTACGCTGATCAGTTAATTGCAACTCAAAATAACTATTTAGGGTTTGGCCTTCTTTCATATTTAGGCAACGTTCAGATAATAAAGGACAAAGGCCATTTTTTATTTCCCGTTGCATCCTTTCATCTCGTTCAATAAAGGCACGAATTTGAGCTGCTTCTGATGATTTAGTCTGGTAATTTTCTTCTAATTCTTGGATTGGTGGAAGATCGATATTAATATCTTTTTTTATATCAAAAATACGTGATTCCAAAATCTTTCGCTCTTTTTGTAGCTTTTGATAAGTTATTTCTAATGAATTTATTTGCTCGCTCTTATGTTTGATTTCAGTAAGTGTTAGGCTGTAATTGCTTAAACGCTTATCTAAAAGATGTTTCTCTGTTTCCAGTTTTGTTAGCTCTATAGCAGCATCTTTATATTTTTCTGCATCTTCAATACTACGCGAAACATCGCTATATTTTTGCCTTAAATCAATAAGGTCTTGATTTAATTTAGAAATATTACGTTCAACTTGTTCTTTTTCGCCCTGTTTACGTTCAAATTCTTTTAGTTTCTTTTCTAAAAAGTCTTGCTCAGCTATTTTAGTGCTTAGAGATGAAAGCTCTAAACGTGCTTGCTCAATTTGGTTTAGCGTTTCCTGCAAGTGCTGAATATTACTTTCTATTCTAACAAGTTGTTGCTCGGTGCTAGCATAAGCTGAGACAGTTTTATCACGTTCTAGACGCTCTTTTTCTAAGCTGTTAAGTTTTTCTGTAGCTGATAAATAGGCTAAATAATTTTTTTCTGTATTAATTAAAAGACTTGTTGCTTGTTTAGCTCGGTTAATTTCTTCAAGTAAATTTTTTTCTCTCTCAGTTTTTTCTGCAATTTTTAGCTTTAGGTCTTGTATTTTTCTAGCTAAATCATCTATTTTTTCTTTTATTGAGTTAAATCTTGTTAAGCTAATTTCGGTTATATCTCTTTCCATTTTAGCATCACTATATTGAGTTTTGGCTGATAGTAATTTTTCTGTATTGTTGTTATAGGCTGTTTCTACTTCATCATAACGCTTTAACTCACCTTCATTGCTTGCTATTTGCTCTCGAATACTAGCAATTTTACGCTCAATTAAGCGAAGCAATTCTTTTAATTCATCTGCTGCTTGAAAATATTCTTCTACCTTAAGTATTTTATCGAAAACGGGTTTACGTTTTGAAGGTGCTTGAAGAAAATCATAAGTAAAAGTTCCCTGAGGAACACCTATTGTAGTACGAAAGAGTATGGAAAGATCTGTGTTAAGTTCTACGCCATGTTGTTGACAAAGCCATTTTACAACTTCTTGTTTTTGTTGGGCTAAGCGAATTTTTAATTCAGGGTCATAAACATAATATGTTCCTGTGCTATCGCGAAAGACAGCATATTCACGGCCATCTATTTTAGAAAGAAAAAAGACATTTACACTGCCTTTTCGCGCACCTTTACGAACAAAATCTTCTCGTTTGTAATCTAGATGATCAAAAGCGCCCAAGCAATAGATTCAATAATTGTAGTTTTACCAGCACCATTTACTCCACAAATTGCTGTTACACCGGGGCTAAAACAAAATTCTTTTTCTGTATAATTTTTTATGTCTTTAAGTTCTAATTTTGTGATAAGCATAAGGCTTTATAGCATAAGTTTTGTATTTGACGGGATTATAGCAGGAGAAAAATATGAAAAAATAGGAGAAACTGCAACCTTAAAAAAGAAAAGGGTTAGAGATTATTTTTAGCTTATGGTAAGGTTTATGCGTTTTTTTATTTTTAAGATCTTATGGCGATTTATCAAAACTTAAGAAAATAACTTTATTTATATGGCAACTACATATCGTTTTCCAGTACTAGTTTGGGAAGATTTAGCAGGAATATTTACTGCAAGGCTTATCGAGTATGAACATAACGTACAACTAATATATGAAGGCAAAGTAATGTTTGACCGTGCAGATAGTACCCCAACAGCAGTTGGATTAACAAAAGATGATGCAGTTTATAAATTAAAAGAATATATTAGCTGGTCTTATCAAGAATATCCTTGGCAACCAATGCCAGATTTTTTAGATGCAAAGTTAATTTTCTTTAGAGTAGAAATCCGTCCTGAATATCGCCGTCAAGAAAAAGTTTTTCCTGTTGATCCAATAGCTTTAAGGCTCCCTTGCGTTTATGGTCGTCAAGAAGAAGGTTTATTGGTCTGTTCTATTCCTACAATAGGAGTACACTTTTATTATTATGAGGCAAAAAGCCTAAAAGACTTAGTAAATCATTATGTTCAAGAAAAATTAAAGGGTATTACTCCTAGAGAAGTTTCTCGCTTCTTACCACCTAAGAAAGTTTATCTAGAAGAAATAATAATGCCAATTACTTATAAAAGAAAACAAGGCAAAGATGCTATAAGATTACCAGCACTCTCTACAGTTGCCCAACCTGTAACAGAACGAGGTTCAAACAGGCGTTTTGGGCGTGCTTGGGAACGTGATACAGAAGTAGCAGATTTAATACGCCGTGTTACTCAAGAAAAAGCAAACATTATTATTGTTGGAGAGTCTGGAATTGGTAAAAGCACTTTACTAGCTGATGCTGCTGGACATATAGAACGTCAATTAAAAAAAGATGCTAAAGATGCTAAAGAAGAAAATGATTATAAAAATTATAAACATAAATTTTGGGCAACAAGCGGCGCAAGAATGATTGCTGGAATGCAATATTTAGGCGAGTGGGAAGAGCGTTGTGAACAAGTAATTGAAGAAATCTCAAATATAAATGGGATATTATGCTTAGAAAATATTCTGGATATTATAAACAGTGGAGGAGAAAGCTCTATTAATGGTATTGGGGCATTTTTACTTCCTTATATCCAAAGAGGAGAACTAAGAGTTATTGCTGAGGCTACGCCAGCCGAACTAGATTCTTGTCGTAGACTCTTACCGGGCTTTGTAGATTTATTTCAAATCCTTTCTCTACAACCATTTACTAGAGATAAAGCTATTAGTATTTTAGATAGGGTATCACAAGCTTTTGAGCAAAATTTCTCAATACAAATGGCTAAAGGTGTGACAGAATTAATTTATAGGCTATTTTGTCGTTTTATGCCTTATCAACCTTTTCCTGGTAAGACGGTTGCCTTCTTACAAGAACTTTTTGAGCGTGCAAAACAAAGTAAAAAAGAAAATATTTCTTTAACACAAGTAATTAAGCTATTTATTAACCAAACAGGACTACCAGAATTATTTTTACGCGATGAATTACCACTTAATCCATGTGAGGTAGAAATAACACTTACCCAGCAAGTAATAGGGCAGCCTACAGCTTGTCAAACGCTAGTAAATTTAATTACTACTTTTAAAGCAGGATTAAATGATCCTGCTCGTCCAATAGGAGTATTGCTTTTTTGTGGGCCAACTGGAGTTGGCAAAACAGAACTGGCTAAAGCTTTAGGTAAATTCTTTTTTGGTGCTGGTCTAGAAAAAGATAGATTAATTAGACTTGATATGAGCGAATACTCTAGCGAAGGTTCAGCCGCAAGATTAATAGGGGAAAGCTTTAATCAACCAAGTAATTTAATTAAAAAAGTAAGACAACAGCCTTTTGTAGTGCTTTTGCTAGATGAAATTGAAAAGGCAAATAAAGAAGTTTTTGATCTATTCTTAGGGCTTTTTGATGAGGGTAGATTAACAGATCAATATGGTAGGACTACTATTTTTCGTAGCACCATTATTATTATGACCTCTAACATTGGGGCTGACAAATTTAATACATTAGGATTTAAGGAGCAAAACCAAAGTTCTTATACTAGTACTGTAATGGATTTCTTCCGACCTGAATTCTATAACCGTATAGATGCTATAGTTAATTTTAATGCTTTAAGTACAGAAATGGTTCAAGCCATTACAGAAAAAGAACTTTCTGAGCTTACAAAACGAGAAGGTTTAGAACAAGCTAAAATAAAGCTACTTTGGACAGATAATTTAGTTAAACACTTGGCAAAAGCAGGCTTTGAGCCGCGTTATGGAGCAAGACCTTTGCAAAGAGCAATTGAAAGACTTGTTATTGTACCATTAGCAAAATATTTAATAGAAAATCCAATAGTAAAAGAAAAAACTATTAAAATAGATTTAGATAGTAATGGTATAATAAGCTTTGAAACTACTTAATTCTTAAAAATTTTATTAAAAAATTTTTAAATTTAGATTGATATATTAGAACATAACTTAATTATCATTACTTTAATCTTAAGGTTTAATATAATAAAATAAATTTCTGCTATATTTATTTGTTAGTTTAAGCGCAGTTGTGCTAATTTTGCTGGCTAATCTGGCTAATTTAGCTAAAAATTAAATGCTTTGTAAAAAACAATATTTGGCGATAAATGTTATCTTGCTAATTAATTAAACCTTGTTGTATTCTGGGACTAGAAAAATACCTATAGATTTTAGTGGAGACAAAATATGTTTTGTTCGTCATGTGGTTCGCAAAATCCTCCTCAATTACGTTTTTGTCGTGCTTGTGGCAAACCAATATCATCAGCAGAAACCCTAGCAGCTGATGGGGATGATCCACTAAAGACGCGTCTATCAATCCCCGCAGAGCACGCTAATTTTGCCAACCCTGCCCCACAACCATCAGCAGGCGATCCAATGGCAACAGTAGTAGGAATGCAAGCTGTAAAGCCTAATCCTACTCCTAATTCATCTGCTCCAGACCCTTTTGCTACTCAGACTGGAGGCCCAGCCCTAAATGTTGCTCAATTAAAAGAATTAGCCGCTAAATCAGCCGCTAATAAAGCCCCAGCCCATGTAAATAATGAACCTGATAGTATGGCAACAGTAGTAGGAATGCAAGCTGTAAAACTCCCTGTAAACCAGCCTTCTAACGCTGAAGTTGATCCATTAAAAACAGTAGTTGGCCCACCTAAAACACCTCCTGCACCAGCTGTTGATCCATTAGCAACAGTGGTTGGGATGCAAGCTGTCGATGCGGCAACTCTAGCAGCCTTAAGTAAATCTGCACAGCCTCAAAAAGCACCTGAACCTATTACTCAAGCACCTAAACAACCCGATAAACCTTTAGAAGTTAAACCTAAAGCCGTTGAACAGAAACCCATTTTACCGCCACCAAATCCTGAACCTGTTCATATTAACTTCTCAAGAAATGTTGAACAAAACAATTCATCAAATACAATGATATTTGTGGTTATTGGAATTGTTGTGGTTATTATAATTATTGCTGTTGTACTATTTACAAGATAATTTAATTAGATAAATAGAATTAGATAGAAATTCTGCTACGAATCTTTTCCCACCAAGCCCAGTAAGCTAGTTCTGTTTCTTGTGCTTCTATTGTGCTTAGTTCAGAATGAGATAGCGTTTCTATTAAGTAATCTATTTCTGCTATTGCTTCTGATAAATCAAGTCGAGTTTTATCATCTATAGCAAACATTACTGGCAATAAAACAGTATGATAATGTTGTAATACAGCGCTACACATTGTAATTTAGCATTTCCAAAATTTTGTAATTTTGTAATTTTGTAATTAAGAAATACATAACATTTAATTAAATCAACTAAAGAAACTTATGTTTAAATTAGCTGAAGAACACTTAACCAACTCAGATGAAATAATGGCTAAGCTTATTAAACTTCATAAACCTTGTACACTTAAAGAACACAAGAACCATTTTGAAGTTTTATGCGACTCAATAATATCCCAACAGCTTTCAACAAAAGCGGCTGATACAATTGCAAAACGCTTTCAAGCTTTATATAGCAAAGACAATCCATTTAGCCCAAGGGCTGTATTAAATACATCTACTGAAGATCTTAGATCTGTTGGGCTATCCCGTGCTAAAACAGCTTATATAAAAGACCTAGCAGAAAACTATCAAACAAACTTAAAAGATCGCGATTTCCAAAAACTTTCAGATGAGGAAGTAATAACCCTTTTAACCTCTGTAAAAGGGATAGGGCGATGGACAGCAGAAATGTTTCTTATTTTTTCTCTAAATCGCCTAGATATTTTACCAGTAGGTGATCTTGGAATAAAACGTGCTGTTACAATAGAGTACCAGTTAAAAGAACTTGTTACACCAAAACAATTAATAGAAATCGGCGAAAAATGGCGACCCTATCGCAGTGTTGCAAGTTGGTATCTTTGGCGAAGTCTAAATAATAAACAAAATACCTAGAAGTACTACAAGTTTTACTATGTAATTAACTTAGGGATATTAAATTTCATTCCGGTAAAATACGTAATACTTGTTTTAAGTAAGATAATTTATTCTTTAAAACAACAAATTCAAAGTTTATTTTATCTTTTTCGTCTTTTTGTGGGGCAGAATTAATCTGATATTCTAAGACATTGATTTCATAAGCAACCCAGGCTCGCAGGCCGGCTAGAGCTTGTTGTTCTAAGATAACTTGCCAAGTAAAAGGGGCTTGATTTGGAGGAGGGGTAGGGCCTTTACCTATATCATTTTCTAAACGACGTACTATTCCCTCAGAAGACATATCCCCAGGGTTTTTCATAGCTAAAAAGTCTGTTCCTGTATCTAAGAGCATTGCTTTAACTTGGTTAGTAGTATAAGTAGCTAGTTTAAGTAAAACTAGTTCTACTTTACGTTGTTGCTCATCAACAGTTTTTTGCTGAACAGCTTGTTGTTGTAAAAGGATAGCATTCATTAGGGAATCAACACCTGAGTTTGTAAAAAGCATTTCCCAATCACCAGAATATAGCTTAGAAGGGGCAATAAGAGGATCGCCAAAAACATCTTTTAGTAGTTCATACATCAATTGTCGTCCGCGATTGATGTGTAAGCGTTCAGAGCTTGTTGGCGGTAATTTTTGATATTCTCGGATTTTTTCTGCTCTTTTAATTAACTCTGATTGAGTAAGAGACGGCATAGGCTTTTCTCCTAGTATTTGACAAGAAGAACTTTTTTACCATTAAACTTCAAAAAGTACTTAAAAGCAACTTATATTAAGAAAAAGTAGAAGTATAGTGAGTTTATAAAAAGACGGGCCGAAAGGCTGTCCGGCCCCAAACAATTAGCGAAGTTATCTACAACCAAAAGGCACAGATTCAGTTTCCCTTGATTGCAGCGCATATATTAACGAATCCACTTAGAAGTTACAAGTTATAGACCGCTAATGGCTCATGTAATAAGACTATATAACATTATGCTTAGGTTATATCTCTTAAATTTCTAGGATTTTTATATAGTTTAATTTATCTTTTTTAAAAATCAGGTTTTATCTGCATTCTTAAGCAATATTCATTTAGCCAAAATTAGTTTTTAGGATTATAATTTGGCCTGGGCAGGCTCAAAACTATGAGGCAAATTTTTTAGTCAGGAGAATTTTGTGAAACAAAAAAGTTGGCAACGTAGCAGTTTACTCTTAATCATTCCTTTATTATTTGCTGCTACTCTTACCCCTGCATCAAATAATTCTAGCAATTTTAATTTTGATGGTTCACCAGTAGCCGAAAGCGTAATAGAAGCATACTCACTAATTGAAAATAATTATGCTGGTGAAATAGATCATGAACGATTAAGTTATTCAACAATTAGCGAAATGTTGCATGTTCTAGACCCACATTCAGCTTTTTATACTAAAGAAGACTTTCAAGAACTACGCTCTCAACAACAAAGTGAGTACTTTGGTATTGGTGCTACTGTTAGTCAACGACAAAATAAAGTCTATATCCTAGCTCCACACGAAGGTACACCAGCAGCACGTGCTGGGCTACTTTATGGAGATCAAATTGTTTTAGTAAACGGAAAATCTACAGAAGGTTGGAATTCTAATAAAGTTGCTACAGAGCTTAGAGGGCCAAGAGGAACACAAGTTAAAGTAGGTGTTTCCCGACCAGGAGTAGATAAACCTATAGAAGTTAGTATTTCAAGGGATGCTGTTTCCCTACCCTCTATACCAAATGTTTTTATGATTAAGCCAAATGTTGGTTATATTGGTCTACGTCGTCAATTTGCTCGTACTACTGGCGAAGAACTTGTTTTAGCAATGAAAGAGCTAAAACAAAAAGGAATGAATGAGTTAATCCTAGACCTTCGTGATAATCCTGGTGGTTTAGTACAAGCAGCTTTAGATGTCTGTGATACCTTTTTAGCCCCAGGTCAAAAAATTCTCTCTATTAAAGGGCGTAAAGCTGGAGCTGAACGTAGTTTTGAAGTACGTAGCAGTAGTGCTGAAACAATGCCTATAGTAGTATTAGTTAATAGTGGTAGTGCTAGTGCTTCTGAAATAGTCTCAGGCGCTTTACAAGACCATGATAGAGGTCGTATTGTAGGAGAAGTAACATTTGGAAAAGGTTTAGTTCAAACTATTTTCCCTATTGCTAATGGAACAGGTTTAACCCTTACCACAGCTAAATATTACACACCTAGTGGTAGATTAATTCAACGAGATTATACAGGGGTTTCTCGTTATAATTACTATTTAAGGCGTGATGAAAAAAATAATAGTTTAGATAAAAATCCAAAATCTGAATTTCGTACTGATAGCGGCCAAGTAGTTTATGGTGGTGGTGGTATAAGCCCTGATGTAACAGTAAAAGAGAGACGCTTTACACCTATCCAAGGTCGTCTGCAAGATCCAATATTTTTCTTTGTTAGAGAACTAATTAATAACCAAACTCCTGGATTTAATCAATATCAAGTTAAGGCTATGAACTTTAAGTATGAACTAAAAACAGAGGATCTATTAGTCTCTGATGAGCTTGTAGCTGCTTTTAAGAGCTTTACCCTTAAAAGAGAAAAAGATTTCCAAATATCTGAAGCCAATATTAATGAAAACCTAGATACGATAAAACTCTTTTTACGTCGTGAATTAGCTACAGCATCTTATGGGATAGATATTGGTCAAGAAGTCCTACTTCACCAAGATCCTCAGGTACTAAAAGGGCTTGATGAAATGGATAATGCTAGAAAACTTACTCAAAAAAGTAACTCTGTGGCTAATAAATAAAGCTTATTAATTATTAAGTTTTAAGTTTTAAATTTAACAAAACTTTAGCCCAGCATTAATAGTGCTGGGCTAAAGTTTTTATTAATCAAAGGATTTTTAGGTCTTATGTCTTCTGAACTTCTTCATGTTGTATTAGTTGAGCCAGAAATACATCCAAATACAGGCAATATTGCAAGACTTTGTGCTGCTACTAAAACTAGACTCCATCTTGTAGAACCTTTAGGGTTTCGTGTTGACGAAAAATCAATAAAACGCGCTGGGCTAGACTATTGGCCTTATGTTGATTTACATAAGCATATTAATTTTGCAACATTTCAAGAAACAATCGAGCCTACACGTTGTTGGTATTTTACAACCAAAGCAAAAAAGTCTTATGTTGATGTAGATTATAAGTGGGGAGATGCTTTAATTTTTGGGCCAGAAACCAGAGGATTACCTAAGGAAATACTAGAGACAAATCTTTCACAATGTATTAAAATCCCAATGCTGACAACACATGTCCGTAGCCTTAATTTAGCTACTGCTACAGCAATAGCACTCTATGAAGCTCTAAGACAATTAGGACAATTAGCATTATTAAAAGAAGATTGCCAAATCTAATAAAATGGTTTGGTTTATCTAGAGGGCAAAGTGCAAATCATTATATCTTTATCCAAAATACCATAGATTTTTACATGTTCTTTTTTCCCTTTTACTTTTTCTTCTCCTAGTTCAACACAGGGGAATTGGTCTTTAACTAGGTTATAAACAGCTTCATTAAATAAAATTTTAGCAGGAAAATTCTTAGATAAACCTTCTAATCTAGATGCTAGATTTACAGCATCACCGATCACTGTATAGTCCATACGTTGTTCTGAGCCTATGTTGCCAGAAACTACTTCACCATCACATAGACCAATACCTGTTTCAATAGGTGGTTTTCCTTGGCTAACGCGCCTTTCATTAAAAATCCATAACTCACGACGCATATCTATTGCTGTTTGTACTGCACGAACAGGGTCATCATGATGGGCTATAGGGGTTCCAAAAACTGCCATAATAGCATCACCAATAAATTTATCTAAAGTCCCTTGATACTTAAAGATAGAGCCTATCATAGATGAAAAATAATCATTTAATAAATTTACAATTTCTTCAGCGGGATATTTTTCTGATAGAGTAGTAAAATCACGAATATCTGAAAATAAAATAGTTACTTTCTTACGTGTTCCGCCTAGTCCTAAGCTTCCTTGATCTTGTAGAACTTGTTCTGCAACCTCGCGAGTTACATAACGACATAAGGTACTCATCAATTTTTGTTGTTGAGTAATATCTTGTACTACAATAACATAACCTAAGGATGCATTTTTTTGGCTCTTTAGAGGAAGAATATTTACATTGATATTAATGGTTTCATCTTTACTAATTTGATATTTATATTCATAGGTTGATTGAGATTGCCCTGTTTTAACTGTGGAATCAATTAATTGGCTAAGCTGTGGGTTAGTATTAGCTAAAAGCGCTTCGCTAGTAAGTTTGCCTATAGCATCTTCTGGGGAGATATGAAAAATTCTTTGTGCTGCTGGATTAAGAGTTGTTATTTTAAGATTAGCATCTGCTGTTATTACACCTGTAGCAATGCTATTAAGGATACTTTCATTATAATTTTTGATATTTATTACTTCTTCAAAAAGACTAGCATTTTTAATTGCTATTGAGGCTTGAACAGAAAATGCGCTAAGTAACTCTTCGTCTTCTGCCGTAAAGATATTTTCTCTTTTATTAAGTACTTGAATAACACCTATTATTTTTCCATCAGTTTCTTTTACTGGCATACAGAGTATAGTTTTGGTTCTATAGCCAGTTTTTTTATCTATTTCTTTATTAAAACGAGGGTCATCATAAGCTTCAGCAATATTAACAATATTACCAGTAGTTGCTACATGGCCTGCTATACCTAAATGTTTTGGAAAGCGTATTTCAGCAATACCTGCTCCTTGAGCAACTTTAGACCAAAGTTCACTGGTCTTTTCATCAATTAAAAATAATGTACTACGATCAGCATCCATTACTTCAGTAGTTTTCTTCATAATCAAGGGCAACAGAGTATTCAAATCTAGCTCAGATGCAAGAGATTTCATAACATTTAGTAATAAAGCTAGTTTTTGAATATTTGTTATTTTAGTCGAAAGATCGGATTCTGACATAAAACCACCTCAATAATTAAAGTGCCAAATTATATAAATTAAAGAGTTTGACAGGGAAGGCTCATTTTATGACAACTAGAGAGAAAAAAACAATTTTAGCTAGCTATTTTAAGTTTTTCGCCTGATAAAAGATAATTCTTTTCTTCTCTAAGTAAGTTTAATATAGTAATATAGCTATATATTTTTACTTAGTGCAAGTTTTCTAATATGTTTTTATGGCTTGCTCCTTGTTTATTTTCCTGATAAATAAGGCTGCTAATATTTGTCGAGTATATTGAGATATTCTGTCTTTGTCTGTTTAATATCAGCATTGGAGTAAGCATAAGGAATGTAGCACTCAAGATCATTTTTAGCTAAGGTTTTCTTCATTATTTCGCCGCTAGTAAAAATTCTTTTAATTTTATTTAGCCTTTTTGCCCTATTATTTTCAAGCTATCTAATTTGCCTACTTATTGATATAAAATAATTTATCTAAATATTTCAATAAATATTTAGATAAATTGTTAGATAAATATTTGTTAAATGAGCTAATAATTTTACTTTATAACTAAAGCTAAACTTTGTGTTAAATCCCTTGACATAGATTTTCTATATGTGTTCAAATCTGAGGATTAATGTTAGTTTCACAAATTATATTTAATAAGTTAATGAGCAACTTATCATAAGTTTATGTGAGGGAGGCAGCACATTTAATTTACCCTTAAAAGGTATGTGCTGAGAATACATGAATATCACAGAGCGACAGGTAGGCGATGTAACCGTATTAGATTTAGAAGGAAAAATTCTATTAGGTGAAGGCGATGTCCAGCTTAAACAGCACGTTGCCGATCTTATTGGACGTGGAGTTAGGCGAGTTGTACTAAATTGCCAAGAAGTACCTTATATGGATAGCTCAGGTTTAGGGGAAGTAGTAAGGTGTTATACAGCAGTAAAACGTGCTGGGGGTGAATTAAAATTAGTTAATTTAACCAAAAGATTGATAGACTTATTTACAATAACTAAACTAATTACTGTGTTTGAAACATATGAGTCTGAAGAAAAAGCCTTAAAAAGTTTTCAAAAATAATTTTTATATTTTAAAAATAAAAAGTTCCGTTCTCTATGTTAGAGAGCGGAACTTTTTTATTTTAATTTTGTTTAGAAGCTAATTTTTATAGCAAATTGGAATTGACGCGGGTCAAAGACTGCTGTTGGAGGACTCTTAAATTGTCCATCCTCAAATCTAATACGACGAAAATCATTATTTACTGTAGAAACATTGACTCTATTAAACATATTAAAAACCTCGCCAATAAAGTCAATTTTTACTTTTTCACCAATAGGTAGAATTTTAGCTACACGCATATCAACACTAGCAAATCCTGGGGTAGTGCCAGCATTACGTCCAAGTGAACCAGATTGGCCTATTCCAGGCAATGTAAGTGCTCCTGTAGTAGGATCAACATCTGGTCTATCAGTATTAGCAGACGAATCAATATTAGTATCTGTACCTGTAAGAATGTTAAAAGGTCTACCTGAACCAACTTCTATAATAGGTGCAAGAGTAATATTAGCTAGTAGTTTCTTAAATCCCTTATCACTTTGCTCAAATGGAGTTTTATAAACGCCACTTACTACAAAACGATGTCTTTGATCTAGGCTAGAGCGGCTGCGTTCTAGGTCAAGTCTTCGGTTATCTTGCGGTTGTAACAAGGTTTGTAAGTCAGTTGAGTCATCCAAAGTTTTACCAAAATTATAACTAATTAAAAATTGGTAATTATTGGAAAACCTCTTATTTAAGTTAAGTGTTACTGAGTGATAAACAGAGTTTGAAGTAGCTTCTTGGGCGGCTACTGGGCCAAATGGAATGGGTAAGTTAGTTGGAATAAAGGCTGGATTTGGGCCAGAGGGTCTAAAGAAATTATTAGCAATTACTACTGCATTAGGCCCGCCTGTAGGAGAGACTTGTAAAATCTTTTGAGCATCAGGAGTATTGCGATCTACTGGATGTGGTAACTTATGACCTCCAGTAAAAATATAAGTTACACTAAAAGCTAGATCTTTAATAATCTCTCTTTCAACCCCAACATTGACTTGGTTTGTATAGGCATAAACAAAGTCGCGATCTAAGGGTAGAGTAAAGGGTAGAACTGTACCAAGACCTGGAAAAGGCTTAAAAGGATCAAAGCGGGATTGACCTTGAAGATAAACTGCACCACTGGCTAGTCCTGGAGTAACGCCTGGAACTACTGTTCCTTGGAAGATTTGTGCTGCATTTAATGGTGTGTTTGGTAATGGTAAATTAGCAATATTAATTACTTGAGGAGATTGACCACCATCAGCAATATCTGAGTTAAAAGCTAGTGCAAGTAGCGGATGGTCAAAGAAAATTCCATAAGCAGCGCGAATTACAGTCTTACCATCGCTCTTAGGATCATAAGCAAAACCAATACGTGGAGCAAAATTATTCTTATCTCTAGGAATACCTTGGATTACGTTTAAGGCTCTTTCTGCTGCGTCTAGTTGCTGGGCGCTAATAGTAAAATTATCTGTAGTAAATCCAACTGTTGGAAATGTTGGTGTTAGTTCAACATCATAACGAACCCCATAGTTTAATGTAAAGTTTGGGCGAACTTTCCAACTATCTTGAGCAAAAAGACCTAAGGTTTTATTAGTTACAGTAGAAGTAGATTTACCAAAACCTTGAATAAAAGTTTGTGGTAGCCCTAGTCCATAAGCTTGAACTGGTGTAAGTGCAGGAGCATTAGCAAATCCTGGGACTAAAGCAGAAAAGGCTGAAACAGGAAATGAGCCAAAGTTAAAGAGTCCTGAGAAATTAAGTTCAAATCTAGCAGGATCAATATCAACATAATTAAAGTCTACACCAAATTTAGCTGTATGAGTTCCTTGAGAGATTGTGAAATTATCTTTAACCTCATAACGTTTTTCTACGCGATCTACAGGTGAGAAAGGCTCACGTCCAAAAAACCCTGCACCAGCAATATTTATTGCTACATCTGAGCCAGAAGTAAAGAATGTTCCACGACGAGCAAAGTTAAAAAGAAACTCGTTAACTTTTGTACCGCCAAAGGTTTGTAGGTCTTGAACTACAAAAGCGCTATCACGAAAAGAAGCTATACCAGTACGAGATACATCATTAAGTCCAAAGGGCTGGTTTTGTCCTGAAGATTGGATACCTGTAGTTGTGATAGGTGTAAAGTTAAAACGTAGTGACAAGCGATTATCAGCATTAATTTGATGGTCTATTTTTGCAGAGTAAAAAGTAAATTTATCACTAATTGGGTAGACATTTTGTATATTTGAAAGTAGTTTGAAACTAGCAGGAATTGCACCTAATTGTCCACCAGAAAGAAGTGCCGTAACAAAAAATTGCCTTTGTCCATTTAATGGGTTAATACCGGTTCTTGCAACCCCAGCACCAGCAATAACTAGTTGTTGGTAAAGCCCTCCGGCTGTATTACCAGCATTAGCTGCAATAAAAGCTCTTTGTTCAGCAGTAGTATCAAATACTGTAGGATCTAGACCAATTTGAGAAAACCCTGATTCTTGTCTACGAGTTTGATCTAGAGCAAGAAAGAAGAAGGTTTTATTTTTTTGAATCGGGCCACCAAAACTAAATCCATATTGACCACGAGTAAAAGCAGGTTTGGGATCTGCTCCAGCAGGTTGGAAAGCCAGTGCATTACGGCCTTGAATAGCACGTTGACGAATAAAACCAAAGACATTTCCATGAAATTCATTAGTACCAGATTTAGTAACAATATTTACAACCCCGCCAGCAGTACGGCCAAATTCAGCGGCAAAGCTATTAATTACTACTTGGAATTCTTGAACTGCTTCTTGTGATACGGTTGAGCGTGCAGCATTAACAGAATTATCAATATTATCTGCACCATCAACTTGTACTAGGTTGGAACGAGCACGTTGACCAGCAAAATTTAGTCCTGTTGTAGGGGCTGGGCCAACTGGAGGAGAGTTATCTCTTCCAATTTGTGCATTAGTCAAAGCAAAATTAAGGAAGTTACGTCCATTAATTGGTAGATTATCAATTCTTTCTTCATCAATAGTTTGAGTAACAGCAGTCTTAGATGTTTCTACAACAGCAGGAGCAGCAGTAACAATAATTTCCTCATCAACTCCACCGCTTACTTGTAGCTCAACATCTAATCTAGCAGCTTGACCTAGAGTTAAAACAATATTTTCACTAATAGTTTTGCTAAAACCTGCGGCTTCAACCGCTATTGTATAAGTACTAGGAGGAATGGCTAGGAATTTGTAAGCGCCTGATTCATCTGTAGTAACAGAGCGTTCAGAACCTGTTTGTGGGTTTTTAAGATTAACTGTAGCGCCAGCAACAACAGCGCCAGTTCCATCCTTGACTATTCCAACTAGATCGGCTGCTGTGGCTTGAGATTGAGCATAAGTTAAAGGAACTTGCCAAACTACTCCACCAAAAAGCAAACCTAGAAGTGATAAATAGACAAGTGTGCGAAGTAAGGGCCTCATAAATATATTTCTCCTCGCTTTAATCATTTATTAAAATCACAATTTGTAGTGATCGATCGATCACTAAATAAACTTAAAAACCTAGTCGCTATTTAATTGATTTTTCAAAGGTTTTGCAAAACATAAAACCTTAAATTTATTTTAGTTAATATAGATGATTTCTATCTAACTCTTAGATTATTTATTTGAAATTAGGCAAATTTTTAGGAATGTGACTTAGACTAAATAATAAAGGACTATGATTATTTGAGCAACAAATTAAAAAGTAAGCCCTAGAATGTTTGGATAAATTAATCATAACCAAACCTATAGCTTATCTTTTTTCCCTAACTATACTTATCTTAAAAATATAGTTAATTAATAAAATATCTAGATTAGCACTAGATAAATTATTTAGTTTATTTAGTAAGGCTTACCTAGCTGACAACGTAGCATTTAATCCTATTATGCTATCAATATCTAAAATTACCAATGTTTCATCCTTTATTCTAAAACAGCTAATAGAAAAAGGCTTGTTAGTTGAAAAAGGTAAATTTATAGGTTTGTTTTCAATAGGAAGATTTAAGGTTTTAACCATTGGGTGAATAAGAATTGCAATTAAAGCCTCGCTTACGGCTGCACGGACAATTAAAAAGCGAGTATCTGGTTCATTAATCAAATTACTTTCTAAACCTAAATATAAATTTAAGTCAACCACTGTAACAGGAATATTTTGCCAATTAATAAAACCTAGTATGTGTTTTGGCGATATAGGAATAGGTATTATTGTAGCTGATTTTAAGACCTGTAATACCTGTGTTACGCTTAATCCTAAGACTAGATTATCTTTTTGATTTGTTATAAAAAAAGTAAGAATTTGCCCTTTATAATGGCCTTTACTCTCCTGATTAAGTAAATCTGACCAGTTAAGTTCTTTTTGGTTAGCTATTATTTCTTTACTTAGCGATTTAGGGTGTAAATACTGTGGGGCAAGATATAGAAGCATTTCACTATTTACTCTTATTATTCCCTGAAAAGCTGAAACAGAAGAATTTTCAACTATACTAGGTAGGGAAAGTTTATTTTCTTTTTCAACTTCAAAAACCCTTGAGACTTTATCAACTAATATTGCCCACAGGGGTTTAGAGTTAAATATAATGATTTTACTTTGGGAAATTTCTGTTGTTAAAGGCTGTTTTAATTGAAGAGCTAAACTAAAAACAGGGACTTTTTCCTGCCCATAAGTTATCCATCCTAAAGGAGTTTGATTATTTTTATTTACTAGCATCTCATCAGTGTTTTCTACAGCCTTTACCCAAAAAGTATCTAGGCAATAAGTTTGAGTGCCTGTAAAACAACGGATTAGTTGTAATTTGTTAGATTGTTTTGACATAGAATTTCTAAAATAATAATAACCAAAATCCTAAGTATAAAACTATTTAGTTTTAGCTTGTTCTAAAATTAATAGCTGCCCAATGCGTTCTGGTGAAGCAATATGATCAGCTAAGCCTTGTTCTTTTGCCCGTTTAGGCATAGTAGTAACTACACAACTTTCTAAACTTTGTGCAAAGGTTTTTCCGCCTTTAGAACGAATAGAGAATAGCCCATTAATACCATCACTACCCATTCCTGTTAGAATAACACCTTTTGTACGATAACCATAAACTTGCGAAACTGATTGCATAGTAACATCTATTGAAGGACGAAACCCGCCAACAACTGGCCCATGACCTAAGCGTAGACATAAATCAGAGTTTAACAACAAGTGATAATCTGCTGGAGCAATATAGACAGTAGATGGTTCTAGTCTTTCCCAGTCTTGTGCCTCTTTTACCTTAATAGCAATTTGTCTATCAAGTTGCTCGGCTAAAGCCTTTGTAAAGCCTTTTAACATATGCTGTACAACAATAATTGCAGGAGAAAAATCTCTAGGAAAAACACTAAGTAGCTCTTTTAGCGCTACAGGCCCACCAGTAGATGCTCCTATTACTATAATATCTTCTGGTCTAAATTTATTATTTTGTGTTTCTTCCTTACCAATTGTTTTACTTAGGCGTACTTGTTCAGCATCTTGTCTTAAAGCCCTAATAACTCTGATTTGTGATGCAAGACGAACTTTTGTAATTATCTCTTGACGAAGCACTTCTGGGTTAATATCAACACCTGGAGAATATTTTAAGATAAAATCCACAGCACCTAAATTAATAGCCTTAAGTGTTTTACTTGCACCCTGAGAACTCACTCCACTAACTACAACTACAGGAGTAGGATATTTGTACATTACTTCTTCTAATAGATCTAGCCCGCTAATTCCCGGCATTTCTAAATCTAAAGTAATAACACTTGGTTTTAATTTTTTAATTAGCTCTATAGCTTTAACTCCATCTTGTGCAGTACCAACAACTTCTATTTCAGAACAAGATTTCAAATAAGAAGCCATTAATTGGCAAGTAAATCTAGAATCATCTATGATAAGCACTTGTATCATTTTTCATTCGTAATCTCACCTATTCTAAGCTTGTTAATCTTCGCACAGTATTTAATAAAACCTCATCTTGATAAGGTTTTATTAAATATTCATCTACACCAGCATCCATAGCACGTTGACGGTGTTTTCCTCCAGCGCGTGAAGTTAGCATAACAACTGGTAAGTGTTTATAGTTAGAATCTGCCCTAATAGCTGAAGTTAACTCATAGCCATCCATTCTTGGCATTTCAATATCAACTAAAATAATATCTGGTAATTCTGCGTTTTGTTGAAGAACTTGCAAAGCATCCATTCCATCTTTAGCCGTTATTGCCATCCAACCTGTTTTCTTAATTAAATTAGAAATCACAGTACGAACACTTAGAGAATCATCTACAATAAGAACTTTTAGAGCTACTTTTCTTTCTTGTACTTGTGGCGGGTTAGTTACTTGAGCATTTTCTACTTCTAGCGTACTTTCTTCTTTACTTTCTAGCTTAGCCTCTATTACTTGAGCATTTTCTTGGAAAGTTTCTATTTCTTCTAAAATAGAAGGCATTTCAAAAGGTTGAGCTAAGATTCTTTCTTCTTTAGCATCAACACCTTCTATTACTTTAAGAGAGGCTTTACTTTCAATTGAAACTTTTTTAGTCTGAGTTTTAGCAATTTGTTGTAACAATTCAAGAAGATTAAGAATTAATACTACACTACCATCTCCCATTAAAGTAGCACCCATAATTCCATGTAGTCTACGCAAATGGTTTCCAAGATTTTTTATTACCACTTCTCTTTGCTCTAAGAGTTCATCAACAGCAAGAGCAACTTTTCTTTCTCCTATGCTGGTAATTAGTATAGGGAATTTTGTTAGTTCATCCGAAGTTTGTCTTAAGTCTAAGAGGTCAGAAAGCCAAATTAGTGGATAAATTTGATTTTGTACTCTAACAATTTTTTTATTTCCAATTGTTTGAATATCTGTAAGCTCAACACGAAATATTTGATTTATTATGCCTAAAGGAACAGCAAAACTATCTTTTCCTATTTTAACGATTAAGACTCTAGTTATTGCCAAAGTCATAGGCAGTTGAATAGTAAAAACCGTTCCTTGTCCAGCAAAAGAACTAACCCCTATAGCTCCTTTCATTTTCTGGACTTTTGCTTTTACAATATCCATACCTACACCACGACCAGAAATTTCACTAACTTCTTTAGCAGTAGAAAAACCTGGCATAAAAATATAAGAAAAAAGTTCTTCATCTGTTAATTGTGCTGCTTCTGTTTCTGAAAGATAGCCACGAGTTACTATAGTTGATCTTACTAGACTAGTATTTATCCCTCCACCATCATCAATAATTTTAATAATTACTTGTGTGCCTTCATAATAGGCTTCTAGCTTTATTAAACCATTTTCTGGCTTACCTAAAGCTTGTCGTAGGGCAGGAGGTTCAATCCCATGATCTACAGCATTACGCATTAGGTGAAATAGAGGATCTACAATTTCCTCCAGTACAGTTTTATCTAGTTCAATTTCTTCACCCTCTATTACTAGATCTACTTGTTTTTTCTGTTGATTAGCAGTCGTCCTAACAGTGCGATGAAGTCGCGAAGATAGAGTAGCAAGCGGAATCATACGCAATTGCATTAGTTTATCTTGTACTTCTCTAGTTAGTCTGCCTAATCGATTTAAGTAGCTATCAAAATCTCCTATGGTATTTCTTAGTTCTCCATCCACAGTATTGATATCTGTAGAGGTTTCTAATAATTCTTTTAAGGAGACATTAAATTCTGTATAACGGTCAAATTCAAGTTCATCAAATTCATAGGCTGAGGAAGTAGTAGTCCTAGAAAAATTACTAGTAAGAAAAAAAGGCTGGTTTGGATTAGAAAATCTATTTGGTAAGACCTTACCACCAAGCGCCATAACGTCATAATCAGACTCTAACTTAGTGGCAATACGTCTTAATCTACCTATACTAAAGCCTAATTCATCAGACTCTTGAATTAAATTATCAAAGTATTGTTCAAAAGAAGACCGGTTTATTACAAGCTCTCCAACAAGTTTAATAATCTCATCTAGACGCTCAATAGGGATTCTAACAAAGCCTGCTGATGCTTTATCACGTTTTTCTGTCTTACGTCGCTCAACAGTGGATGTTTTTTTCTCTTCTTCGTTTGCTGTAAAAACAGGAGCTTGAGTTAAAGTCTCTTGTTCTTTAACAAGTTCCGCTAGTGTTAAGGTTGAGGTGTCTTCTTCACGTTTAATTGGTGGGAAAGATCTAGTAGTAGTACTTTCATTAAAATCATCTGCCCATCGTTTATATTGAGCTAAAATACCTTCTAAAATAGCTTTATTACTGGTCTCTAAAGAATTTAATAAATCCTCCATTAAATCATTTGAAACAAATAAAAGGTCTATAATTTGTTGGCTAACAATAGCATTATTTTCAATATGCTTATCCAATAAAGTTTGCATACTAAAGGCTATTTCCTTAATCGTGTCAAAATGAACTACAGCAGCAGCACCTTTTAAGGCATGAGAGAGGCGGCGAACTTCTTTTAATAAAGTAGTATCATTTGGTTGTTTAGCCAATTTTTGGACATTTTGTGAAATATTTTCTAAATACTCTTGTGCCTCAGCTATAAAAGTATCCATTACCACATCTTTTTGAGGTGTAACATCTTTATTTATCTGGCTAAGAGGTGCTAGAGGTGCTGTAGCAGAACTAGTAAGCGACATAGTAGGAAGAGTTTCTATCTCTAAAATATCACTACTAATAGAACTACTAGTTAAAGGGCGTGTAGAATTATCCACTACTTTAGTGGTGTCAATTGGAGTTGTAGGAATGTCAAGAACAATATGATCATTAACAACTTCTGCTAAAGCTAAATTATCTAATATGGTTTTATATTGAGAAAATAAATCCTCAAGCGATGATAAATCGCTATATTGTCTATCTGTTAAAAACCCTTCTATTGCATCAGAAGAATCATAAAGTAAATTAATTATTCTGCTAGTTGGGGCAATTTCATTTTCATGGAGGTAATCAAGTAAATCCTCCATACGGTGAGTTAACTTACCTATCGTATTAAACCCAACTACATTAGAAGCACCTTTTAGGGTATGAATATGACGACGGACTTCTTGTAAAAGCTCCATATCCGAAGGACGAACGGCTAAACCTGCTAGAGCTTGAGAAATATTTTGCCAATGTTCTCTTGCTTCCTCAGTAAAAGCATCTATTAACTCTTCTCCAATATCTTCTAATTCTTGTGTCTGTCCAGGAGAATAAAGAAATTTTTCTTCATTTATATCAACTATAGCCTTAGAATTAGAATTAGATAAACTTACTGTAAGCGAAGATGGATAGCTAGTTTGAGGTTGGAAGGATTCTAATTTACTAAAAAGGGTCTTATATTTGATTTTATATTGCTCGGCTAAGATAGGATCGTCTTTTTTCCTAGTATCTAAGAGGCTTTTTATCACATTAATACAAGAATAAAGTAGTGCTATTGTCTCTGGGCTGGGACTAACATTACTATCTTGGATATGTTCTAGTAATTTTTGCATTTGCAAAGAAATTTCATAGATAGTTTGAAACCCAACCATTCCTGCTGCGCCTTTTAAGGCGTGTGCAGGGCGACGTATTTTTTCTAATAAGTCTTTATCTGTTGGATTATTAGCAAGTCTAGTTAGGTTTTGACACATTGCCTCCCAATATTCTTGTCCTTCTGGTAAAAAAGTCTCTGTAAAATCAAGATCCTCTACTTCATCACTACCAGAAAACTCTCTAAACTCGCCTGTTTTAGACTCTTCATCTTCGTAAATAGAACTTCTTTTCTTAGGTAAGCATTCAGTTTGTTTTGAGAGATCTAATTTAAGGTTTTTTATATCATCAGTTATTTGTGTAAATAGCTGTTTGCTATCAACTTCCCCAGTTAAAAGTAAGCGGTCTAAATAGCTATCTATAAGTGTAACAGCATCAGAAACAAGCATTGCCATTTTAGCTGGTATCTGTAAATAGCCTAATAATACTTCCTCAAATGACTCTTCAATATAATAAGCAAGATGGCTTAAATCAGATAGCCCAACCATTGAAGAAGCGCCTTTAATGGTATGAACATATCTATGTGCATCTCTAAGAACATCAACATTGTTATAATCTTTTCTATAAAGCTCTATGTTATCAATAATTTTCGGTAAATAGTCTTTGATTTCTGTAGCAAGAGTTATTAATAGTTCCTTATCTATATTTTCACTCATAATAACCTCTTTATTTTAAGCATTTAACCTAACTCAACACTATGAGAATCGCTTTATTTTTGATAATTTTTAATAGACTTCAAATCGTAGAAAAGAATTATATAAAGGAAAGTTAATAAGAAAATAAAGTAGGACACTATGCCCTACTTTATTTTAAGCATATTTATTATTTTGAGCTAAAAGAATAAACAACCCCAAGAGTTAGTGTAGTTTGAGCCTCTACAGTTCTACCTATAGATTTATTAAAGAAGTTTTTGTTTGAAAAGTCACGACGATACTCTAATCGGCCAATTAATCCACCTTTTATTGTACGTTCACCAGTTAAAGTTAATGATTTTACAGTTTGAACTGTTCCAGTAGTAAAACCATCATTATCATCATAAACTTCAAAACGAGGGGTAAAGGCAAAGCTTTCTCTAGGTTGTAAGCGTAGATAGCCAACTATCCCTTTAGCATGAACTCTTGCGCCATTGATACGATCAAAAACATAAAAATAATTTGATGCAAAACTAACTTTATCAGTAATAGTATAGATTAATGTTCCATCAAACAAATGTCGATTATCATCTTTATTATTAGCTTGTTCAGGCCCACCAGTATAGTTTTGAACAAAAGTAATTTTACTAGTAGGCTTAATTATAGCTTGTAGAGAAAATGACTTACGAGCATTATTATCAACAACATTATTATAGCCATTATGCATAGCAAAACCTAAGGTAAACTTATCACTAACAGGATAAGTAAGTCTAACTCCATAATGATAATAAGGAATACCAAAAGCAAAAAGTATTGAGCGTGAATAATTCCAATTGTCTTTAGTTTCAATCACTTCATTACCATGATAAGTAACATATTTACCAAAATCTATTTGTAGACCTTTTCCTACAGGAGCTAAATAACTAAGGTAAGCTTGTTGTAGGTTACGAAAAACATCTGCGCCTCCAGGCTCACTGGCATGAATAATTTCTGCGGCAGGCCCAAAACTTAAGTCTAAGCGAAAACCTAAGCGATGGTCTTCACCAGGAGCATTATTAAGAACTAGCTTTGCCATATTTAAGCTAAATTGATTATGCTTAGTATCAAAATTACGTAATTGATTATCAAAAACTGTAACATTATTACTTACATCAGGACGATTAAAGTTATATCCATAATAAGCATCAACAAAACCTGAAACTTCTGTTCTTTCAAAAAACGATAATACTTTATCTTTAGCTGAATCACCGTCTTGTGGTTTAAGAGGCTCAGGGCTTACTGTACTAGCTACTGTGTTATTAACAGCATTATTAACATTAGTAGTATTAGTAGTATTAGTAGTAGCTACTTCCTTAGAAGTATTTTCTGAAGAGTTACTTTCCGCAGATTTTTCTAATTTAGATTCTAGTTCCTTAATTCTTGTTTCTAATAACTTTACAGTGCGTTGTAAATCTTGCACTTCCCTAAGCATAAGCTCAGTTTCATTATTTGGTTTGTTTTCGCCTTTTGCTTCAGCAGGTTTATTAGCAGAAGCCTTATCAGACGTATCTGAAGTTTTATTATCAGAAACCTTATCAGAAACCTTATCAATTAAATCGCTATTAATAGCAATTAAAGGTTGTTGAGCAAAAGTAGATTGAGAAAAAATTGCTAGCACCACAGCAGCAAAAAACATTTTTAATCTTAGAGTCATTTTGTCTCCTCTCTAGAAAAGTCCAACAGTTGGTTATTGGACAATGAGTTACTTACTTTTTACCATTATCAGATATCTTGAAGGTACTAACGGATGAAAGTAGACCTTCAGCCAAGCTTGCTAAATTACTAACAGATACAGCAGCTTGTTTAGTTCCAGCAGCAGATTGTTGAGTAACGGTTGAAATCTCACCTACTGCTTTTGCTAATGAATCAGAAGTGCGGGCTTGTTGTCTAGCAGAAAGTGAAATTGTTTGAATGAGTTCAGCAAGTCTTTTAGATACACCCTGAATCTCTTCTAATGCTTTACCTGCTTCGTTAGCAATTTCAGATCCATTTACTACTTCTCTTGTCATATCTTCCATTGCTACAACAGTCTCATTAGTTTCTGTTTGAATAGCTTTAATTAAAGCTTCAATACGTTTAGTAGCTTCAGTAGATCTATCAGCTAGTCTTTCTACCTCTTCTGCTACTACAGCAAACCCTCTACCAGCTTCGCCAGCCATTGCGGCTTGGATTGAAGCATTAAGAGCCAAGATACTAGTACGATCGGCAATATCTCTAATTAGCTGAACAATTTCTCCGATTTCTTGAGAACTCTCGCCTAAACGTTTTATACGTTTTGCAGTTCTTTGTACTTGTTCTCTAATGCCATCCATACTCTTAATAGTCTTTTCTACTGATTTAGTGCCTGTTTGAGCAGTCTTTAAGGCTTCTTCAGCAACAGTAGTAGAGGTTGCAGCAGTATCAGCAACTTGCCTAATAGAACCTGCCATACCATCAATAGAAGCTGAGGTATCGCTAATTTGCATTGATTGAGACTCGCTACCTTGAGCTAGGCTCTTCATAGTAGATTGTATTTCATCAGCAGCAGAGCTAACTTGTACAGCAACCTCTTGTACATCGCCTATTACCCGTCTTAGTTCAGCAATCATAAAGTTAAATGAATCAGCAATAGCACCTGTAATATCTGCTTTTACTTCTGCTTCTACCATTAAATTACCATCTGCAACCGTGCTAACTTCGTCTAAGAGTCTAAGAATAGATTTTTGTATTTCATCGCGCTCTTCACGTGATTGTATTAGAGATTGAACTGTATCAAGTGTGCTATTTAGCGAAACTGCTATTTTACCTAATTCATCAACACTAATAAGTTTAGCACGCGCCTCATATTTTCCACCCTTAATACTTTCAAAGGTATCTTGTAAAACATTAACTTGTCTAGTAATTAAAAAAGAAATAGCAGCAACAATTAAAAGACCAAGTATTGTACCAACAATAACTGCATTAATTGCAAAACTCCTATCAGACTGATACTTAGCAACACGTATTTCTATTAGCTTTTGTAAACTACTTAAAGCAATAGCATAGTACTTAAAGAGTTTTGTATTTAAGTTATCTACATTTGTTGAAAACTGCTTTGCATCTGCGCTTATAGCATCTACCTTAAGGAAATTCTGATCAACATTTTGCTGAAAAGCTGCTAGTTCACGTAAATATTCATCAAAAACAGGAGCAACACTTTTACCTAAATCCACTCCTTGGGCTTTAGCAGCAGGATTATCATAACCAAAAGATACTGTCATACCACGCTGAATATCATCATTAGCTAGTTGAACACCACCTGTTAAATTAGCTACCTGTAGCTTTTCCGCTACAGTTATAGCCTTACGAGTCATTACAGATGCGCTTATTTCTTGAATAGAATTTAATTTTTCAGCAAGTTTAGGGGCTTGATAAATAGTAGCTGCCATTAAGTAATAAGTATCTAGGTCAGGGTCAAGTATTAAGTTGGAGTAATCGCCTGCTTGTCCAATCAAAACTACAGCATCATTAACTAGTTTTGCTCTTTGCAAATTTGTTTCAACACTAGGAGGTGTGCCTTTTACAGTTTCCCAATCTTTCTTAAGCTTACTAAGGGTTTGTGAGGTTTGTAGTGATTCACCAAGTTTCTTTCCTTGAACTACTAAACTATCTTTTTGTTCAGCAGCCTCAATAGCTTTAATCGCACTATCTATTCTTGTTTCTAAAGTTGGTAAAAGCTCTTTTGCAATAGTATCACCACCTAAAGCTGCTACAGCAGCAAATCTATAAGAAATACTGTCTTGAAGAAGTTTTTGGACTTCTGTTAGGTATATACAACCATCAATTTCTTTTCCTGAAAACTCAATAGTAAAGTCATGTAATGGTAGTAATGTTCTTAGAGAAACTATAATAACTACTCCCATTACAATTATAATCAATAATAACTTTTGCCAGAGTCTCCAATTTATTGGGTTTATGTACTGTAACATTACTTGCCTCCTAATTAACTCAGCCTCTTAAAGGCTGTTCTTATTAATCAATAGTTTTTTAAGGCTTAAGAGTAGAAACAACACAATATAATATTTTTAGTATAGTTTTGCTAGCTTTGCTACTTTCAGTAACATTTGAATAAGAGTAGCAGAATTTATCCCTAGGTTTAATCTTATAAAGATTCAAATTGACGTAGTTCTGAAGAAATTAATAACTTATCAATATTAAACAAAGCTAAAGGCTGTTCTTTATCTGTATAAAAACCTATTAAAAATAATGCTAGTTTATTTTGAATAGGTGCTGTAGGTTCTTTTACTTCTTTAAGTGCTATAGGAATTAAACCTGTTACTTTATCAACCATTAAAATAGTCGAAAAATCCTCATTCTGTGTTCTTACAACCATCATTCTAGCCGTTGCTGAATTAACTTGTCCTAAAGATAAAAATGTACGTAAATCGACTACTGAAAATATATCTCCTCTTAAATTTGTAACGCCTAATAACCAGCTAGGTGTTTTAGGTATAGTGGTTACTTTTGGCATTGTACCTATTTCTAGCACTCTATTTATTGGTATTGCATATTTAACTTCTGAAAGTGAAAAAGTAATAAAGATCTCTTTATTTGTGATATCTTTTTTTGATTCCTCAAAACTTGTTGTAAGTTTTTTTCCATAGGTAGAAATCACTTTTCTATCAATTGCTGAAACTACATTCTCTAATAATATTTCCTGTTTTGAGCTATTTTTTTTGTCTTCTTGATTTGGATAGTCACTCATAATTTTAATTAGTTAAGATCATTTAAGAGAATTATTAGGTTAACTAAATCTTTCCTAGCAAAATAAGCAACCTAAATAAGTTAACAGGTCATTTTTTAAGGTAAGTGAAAGGAATTTTTACTTGGCGATTATAGCATAATAGGAAAAATTTTAATCAAAAAATTTTTTCCTAATATAAATATAATTAAAGGCTTTATAAGTCTTTAATATTCTTGCTAAAATCCTTTTCTAAACCTTCTAGGTTTTAATCTTTTTTAATCTTTTTTAATCTTTCTAAATGTTGCTTTAGATTGTTTTAATGAGATCATTTTTCATGTTATCTTTAGCAACAAATCACAAATTCTATTATTTTCTATTATTTACTGAAGGGAGTAAGGTATGGGAAAAAATATTCTTGTAGTAGAAGATAGCCCTACAGAATTAACTTTAATTAAACAAGCACTACAAACTAAAAATTATAATCTTACCTATGCAAGCGATGGAGAAGAGGCCATAGCTAAGGCAACAAAAGATTTACCCGATCTAATTTTATTAGACGTAGTTTTGCCTAAAAAAAATGGTTTCCAAGTCTGCCGCCAGCTTAAGACTACTGCTCAAACTAAGGATATTAAAATAATCCTTTTAACCAGTAAAAACCAAGAAAGTGATAAGTTTTGGGGTATGAAACAAGGCGCTGATGAATATGTAACTAAGCCTTTTAAGAATGACGATCTATTAAAAACTATAGCTAAATATGTCTAGTTTCTGGGTTTAATAAAAAGGATAGGCTCTTAAGTCTTTAGCTTTTAAGCGTTTATCCTTTTTATCAAAGCTAAATTTGCGTTCTTCTAAATCAGTTCTGCTTTAGTTGCTACTATTTAACCAGTTAGTTAAAATCACAAGCTAAAATTGATATTAAAAATTATAGCTTTTAACAAATGAGGAATAACTAAAAATGGGACTTGGTTTAGCAATCAAAACTTTTTTTGCTCTGCTAACATCTAACACCTTACCTGATAATCTTCTAAAAGAAATGCACCTTCAGCGTGAAGATCTTAAGAAAGAATTACCACCTGCTAGCCCTTCTCCAGCAGAACAGCGTAAGCGCCAAGCACAGGAGCAGGCTCGCTCCCTGCAATTACTAAATATTTTGCAAAGAGATGCAAGATTAATAGATTTTCTTAGCGAAGACATTAAACCCTATTCAGATGCTCAGGTGGGAGCTGCTGTACGTAATCTACATGAAAGCTCTCAGCAAACACTTAAACGCTACTTAAAGCTTGAACCTGTAATGGATTCTACTGAAGGAGAGTCTGTTACTGTAGCTGAAGGCTTTGACCCTGCTGCTATTAAATTAATTGGTAATGTTACAGGTAAGCCTCCATTAAAAGGAATTTTACGCCATAAAGGTTGGCAAGTAACAAGTCTAGATCTACCAGCATTACCAGAAAATAATGATCAACAAATACTTGCCCCAGCAGAAGTAGAAATTTCTTAAAAATATTCAAAACTATGTTTTTATAAAACTCTGTAAAATTATGTCTAATACATCTACAAAAACCGCTCAATATATTATAGGTATTGACCTTGGCACTACTAACTGTGTGCTAGCTTCTACTCCTAGTTTTGTTCCAGAAGATGAAAAAGGCGAAATTTCCCTTTTTTCAGTCCCTCAACTAATTAACGCAAATGAAGTAGCAGAACAAAAATTACTTCCTTCTTTTCTTTATCTTCCTAATGAATATGATTTTCCTAAAGGTAGTATTTCCTTGCCTTGGAATACTGAACAAAATCAAGTAGTAGGTGAACTTGCCCGTAAGCGTGGAGCAGAAAACCCAAGTCGGTTTGTAGCCTCGGCTAAGTCTTGGCTCTGTAATCAAGGAGTTAATCGTACTCAAGCAATTTTACCCTGGCAAGCTCCCGTAGAAGTCTCTAAAGTATCTCCTTTAGAAGCCTCTTGTACTTACCTAGAGTATTTACGTAGGTCTTGGGATTATAAAGAGTCTCAATCTGGTTCAGGTGCACATTTAAGTGAGCAAGAAATTTTCCTTACTGTTCCAGCTTCATTTGATATGGCTGCTCGTGATTTAACAATGAAAGCTGCCGAACTTGCAGGACTCCATAATGTTACCTTACTAGAAGAACCCCAAGCAGCCTTTTATTCTTGGATTGAAAACCAAGGTGAGCGCTGGCGTAAACAAGTTAAAGTAGGCGATTTAATTCTAGTCTGTGATGTTGGAGGCGGTACAACCGACTTTAGCTTAATTGCAGTATCAGAAGAGCAAGGTGAGCTAACTCTAAACCGTGTAGCGGTTGGAGAACATATTCTCTTAGGCGGTGATAATATGGATCTAGCCCTAGCCAGACTCTTACAGTTTCGCCTACAAGAAAAAGGTACTCGTATAGATAATTGGCAACTACAAAGCCTTTGGTATCGTTGCCGAGTAGCAAAAGAACGCTTGCTTAGTAGTCCAGATTTAGAAAGTGAACCTGTAACAATTTTAGGTAAAGGAACAGGGTTAGTTGCTGGAACAATTACCACTGAGCTAAAACGTAGCGATATTGAACAGATACTTCTTGAAGGCTTCTTTCCTATTTGTAGTTACACAGATATGCCTGCAAAACAGCGCCGTGTTGCTTTACAAGAAATAGGTCTTTCCTATGCAGCAGATCCTTGTGTTACAAAACATTTAGCTAAGTTCCTCTCTCAACAAGCACGTTCAGACTCTCAAGAATATCAATTGCGTCGTAGTGAAGATGGGTTAGCTTGCCCTACAGCAATATTATTTAATGGCGGTGTCATGAAAGCTGATATCCTGCGTCATCGTGTGATAGGAACTCTTAATAAATGGCTAGAATCAGCTGGGTTTGAGCCTATAAAAGAGCTTTTCTCTCAAGACCTAGATACAGCCGTTGCTTGTGGTGCTGCCTATTATGGACAAGCTCGTCATGGTCGCGGAGTCCGTATTAGAGGCGGTGCTAGCCGTACTTATTATATTGGAATTGAAAGTTCAATGCCTGCAATTCCTGGGTTTGCTGCTCCATTAAAAGCCCTTTGTGTTGTTCCTTTTGGAATGGAAGAAGGAACTAGAGCTAAAATTCATTCTCAAGAATTTGGCCTAGTAGTAGGTGAACCAGCAGAATTTCGTTTCCTTAGCTCAACGACCCGTAAAAAAGACTCCTTAGGCACTTTAGTAGAAGATTGGAGTGATGATATTCAAGAACAATCCCCGCTTGAGGTTACTTTATCGCTCCCTGGTCAAGAAGATAGTGTTTTACCTGTAGAGTTAGAGTCTCATATGACCGAAATTGGAACCTTAGAACTCTGGTGTGTTGCTCGTGATAATGAGCATAGATGGAAACTTGAATTTAATGTGCGTGAGCGTGAAGAAGAATAATTGTGGAAAAAACAAAAAAATCAAAGTTCATAATAGGAATAGACTTAGGTACAACTAACTCTGCTGTGGCTTATATTAAGCGACACGAGGAAGCTGAATTTCCAACTATTGAGCTTTATGAAATCCCACAATTAATTGCACCTGGTGAAGGTGCACCTCTTCGTACTCTACCTTCATTTCTCTATATTGCTGGTGAATATGATATTTCGGCGGAAAGTCTTTGGCTACCTTGGGATGAAACCATCCGTTATGGAGTCGGGACTTTTGCACGTGAACAAGGCGCTTTAGTCCCAGGAAGGCTTGTAAGTTCGGCTAAATCTTGGCTCTGCTATCCTGAAGTAGACCGTAGAGCTAAAATCCTCCCTTGGGGTTCAGATCTTGGCTCTGATGCTCGCTCTCCCGTTGAAACTTCAGCAATCTATCTTAAGCATATTAGGGATGGCTGGAACTATGAACATGGAGAAACAGAAGATTCTCGTTTTGAAAATCAAGAAATAGTTCTTACCGTCCCTGCGTCATTTGATGAGGAGGCTCGGGAATTAACTGTTGAAGCAGCACAAGAAGCTGGTTTTACAAACCTTACTTTACTAGAAGAACCTCTAGCGGCTTTTTATTCCTGGGTTGTCACTCACCATGAGAGTTTTGAAAAATATGTTGCTGATAAAGAAACAATTCTAGTTTGTGATGTTGGGGGTGGGACATCAGATTTTAGTTTAATTAAAGTAAGTCGCAGTAATGATGAAGTTAAATTTGAGCGTACCGCAGTAGGCGAGCACCTGCTTCTTGGTGGTGATAATGTTGATTATGCGCTTACTTACCAAGTTCAAAATCAAATTACTAATAAACTTTCCTTACAGCAACGTGCCTCACTCTTGCGTCAATGTTGTAGTGCAAAGGAAAAGCTTCTTTCTGATGATAGCCAACAAGAAATAAATATTGCCATTGCTGGTAGTGGAAGTAGTTTAGTTGGTGGACTAGTTCAAACAACTCTAACTCGTAGCCAAGTATTAAATTTAATTCTTGAAGGATTTTTACCTATTACAGAATTAGCTGATTTAGCAAAACATGAAAAGCGTTCAGGGCTGCGTGAAATAGGCTTGCCTTATGAATCAGACCCAGCAATTACCCGTCATTTAGCAGAATTTCTTACTCGCGCTGGTGCTCAAGAAGGTGTAGTAAGACCAGATGCAATACTTTTTAATGGAGGTTTTTTTAAACCTTCAATTTTAAGAGTAAGAGTTGCTGAGGCTTTAATGAATTGGTTTGATGATGGTCAAGGTTGGCTACCAAAGATGCTTTCAAATGATGCCCTAGATACAGCAGTAGCAATTGGAGCAGCTTACTATGGTTTTGTCCGTCGTCAAGGAGGAATTCGTGTAGGGTCTGGAAGCGCTAGAGCTTATTACATAGGGATAAATTTAGATACACCAACTCATGAAGATCAAACAACGGTTGTTTGTGTTTTGCCTAGAGGTACAGAAGAAGGTACTAAATTAGTTTTGGACTCTAGACGTTTTGAGCTACAAGCTAATCGTCCTGTAAGTTTTACTCTTTGGAGTTCTACATCTCGCCAAGGAGATAAATTAGGCGATGTTATAACTACCAAAGTCCAAGATCTACATCCACATTCACCTTTAGTTACTGTAATTCGTTTTGGTAAACGTTCAACAGATATAAATATTCCTGTTAAAGTAGTTACAGAATTTACTGAAGTTGGAACATTAGAAATTTGGTGCCAGTCTCAAGTTAGTGAACATCGATGGCGGTTACAATTTCAATTACGTAAAGACTTAGCTCAAATAAAAACTGTCCGTAAAAATACAGGACTACTTACAAGAAATCCTCAAATTATTGCTGATGAAGCAATAGAAAAAGCCAAAGAAGCAATCTTTCAAGTATTTGGCTCAAGTGTAAGCGAGGAAATAGCTAAAGCCTGCCCTATTAATAGCAGTCCTGTAGAACTTTTAGGAAAACTTGAAGAAACCCTAGGAGTAGGACGTGATAGCTGGCCCCTAGAAGTAATTCGTAAACTCTCAGATTACTTAATAGAACTTTCTGAAGGTAGAAAATTAGGAGAAAAGTTTGAAGCCCGTTGGTTAAATCTTTATGGATTTTGCTTACGTCCTGGGTTTGGCGACCCTGTTGATGATTGGAGACTTCAGCAAGCACGAAAGCTTTATCATCGTGGGCTATGTTTTCCCGATGATGAACAGTGCCAAGCAGAATGGTTAGTTTTATGGAGACGTGTTTGTGGTGGTTTTACTAAAGGCCAACAAATAGATTTTTATGAACGCTATGCATCACAATTACTAGGGACTCGAACTAAAAAACGCGTTAGGTTAAATCAACAAGTTGAAAGAGAAGCTTGGAGAGCTTTAGCTAGCATGGAACTACTTCCATTACATAATAAAATTGAATTAGGAAACGCTCTTATTTCTCGTATTCAACAAGGACAGTCTGGGGAAAATGAATTTTGGTCACTTGGACGAATTGGGGCAAGAATCCCATTTTATGCAACTATTGATACTGTAGTCTCTCCAGCTATTGCCACTAGATGGATTGAAGCAATATTAAATATTAATGCTAGTTCACAAGATTCTTTTGTTGCAGCACTAGCTCAACTTGGAGCAAAAACCAGCGATCATACTCGTGATATAAGTGATAGTTTAAGAAAGAGAATAATTGCTAAAATCCAAGAAATAGGTAAACAACTTTATCTAATAGAAAATCTAGAAAACTATTTACCTGCTGAAGAAAGAGACGCTACACGTATTTTTGGAGAATCACTACCTTTAGGCTTAAAACTTTTAGAATAACTATATATAGTTTTTGCGGTATCGTTGCTAGCCCATCTAATAGCTTTTCGCTAAAATAATCGGGCTAACCTCAGTAAAATTTTCTTAATTTAAGGTATATATCAAAACCTAAGTAATAGTTTATCAATAACTTATTCCATAAGGAGGAAGTACCAAATCTTGGTACTATTAATTATTTAATGGAAGAAATAGCTAATGATCTTTCATCTTATAGTAGAGAAGAACGTTTGCAATTTTGTCGTATTGTAGCCAATATGATTGCGGCTGACCATAAAATTACAGAAGAAGAAGAGTCTCAACTTGCACTCTTAGTTTGGCAGGCAGGTCTATCAATGTTAGAAGAAGATGTTGCCCAAGCTGTTAATCAAGAACTTCAAAACCCTTCTCAATTATCTGACTTAATTAAAAATATTGATAAACCAGATATGAAACGTTGGCTTTATCGAGTTTTAGTAGAACTTGCTTATGTTGATCTAGAGCTTGCGCCTGAAGAAACAGATAAACTTAAAGAAATGTCTACTATATTTGGGCTTAATCAAGAAGCAGCAGAAAAGCTAATTGAATGGACAAAAAATAGTATTGAGCTTGAACGCCAAGAAGCAGAAATTATGAGCCAGTTGTAAAATTTTACAACTGGCTATCCCAGAAATTCTACTTAACAGTATGTTCAACTACTGTATCTCCAAAAAGATTCTTTTTCTGAGTTTTATTAAGTAATCCTGAGAGTACCATTTCATGATAAGCACGAACTACCTCACCTTCAGGAATATTATTTGCGCGTGCAATTTCTCCGGCTCTAGGGAGTTTATCGCCGCTCTTTATCTCATTAGAGCTAATCATTGCTTCTAATTCATTTTTAACCTGTTGGTAAACTGGGCCAGCTTGTGCAAGATCTCTCATAGTCAGCTTCATTCTTTATTTTCAGTGCAAAAGATAAAAAGTCTCCTTTTACGCTGCCTCCATATTTCTTTAGACTTTGATCAATAGCGTAGGAGTTTTGAAAACACCCCTCAAATTTTAATTCAGGTTATTTACTAATATTTACTTGGAGTCCCAAAAATCCTATGATTCTTTTATAGATACAAACGTTCATTAAATCAAGCAATCCTGTCCTAATTTTGCGCAAAATTTACAGTTATAAAAATAACCCCTAATTATTTGCTTAACCCAATAATTACTAGAAAAGCTCTCTAATTTAACTTATTAGCTCCTATCTCTTTGCACTTGAACTTGTTGGTTTATTAACATTAGCCTTAGTAGTAGTTGATTTAACTGTAGGCTTACTTACTAGTGTTGCTTTACTTGATGGCTTAGCTATATTACCTGCCGTCGGTTTACTTGTACTAGATTTAGTGTTACTAATAGATTTTATATTACTAACTGTTTTACTTGATGAATTACTACTGGGTATAGAGGTTGCACGTACAACCCTAGGACGTGTAGCAGAAGGTTCAATACTACTAGTATTTACTCTAGGCGAAGAATTTGTAGCACTAGGCTTATTAGTATTTGTTGAATTTGTTGAACCACTGTTAGGTTTTGTTGATGGGGGTTTTGTTGTTCCTGATGCTGGTTTTGCCCCTGATATAGGAGGTTTTGTTGAGGAAGGTGTAGCACCTTTAGGAGTTAGTGTAGAAGAAGATGGTTTAGATTTTTCCCCAGATTTTACAGATTTTCCAGCAAGTGAAGGAGGTTTAACAGGGTATTCAATATCAAAAACTGTTGGTTTAGTTGGAAACTTAGTAGCATCTTTAGTAGAAGGTAATTTGTTTGAATGTGCTGAATCCTTACCATCAGTAGAATTTTCAGGATCATAACCTGGTGGTGGCGGTGGGACTGCTAGGACAGGCTTTTTAGGCAATGGAGAACCATCTTCTGGCATTAAAATTTCAGGTAGTGGAATTCCTCCATAGGCTGCATTAGAAGACATATAAACTTCTAAACGCTCCTTATATCTTTTTTCTTGTACTTTCTTTAGAACTTCATCTGGTTCAGGAGTTTGAGGAAATTTTTCTATTTCTTTATCTTTTAAGTAATACTTCATAAAATCGATCCAAACAGGTAAGGCTGATGTAGCGCCTGTTTCGCCTTTTCCTAAGCTTTTCTTTTCTCCTTGATAGCCTATCCAAAAACCTGCTACTAAACTTGGGGTATAGCCAATAAACCATGCATCAGTAAAATCATTTACTGTCCCTGTTTTACCAGCTATTGGGCGTTCGTTTAATTTAGCCTCTTTTTCTGACTTAATTCTTCGGGCTGTTCCTGCTTCAACAACCCCTTGCATTAAAGAAACCATAGTAGCAGCTACGTAAGGAGAAACTACAGGAACACTTTCAGTAGCTTTTTCTTCTAAAAGTCGGCCATTGGGGTCTGTAATTCGTTTAATATAATATGGTTTAGCTCTTGAGCCTTGATTTGGGAAGGTGCTATATGCTGCAACCATTTCAATTAGCGGGACTTCTGTTGCACCTAAGGCTGAAGGTAAATAAGGAGCCATCGGGTTACTAATTCCAAAACGTTTTACTACTTCTGCACCCTTTTGAATGCCCACAGATTGTAGTAATTTAACGGCTGGAATATTTCTTGATTGAGCTATTGCTTTACGTAGGGTAATTGGCCCCATAAAACTGCCGTCATAGTTACGAGGAGACCACTCACCATAAGCTACAGGAGTATCAGAAATATACTCATCAGCAAGCCAACCGTCTTCTAGTGCAGCTGAATAAACAAAAGGCTTAAAGCTAGAGCCTGTTTGTCTATTGCCTTGAGTAGCATTGTTAAATTTAGAAAGGTTAAAATCATAGCCACCAACCATAGCTTTAATTTCGCCTGTTCTAGCTTCAATACAAACAAAAGCGCCTGCAACTTGAGGGAGTTTTTCTAGTGTAATAGAGATTTCTTTTTTCTCTGGATCAAGTTTTTTAACATAGCAAATAGCTAGATCGCCTTTTTTTAATATTTTATTTAAAGGCTGTTTTAGAGTAGCTAGCTCTTTACTGGTTAAAACAACATTATATTCTCCTAATTTTATTTTAGCCTCTTTTTCCTCAACACTCATAACTAAGCCTTGTAAATACATTTTTTCTTTAATTTCTTGATCCCAGTCTGAGTGTTTATAGTTATTTAGGTTCTTAACATTTTCGTTATCAATCACATTATAAAACTTAAATTCTGCGCTACTAGGATGACGACGGCTATAGTCGTGTAAACCTCTGCGTACAGCTTGAACGGCATGACGTTGGGCATCGGCACTAAGTGTTGTATAAACTTTCATTCCTGAAGTATGAGCAACTCTAGTCCCATAGCTTTCTTCTAGATATTGCCTAACTTCTTCAACAAAATATCCATAAGGAGAGTTATTATTACCTACACGAGAATTTACATTTAATTTAATAGGTTTACCTTTTGCTTTAGTAGCTTCAGCACGTGTAATAAAACCTTCTTCAGCCATATTATCAATAACAAGATTACGTCTTGTTGTAGCGCGGTTAATGTCTCTAGTAGGAGAATATGCACTAGGGGCTTTAGGCAGTCCTGCTAGTAGTGCTATTTCTTCTAATTCTAAATCTTTAACAGCTTTACCAAAATAATATTGTGCTCCTGCTTCTATACCATAAGAACCACCACCCAAAAATATTTGGTTACAATAAAACTCCATAATTTGTTGTTTAGTAAATTGACGCTCAATTTGTAGAGCTAGAAGGGCTTCTTTAGCTTTACGGGTAAGAGATTTTTCTGGCGAGAGAAAAAGCATTTTTGCTAATTGTTGAGTTAGGGTTGAACCTCCTTCAACTGTTGCACCTGCTTGGAAATTTCTCCAACCAGCACGAGCAATCCCAATAGGGTCAATTCCCCAATGGCTATTAAAACGTGCATCCTCTATTGCCATAACGGCTTGGCGCATTTTTAGAGGAATCTCATCATAACTAAGAGGCATACGACGTTCTAAGGAAAACTCTCCTATTATGGTTTTACCATCATCAGCAATCACTTGTGTTACTAAACTAGGTTTATAATCAGCTAATTGTTTTACAGCTTGAGCATCATAGGTCAAGCCATATTGATAAGAAAGTTCTAAACCTGTTACAACACCTAAAAGAAGTGATAGTAAAAATAAAGCAAGAAAAGTTTTTTTAGAAAAAAACCTTTGAAGTCTTGTAGGTTTACTAGCAATCCTTTCTGTTGGAAGTGAACGAGTGCTATTTAATGCTTTTACACTATTTACGTTTTTAGAGTCCCTAGAATTAGGCTCAGGATTTGTTCCTGTATTTGGAGTTTCATTGTTTTCCATATTTTTTTCCATAAGCCAGAATTTTACTTATTAAACAAATTACATATTAATTTAATAAGTATTTATTTTTGAGTAATAAAAAAGAATAAAAGTTGTTTATAAGCATTTAATCACCTTATAAACAACTTACTGATTATAATTCTGCCTCTTGGATTGGTAAAGCCACAATCCTGTTCTTAAGCTTTCCTACTTAAATAGTCAGTTAAACTCTTATTATTCATAGCGTAAGCATTCTATAGGATCTAGGCGTGCTGCTTTAGTAGCAGGCCAAACTCCAAATACTAAACCAATAAGAACAGAGACTATTAAGCCTAAACTAACTGCCCAAAGAGGTATAACGCCAGGTAAGGTGGGAACTAGAAAACTAATTGTTTGGCCTATAATTACTGCAAGTACTACACCTAAAATCCCGCCTAAGAAAGTTAATGTCATAGCCTCAAAAAGAAATTGCACAACAATATCTTTATTTTTTGCTCCAAGGGCTTTTCTAACACCAATTTCTTTTGTACGTTCTGTAACAGAAACTAGCATAATATTCATAACCCCAATACCGCCAACAAGTAAACCTATGCTAGAAACTAAAATTGCAATTATCCCTATTCCACCCAGGATTGAGTCAAATTGTTCAACAAAACGATCTGCTGTACCTAAATCAAAATTATCAGGTTCATTAAATTTAACATTTCTTTCTCTACGTAAAATTTCTTGTACTTGGCTTAAAGCCTGTTGCAACTTACCAGTATGAGATTGAATTATTAACATTAAGGTTTCACTACGAGGAGAGACTTTTCTAGCTGTACGATAAGGAACTAACACATCATTATCTTCATCATTTTCACCTAAAAAACTACTTTTTCTTTTTTCTAAAACTCCGATAATTTCAAATTCTTTTCCAACAAAAGTTACTTTTGAGCCTACAATTTGACTAGTATTAGGAAAAAGTGCTGATGCAACATTAACTCCAACAACCATAACATTTCTTCTATGTTGCTCATCAACTTCAGTAAAAAAACGCCCCTCACCTATTGATAAATTAACAATCTCAGAATAATTGGGTGAAACTCCTGTTACACTACCACGACGATATTTTTTATCTTTATATTGGATCGTGCTATCAGTCCAATTAACAAATAATGCATTAGTCACACCATTAACAGCAGAGGCTTGCTCGCGAATTATTTCTCCTTGTTCTTCAGTAAGAGGTTTTCTTAGTCGTTCTGCTCTATCACGGCTTCCTAGACGTGGCCCAGTCGAAAGATGAAAAGCATAAATATTATTAGTTCCATATTCTTCAATCACAGAAACTAAATTTTTTCTTAAACCTGTAAGCAAAGAAGCTATTGCAATAACTGTCATTACTCCAATAACAATACCTAAGACAGTTAAAAAGCTACGAAATTTATTAGCTTTAAGGTTATCTATAGCCATTAAAATAATTTCTTTAACAATAAAATTTGGCTTTTTCATAATTTTTTAATCCTAACCTCCTAGTTTTTTGTTAAAGCAATTATTGGGTCTAGTTTTGCAGCTTTATAAGCAGGATAAATACCTGCAACCATTCCTATAACACCTGAAACAGCAACAGAAAGCAGTACATAGACAGGAGTAATAGTCATAGGAATTGGAGTAGCATTAGAAATTACCCAAGAAAGTCCCGATGCTGTTAATAAGCCTAAAACACCACCAATTGCAGAAAGCAAAGAAGATTCAATAATAAACTGCAAAAGTATTTGATTACGAGTTGCTCCAACTGCTTTTCTTAAGCCTATTTCAAAGGTACGTTCTGTAACAGAAACTAACATAATATTCATTACTACAATGCCTCCAACTAGTAATGAAATAAAGGTTATTGGTACAGCAACACCAGCAATGGCTCCAGTAAATTGATCAACTTGGTTATTTAGCTGATCAACATTAACCAAGCCAAAATCATCTTCCTCATTGCCTTTAAGCTTATGTTTATTACGAAGAGCTACACGTGCTTCTTCAATAGCAATGGGAAAATCTTCTTTATCAAGAGTTTTGCCATGTAGAGTTAAGCTTTGTTGACGACCAAAAATACGCCCATAAGTTGTTAGTGGTAAATACACTATGTTATCAAAAGATTGTCCAAACATTGAGCCGCGTTTTCTCTCTACTCCAACTACTCTTAAGGGAAGTTCTCGGATTTTTAGAGTTTTATCTACAGCATCAATTCCAGGAAAAAACTTTTCTTTTACATCCGCTCCAATAACACAAACCATTGCAGCATGTTCAACTTCTGAGGGGATAACAAATCTACCATCTGTAAAAACTTTATCCTCAATATCTGCCATATTTGCAGTTACTCCAGAAATCCGTACCCCTAACAAATCTTTACCATTAAATTTTATATCTATTTGATTATTAATCTGTACTCCTACAGTTTGGCAAGTGTCGCAATTTTCTGCTAACCATTCATAGTCTACCCATTTAAGCTTTTTATTGCGCTTATCCATCTTTTCCCATTCTTCATCAGAAAGATTACCTACAGCAGCTATTCTTGCTACCATAAAGTGATTTACTCCTAAAAGTTTGGAAAGTATATCTGTAACATAGGTGTTAAAACCGTTAATTGATGCGCCTACTAGCACTACTGAAGCAACACCTATAATAATTCCTATTAGTGTAAGAAAGGCTCGCAGTTTATGAGCAAAAATAGATTGAAGGGCTATTCTAAAAGTATCTAAGTAAAGAGCTAATATTTTCATATATTTTTATATTTTAGGTTTTAGATTTTAGATTTTAAGAATTTATTAAATTCAGGAATTTCGCTTTTTTACGCCAACACAGTAAATAATGTTTAACTTATTTTCCCAACAGGCTAAAATCACCTTGCTAGTAAATATTATATACCATTAACAATTAAACGTTCTTAAACTCAAATAATTACACTTACTTTAGAAAATTTGGAGAAAAGTCTTGTCAGCATTTATTCAAGAAAATGATTTTGCTCAAATCCATAAAATACGTTTACAAGGAATCAAAGAAGGCAAAGTATTAACAGGCCCGCAAACTGTTCATATTGATTTAGCTAATGGTTGTAATACTAACTGCACTACTTGTTGGGATCACTCACCATTACTTACTTTGTCTAGAACAATAGAATGGAAACGCAAACAATTTGATTTTAATGATTTTTCTTCTTTAGCAAGTGATCTTCATAGTATGAAATCCGTTGAAGCTGTGATTTTATCAGGAATGGGAGATCCTTTTGTTAATCCTGCAATCTATAAAATAATCAAAGTATGCAAAAATTATGGTTGGCATGTAACGGTTTTAACCAACGCACTTTTAGCTAATCCAGAAAAAATACTTTCATTAAAAGTTGATATGATGTTGATTTCTGTAAATGGAGTCTCACCTAAATCATACACAGCATTTCATCCTAATTTAAGATCTACCGATTTTGATAAGCTCTGTAGTCTATTAGAAACTTTTGCTTGGGCAGGTAAACGTTTTAAGCATGTTCAAGTAATAAATCGTGATACTGCTCCAGAATTAGTAGAAATGGTTTATTTTGCAAATAAATATAATGCTAAAAGTATTACTTATAAACTAGCTAGTTTAGCAAAAGGAACCGAACTTTGTGCTATTACAGAAGAGCAGCGAAGTTTACTATTAAAAGAACTTATACCTCAAGCACAAGAAGAGGCAAAAAACTTAAAAGTAGAAACAAACTTAGATGTTTTTCAGCAACAATTAAAAGCTGGTGGCCTTTTAACAGCACCAATTGAAGAAATAGGTTGTTTTATGGGCTGGTATTATTCACGCATTACAGTAGAAGGCAAAATCCTTTTTTGTTGCTCTACCGAAGTTGAAGTAGGTAATCTTTCTAAAGGTAAATTCTCAGAACAATGGTTTGACAATCAATGGCAAGAAGCCCGTGAGAACTTAATGCAAGGAAAATACTACTCTAGTTGTTCTCAATGTGGAAAGCTTAATCAAAATGTAAAGATAGGAAAAAAAGTTAAGGAAAAATTTGGAGAAGAGCTTTATTTTTTACGAACAGGGAGAAAATCCTAATTCTTAGGCTAATATTTGTCAAAGTTTTGGCAGATTTTCTAATAACTTCCGTCTATTTGCTACGTATAGGGTTTTATTCAAACTAAATTCTTGTTGCTAAACCTTATAAATGACAAAATATTAATATAAGGAGTTTTATAGTATGACAGAAAACAATTTTCCAAATGAAGAGCAAACTCAAACCTTAAATCAAATGGCGGCAGATATTAAGGAATTAAAAGGCTTAATCCCTAGAGTAGAAGCATTAGAAATAGAGGTTGCTAAGCTAGCAAAACGCACAAATGTTGATTTACTTGCTGCAATATCAGAAATGTTTAATACATTTGCTGAGCAAATAAAAGCTGATATACGCGCTGAGTTTAATGATCGCTTTGATAAATTTGAGACTCGCTTTAATAAAGTTGAAGAACGTTTTGATAAGTTTGAAAGCCGTTTTGAAAAACTTGAAGAACGTTTTGATAAGTTTGAAAGCCATTTTGATAAGTTTGAAAGCCATTTTGATAAGTTTGAAAGCCGTTTTGATAAGTTTGAAAGCCGTTTTGATAGACTTGAAAGCCGTTTTGATAGGCTTGAAAGTGAAGTAGCTGAGCTTAACGTTCAACTACAAGAGATTAACTATAAAGTTGATAGGTTTAAGGATGAATTTATTGAAATGAAAGCCCAGGTGCTTGAACTCAAGGCACAAGCTGATAAACTTATCCTTCAAATAAATGAACTTAAAGCCCAAATTGATGAACTTAAAACTCAAATAAATGAACTTAAAGCCCAGGTTGATGAACTTAAAACTCAAATAAATGAACTTCGTGGTGATGTAGATGAGCTTAAAGAGCGTCTTACAAAAGTTGAAATAGAGCTAGCTAGAATTGAAGTAGAATTTCGTGATGTGCGTCGCGCTTTTCGTCATAGCTATATGGATGTAATACGAGTCCAAGAAACTTTAGAAGAACGTTTAGAAAAATTAGAACCTAAATAAACCCATAAATAAGCTTATCAATGAACTTATAGCCTTGGCGAAAGGACAAAGAGTTTGCAAAGACAACCAACTATTGAATGGCAAACAAATGGAATATGTAATTATGATTGTTCTTACTGTATTCAGTCTAAGAAATTTCGTCAGGGCTACCCATCAGATAAAGAAATTGAAAAGTTTTTAGATTTTTTTGCTTGTTTACCTGGAAAATGGGAAATTAAAATGTCTGGAGGTGAACCTTTTGCATTCAAAGGATTTATGGATAGCATAATTCCTGGCCTAGCTAAACTACCCCATAATATTTCAATTCTTACTAATTTATCAGCCCCTCTTTCTATTTTAGAAAAATTTGTCTCACTAGTAGGTAATAAATTATCAGTTGTTTCTGTTAGCCTCCATCTAGAATATGTTGATGCTAAAGAGTTTACAGATAAAGTTAAACAGTTACGCCAATGGTTAAAAAATGATACAGCACTTGTTATAAATAATGTACTTGTGCCTAACACACTTGAAAATTTATTATCCATAAAAGATCTAGTCGAATCCTCAGGCTTAAAGTACTTTCCTCAAGTAATGAAAACTAAGCATGGAGTATTTCCTTATAGTGAAAGCGATCAAGCCATAGTTGTAAAATTAACAGGGAAAAGCCCAACATCAAAACAGGCTAATTTAGCCCCTTCTTATAAGGGTTTAGTTTGTTGGTCAGGAGTAGAATATTTTGTTTTAGATCAAAAAGGCCATGCTTGGGCTTGTCGCACAGCGAAAAGATTTCAAGAAGGCTATTTGGGAAATGTGCTAGAAAACACTTTTAAGTTAAAGTCTTTACCCCTAGCTTGTAAATATGATATTTGCCCTTGTACAGTACCAGCTAATCGTGGAATGATCGAAGGCATCAATAAAACAGCTTACTATGAAAATTGAGCCTATTCTTAAACGAATTCATCCTTTGCCTTGGCCGCCTAAAGAAACTTTGGTGTCTGGTGCTTATAAGGCTACAAAACGCCCATCTCGTGGAGTAATTACTTGGAATATTAACACTACGTGTAATTACCGCTGTTCTTATTGTACACAAAAATTTCTTGATAATCGTGCTCGTTGGTCACAAGATACAACACTCTTTTTAGAAGGCTTTAGAAAATTGCCTGGGGAATGGGAAGTTAAGCTATCTGGCGGTGAACCTTTTCAACATCCTACATTACTAGAAATCGTGGCAGGGTTAAAAAATTTAGGTCATTTTGTAAGTATAGTAACTAACTTTTCTGCCTCAGAAAAAAAACTTTTAGCATTCCTTTCAGCCCTTGAAGACAAGCTTTTAGTCTTCTCTGCCAGCCTCCATTTAGAATATATTAATAATGAAACCACCTTAGCTGAGTTTATTAAAAAAAGTTTGCTAGTACAAAATAATTTACCCAAAGAGGCTTCTTTTAATGCCACTTGTGTTGCTACACAAAATAATTTATCTAAACTAAAAGAGTTAGTTGATAGATTTTCCAGTCAAGGGTTACGCTTAAAAATTCAGCCAGAAAAACAATTTGGTGATGTAATAAATTATTCTCAAGCTGAAGAAACAGAACTTATTCAACTTGGCGGGCACAATGGATTAGGCAAAGTGGCTTGGTCGTTTTTAGGCAGACCTTGTTGGGCTGGAGCATTTTCTTTTACGCTTGATGATTTAGGAAATGCTTGGCGATGCTATCCTGCTAGGCGTTTTCGTGCTCAGTATTTAGGAAATTTCCTTTCACCAGATTTTCATTTAGCTACAGGGCCTTCACCCTGTTTATATTCATATTGTAATTGTACTGTCCCAATTGAAAGGGGCATGATGCCTAAAGATAAAAATTTAGAGGTAGAAAATGAAACTTAATCTTTCTCGTAATGTGCTTTTTATATTTTCTCTAGTAATTACTCTTAGCTTTATTTCTTTTGCTTGTGGAGCAGAAACAGCAAAAGCTCCTGAACCACAAAAAACAAATACTCTTGATGTACCTAGAGATACACCTATTCCAGGAAAAATTGGCACACATCCTAGTCCAAATTCAACAACAAATTCAACTTCTCCAACTACAACAAGTGCTGATGGGCTTCGCCCTGTAGACCAAAAAATATTAACTCAATTATCTACTCCAGCATCAGGAGATAAAATTAAAGATGCTTTTTCTAAAGAATCTTTCAAAGTTAATTTTTATCGTGAAAATGGTGAAGCAACTTGGTCAAGATTAAAAGTTGACTTAAATCGTAATGAAAAATGGGATGAAAAATGGGATTTAGCTAATGGTCAGCCAGTAAAAAGACAAGTGGCTTCTAAAGATGATGAAAACTATGACCAAACTTTTGTTTGGAAAAGCGGGAAATGGGAAGCTGAAAAATAGTTAATACTTTATCTTATTAGCTTGGGGCTTAGGTTTATTTTCTAACCCTGAGCTAAAATTATTTTGTCCACCTGCTTCTATATCTAAAGAAGAAATAGAAGTATTTTCTCCTGCTAATAATTCGTTATACGAAGTGCGAAACTCGTCTGTTAGCTCCATATTAACTAGTAAACCATCTACCATCTCTGAAATACCATAAACATTTGTCATGCTATAGAGTTCGTCTTGAACTAGTTGTAAAGAGTTTCTGACTACTTGCAGTCTTGCTTCTATTAGACGTACTAAATCCTCTAGTTGTCTAGTTTTACTTAAACGCTGTCTAAGGATTTTTAGATTTTGTTCAATAGCAACACGAACTTGGTTAGATTCTTCAGTACAAAGATTTTGTTCAGCCTTTTTAATTTCTTTTTCTACAAGGTTTTGCAGTTGTTTATAATTTCTATTTGCCAACATAGAATGGGCACGCAGCATTTGAACATACTCAAAGCGAAAGTGATCTAGTTTCTCGACCAATCCTCCTACTGTAATCATTGCAGTTTTATCATTATGTTGGTCACTAGCGCGTTTTTCAATTTCTTGGCAAAGCGTTTTTAGGGTTTGAAAATCGTTTTGATAACTTGTAGGTAAAGCCAATGCTAGTTGGTTTTCTTTTTCCTGTTGAAGTAATTTAGCTTCATTTTCAAAGCCTTTTTTTAACATATTTTGGACAAAACCTAATTGTCCAACCATAAAAAGTCCTAATTCTCCTGCAACAAGAAAAAATAGCATTGCTGGATTTACAACCAAAGAAAGAAATAGCATAGCCCCAATAAAAACCAAGTTTGCATTACTTCCATAAAGTGCTTTTAAATACTTTACTTGTGGGATTTGCATTATATTGCCTCTTCTAATATTTCAGTTTGAAAAATTGTGACTGTTTGGGTTTTCATTACATAATGAGTTGTGGTTTCACTAATTCTTTCAAACCCTAGGCGCTCATAAAGCTTTTGTGCAGGGTTTACTTTTAGTACATATAAAAACACTGGTTTAGATTTACGAGTAGCATTATCAATAATTGCTTGAACTATATATGTGCCTATTGCTTTCTTTTGATGTTCTGGAGCAATTTCTATTGCACGTAAAAATATATCTTCTTCTCTATCTTCTATAGAAATCATTCCTATGTCTTTTTTCTTAAAGGTGATTATTTCTAGTTCATTAGGGTTAAATTTTTTTCTAAACATTTCTTGTTGAAAATTTTCATCCCATCCCCAAGTTTGAGCAACATATTCTTTCATAGTAGCAACATGGAGTTTATAGAGAAAATCATAATCTTGTTCTTTAGTAGGTCTAAAACTAATTTTTTCGCAGTATTCTTGTTTGATATTCATAGATTTATTTGCAAAATGAGGATAACAAATTATTTGATTTATTTTTCAATTTTTTGATTAAAAAGTTTGGGAAAAATAGTAGGAAAAAAGCTAGTGCTATAGATGTATTGATTGGTTTTACATCCGTAGAATAATGAAAATATTGTGATATTTTTGCCATTAATATGGCTTTAAGTCTATTAAGGAAAGAGTTTTGATTAAAAATAGAAATAGGTGTAGATAGAACAACATTTGACATAGCAAAACGGTTTTTAAAACTAGATGAAATAGATAAACTTAACCCTAATAAGCTAAGCTTAACGGCTAATCCCATGACCCCTCTAAATAATTATAAATAGTGCCTTGCTTGCTTATTTCTTATCTGTTTTTGTTTTAGTTTTACAATTTGCGTTGCCTAATTAAGTTGTACTATAGAAAATTAAAAATGTAATTTATTTAGAGTAAACTACATTGGTAAAGTAAACTTATCCACCCCTATACCATAACTGCGTAACTTACTTTCTATTTTTGTTGCTTCAACATCCATTGTACTAGGATCAGAACATTTGTAAGTATTATAGCGACCATCGAGAAATTTTTCTTGGCTAGAGCCTTTTGCAATACAAGTTAAACCATATCGAACAGAGCCATTTACTGATAAACATTTATGTGCATCAACCATAACAGTGTCGATCTTATTAGAAACAGCCCATTTAGCCAAATCCTCAAGACTGTTAAAATACTTCTCCATATTACGCTTGCTCCTGGTCGTAAAATTTTTTTTGACAAAGATCAATCTACCAGTTCTGCAACTACAAACTGACAGGTTAGAGTGTTATTTTGTAAAATTGAGCAAAACTGTTGTAGGGATTTTTGTTTTTGGTATATCTCTCTATAATAAGGTTTTTTTCTATGTTGTCAAATGATTTTATTCAAAAATTTTTTTTTGTAACATAATCAAAAATAAATCTATTAGAGTCAGGTTTTATTTTAGTATTTTTTCCAAAAATTTGATTTTATACACTTAGTAAAAACTTAATGAATAACACTAATTATCTTATTAATTCTAAAGCTAAAAAAATTTTTATTGTTGCAGGAGAAGCATCAGGAGATTTACATGCAGGAAATTTAATTCGCTCTATTAAAGAACAACTTCCTGAAACAGATTTTTATGGAATGGGCGGAATAGAAATGCAAAAATCTGGTCTAAGACTTACTCATGATTTAAGAAAAGTAAGTGTGATTGGTTTAGTTGAAGTACTTTCTCGACTTCCAACTATTTTATATACTCTTAAAGAACTAGGCGATAGCCTAGCAATTGAAAAACCAGATTTAGCAATACTTGTTGACTTTCCTGACTTTAATCTAAAACTAGCTGAAAAGCTTAAAAAAGCTGGTATTCCAGTGCTTTGGTATATTAGCCCTCAGGTTTGGGCATGGCGTGCTGAACGTATTCCTAAGCTAGTCAAATTAATTGACTATATGTTAGTGATCCTCCCTTTTGAAGTAGAGTTTTATCATAAACATAACTTAAATGTTAATTTTGTTGGACACCCTTTAATTGATAAAGTACAAGCAAATTTTTCTAAAGATGAAACTCGCCAACAGCTAGGATTTAAGAAAGATTCTCCGCTAATTGCTTTACTTCCTGGAAGTCGTAATATTGAAATTAAACTACTACTTCCTCACTTAAAAAAAGCATCTGAGATTCTTTTTTCTTATAACAACAATTACCAATTTGTAATTCCTGTAGCTAACACCTTAGACCCTAAAAAAATTGAGACTAAAATAGCTAATACTTTAGCACCAATTAAAGTTACACAAGGTAGAACTTATGACATAGTTGCAAGCGCAGATTGTGCTGTAGTCGCTGCTGGAACAGCTACGCTTGAAACTGCGCTTCTTAATACACCAGCAATTATAATAGGCCGTGTTTCTAGATTAACCTGGTTTCTTTGGTCACGATATACCAACCTTCCTTACTATGGTTTGCCTAATTATATAATTGGAAAAAAGTTAATGACTGAACTAATACAACATCAAGCTAGTGGTAAACAAATTGCAGAAAAACTAAAAATATTGCTTAATTCTGAGGAAGAGAAAAATAAATTAAAAGAAGGCTATCAAGAAATTCGTTTGCGTTTAGGTAGTCAAGGAGCATCACAAAAAGCGGCTAAAATAGTAATTGATATTTTATCAGATAAAGGTTTAAGCTATCGTTTTTCCTAAAATTATTTAGAGCTATTAACTGCTACGATAGCTTAAAGCTTTTTGAAACCTATTATTTAAATAATAAGTAAAAGCAACTAAATAAGTTTTTTCTAAATTGTAGCTATAGTTTTCCTCTAAAATAATATTTCTAGCTTGATTAAGTTTTTCTTCTATATTTAAGATCGTTTTATCCAGATTAATATAGGCATAATTAAGGCGGTCATTTTTTTTATCTAAAGCTACATCTTTGCCTAGAGTGTCAGGATCACTAATAAAATCTAGTAAATCATCTATTTGTTGGTAAGCTTCACCAATAAGTTCAGCAAATTTGGCTAAAACATTTTTTTGTTCTTCTGTAGCTTTACCTAAAACCGCGCCGCTTAAAAGAGCAAACCTAATTAATGGCATAGTTTTTAGATTACGTAATGGAGCTAGGGCATTATTCTTTTCTTGGCTAGTAATACTTTGTTTAGCAGATAAATCAAACCATTGCCCACAAATTAAGCCTCGTTCGCCTAGAGAATGCATTAGATCAATTACTAAGCTTTGTGCCTGATTACCTGGCTCTAATGAGTTTAGAGTTTTTATAACAATTTCAATACCTTTTAAGAGTAAGGATAAGGCTACTAAAATAGCCTTATCTTCGCCAAATTCTAGGTGTAGAGCTTGATTACCACGTCTTATCGTAGCGTTATCCATACAGGGGAGATCGTCAAAAATCAAAGAACTAGAGTGAATAAGTTCTATAGCAACAGCAATTCTTAAAACCATTTCTTCTTGGATAGAGCTATTTTTTGCTACTGTTTGCCATCCTAAAATAGTTAAAAAGGGTCTAGTTCTTTTCCCTCCATTAAAAATTGCTGAAGTAACAGCCTTTTGCCAAATTGGATCAGCGTTATTTGAAGGGAGTTCTTCTTTTAGCTGTGTTTCTATTTTTGGCAACCATTCTACCATTAGAGATTTAAAGTTAGCACTACTTATACTATCAGAAAGACTAAGCATTAACTCCTCACTAAGCAAACTTAAGTTGTCGTGTAAGCCAAATATTAGGTAAACGCATTATTTTTGCACTTAAACTTAGGCTGGCACGCATTGTGAAAACATCGTAGCAGTTACGCTCTATTTGGTCTAGTATTGCACCATAAAGCCTACTTGCAGCTAATACAGTAAGCCTACTGTCAGGTTCAAGCATCTTTATTCCTTCATCTGCTTCTCTATAAAATGCTCTAGCACGCTTAATTTGAAATTTCATTAAAGCTATAAAATTTTCATTAATACATTTAGCTTTTAAGTCTTCTTCTCTATAGTTAAAGTTACGTAAATCTTCTTTAGGTAAATAGATTCTACCTATTTCAAAATCCTCTCCAATATCTCGTAAAATATTAGTAAGCTGCATAGCAATACCTAGAGATTCTGCTTTAGGCAAAGCATCTTTGCTACTATAACCAAAAACTTCAGACCCCATTAATCCTACTGTAGCGGCAACTCTATAACAATAAAGCCTTAAATCAGCAAAAGTTTCATAGCCTTGTTCATTTAAGTCCATTTCTACACCAGCAATTAAATCTAGAAAATGCTTTTTGTTTACTGGATAAACCGAAAGTACCGTCTTCATAGCAACTAAAATAGGATCTTTAACAAATTCATTACTATATAAAAGTTCTATTTTCTCTTGCCACTCATTTAAGGCTTGTTTTGTAGCTATTTTAGCCTCACGAGGTGACTCGTCAACTATGTCATCTAAAGTCCGGCAAAGAGCATAAATGGCAAACATTGCTATACGTTTACGAAATGGTAAAAAATGCCCACAAAAATAAAAGCTTTTTGCATGGTGCTTAACAATTTTTTGACAATAATCAAAAGCTGGTTTAGCAAGAAGAAATGGGTCTTTCATTATTTTTCTAAAACCCTTTCCATTAATGCTTTTGCTGCCCGATTACCGCTACTAACAGCCCCTTCCATACTGTCATAAAATCTCTGTTCAGTATAGCCTCCTGCTAAAAAGAGATTTTTTATAGGGGTTTTTTGTGTTGGACGCAATTTATCTACTCCAGGCTTAGGCCAATAAACTGACTTAGGGATCCTTACAACTGTTGATTTAATTACTTTAGCTCCAGTAGAACGCTTAGGAAAATAACTTTGAATATTGTTAAAAACTTCTAAAACAATTTTTTTATCATCCCAATCCCAGATGTGACGGGCTGGTGCTACAACAGCCTCCACTCTAGATTTTCCCTGACAAGAATAGTCTGGCGTAGTATTGCCTAAATCAGCATAGACAGGAATAACCCCATCAGGTGAAAATAAAATATTATTTACCCCTGTAACTTGCTGATTAAACCAGAGTTGAGCAGTAATTACTGGAACACCTTCAAACTCATATAAGTTATTAAAAAAACTCTCCTCACGCAGTCTTTCAGGTAAAACTTCTTGTAATTTATGAATTGGCAAAGCTAATAAGTAATAATCAGCTTTTAAGGTTTCTCCATTTTTTAATAAAGCTCCTTTGATTTCGCCTGATTCAAAAATAAGTTTTTCTATAGGTGAATTTAAGTATATTTTCCCACCTTTATCAGTAATATACTTTGCTAGAGGATTAGTTAGTTTTTCGGCAGGAGAGCCACTTAAGAAACCCATTTTAGAAGCCGTTGGAGTACGTAAAAATGTACCAGAGACATCTAGGACAATTTTAGCAGAAAGTTCTTCAGGAGGAAGAAACTTTAAGGCTAAAGACATAGGTAGAAACATTTTCTTTAGCATTTTTTGGCTAATACCAAACTCCTTATGCCACTCAGAATAGCTTTTTATATCTTGGCTACGAAAATAATCGTCTGACCCAAAAAGCATTGGGTAAAGTGCCCGGGCTAAAGAAAATTTTTCTACCCATCCAAAATATTGATTTTGAAATACTGCTGGCAGTAGATGAAATGGGCTAGGAAGCTTTATTGTACGAAACTCAAAGCCTATGCCCTGATCAAGTGTGTAGGTTAGGACATGCTCTTTCCAAAGAATTTCTTGATAAAGATTTAGTTCCTTCATCAACTCATAAATCTCTTCATAAGCACCAAAAAAGACATGTAAACCACTCTCTACCCAATCATTATCTTTATCTTGCCAAGCAGAAATCTTTCCACCTAAGAGCTTACGCCCTTCATAAAGACTTACGTTAAAACCACTATCTATTAGGCGTTTTGCTGCTGTTAGCCCAGCCAGCCCACCACCAATAACAATAACGCTAGAAGCTGTTTTTTTGCTCATACTTAACAAATTTTTCTTAAATTCTTGGAGGATTTTTAGAAAAACAAATTTAGGAGGGGTTTATATTTGTTTTTAAGTCTAAATCGTTTCTAATTTTTTTAATATGTAATCGCAAAATTACTTAATAAACTTATTAATTATTTATTAATTATGGGTTTTATAATAATAGCTACTAATAGTTTTGACAACTATGATGTTACTCTAACTCAGCAAACTTATTTTAACTTCTATCTAAAAATTAGGTTAAATTTATAATTTTTAAGTTAAAACACCTGGCTATCTGGCTTAGTAGCAAATAACATTGCTTGTTTAGATTCTTTAGCAAACTCTTTTTGCAACATCCTGCAAACAGGATAGCCTAGCTTTACTAGCAAGTAATTTGGTTTAGAAAAAGCTATTAAATCATACCAAACGCTATTATCTTTATGGTGATATTCTACGCTAAAACGCTCTTCACCAGATTCAGCATGTACTGGTAATGTACCGTAAGCAAAACCAAATTTTTCAATATCTCCAAACTCTTCAAATGTATAGACAATTCTTGCAGCATTAAGCGACCAAAAGCCAAAATGATAAGCCATTACCGCTACTGTAGTACCTTGCTTTATAGGAGCATCCGGCCAACAAAGCTTAATCCAAGAAAAATTAAACATCTCCCAATTTTTTATTGCTTTAACAGCACGCAAAAAAGTTTCTTTTCCACTTCCTAACATTATACGATTATGATCCATTACATAGTCTAAAGGGTCTTTATTTTTAGAAATACCCTGGTGTAAATAAGAAAATGGCTTATCTTTTTGCCAAGAGATAAACTGTTCAACCTCAGTTGATGAAGGCTTTTTTAAGAAAAACATAAATATCTATACTGAATCTCTACCTACTAAAGTAGGTGAGTTTAAGAAAATAGACTAAAGTCTAGTTCCAAGCTAAGCTGGGTCAAATACCTGCTAATAGCAGGCTAAAATTGTTCTGTTCCTAGCACTACCTTTCGGTATTTCCTTATCCATACTATATGCAAGTCAAAAACGAGTTATTTTCCACTATGATAAAACACCCATACAGACAAGCTTGGCTAGAAGTTCCAATTAGTTAAGTAAAGAATAGAGTGCATAATTGGCAAGTGAGAGGCTATTAATTGAAAATCTTTTCTATTGCGAGTAACTATCCCATAACCATGAGCTAAAACAGTTGCCGCAATAAAAACGTCTTTTAGTTCTTTTCTGCTCATGTTTCTAGATAAATGAGCCGTAATATGTGCTGCTATTCTAGCTGCATTGCTATCAAAAGGTAATATTGGACAAAGCTGGATTAGTTCCTCAGCAGCAGCAAGATCTTTTTGCATAGCGGGACTTTTTTTACAAATCTTCCGCAAGAAAGCCCACGTCTTTGGGCGTGGGCTGAATTGCGGCAGTGTTAGATATTAAGTAGATTTTTGGTTTTCGATATAGAGCTTGATAGTCTCGGAAGAAACATTGCCAGCAGTAGAAATAAAATAAGCCCTAGTCCACATAGAAGGCATACGAGCAAGCACAGGGAATTCCAGACGTAGAATTCTAGAGGAATAACCTTTACAGCTTTTGCCGGAAAAATTAAATTTTTTGTTTGTAACTCAATGAAAATAAATCGAATATGGTAAATTAGACATATTGAAAACAATAGAGCAAAAAGCTAATGAAATTAAAGAATTTTTGACTACTATCTGAATTCATACTGTTTAGAAGTCTTTTTTCTTGTAACTCTTTCTATTTACATATCTTCTAGCTAATATTTTTCGTTTTTCCGGCAA
>JACQZQ010000062.1 GCA_016213785.1 Acidobacteriota bacterium
TACCTGCTTGACTCTCTCTGGCGTTCTTGCCCATTCTTCTTCTGTTATTTGTGCCAATGTTTGCAGTGTTTGGTTCATCTCTGTTTTATTACCATGCTATTCTTTTTTTTCAAAGACAGCTTACCCCTCTGAACGATTACACAGTAAGTTATGGCTGAAGAGGTTAATTGGATATTGCCAAAGATAATAATTTGCTCAACCTTGAAGTCAGGTACTTCTTGAATAATTTTATCTTCACGTCGCACAATAATACGACCAGCTATATGTCTAATTGTTGCTCCTTGTTGGGTTACATAAATGATAGCCATAGTAATTACTCCTTTTTTGGTAAGCTCGATTTAATTTTCAATCAATCTTCATTAAGTAAACTAATTAATCAGAATCTTTGCGAAATCGCTTAATTATTGAGCCAAGTTTTGCAGCTTTATCTTTGACCTGTTGTGCCGTTTGTTGACTGTAATGAGAAATAATAGGGGTTACTGTGTTACGAACATTGTTTAGTTTAGGCGGAATATGGTCTTTAGCCGCTTGAAGCACGGTTACTATAGGAGAAGTATTTTTAGGTGCAATAGGAGTTGCAGTATTGTGAAATTGTTCAAAGCGATAACCAAGAAATTCTAGACCTTCATCAAAACGGATAATACGTGTCTTTTGAGGGTGTAGTTGTAGTCGTAGTTCTGAGAGTTTTTCTACTACTAGTTCCATAGCACGCTCTGCTGACGGCTTATCTTTGCAACAAATTACAAAATCATCAGCAAAACGCACTAAGTGAAGTTTTGCTTTTATCATTGCTACATCAAACTCATGTAAATAAAGATTGGCTAACAAAGGACTAAGTGCGCTACCTTGAACAATACCATGAAGTCTATTTTCATCCTTTCCAAACTGCTTACGTAACATATTAGAAACTGTTGGAGCAACAGCAACAGAAACTAAAGCTGTGCCAAGAAGTGTAAGTGCCAAAGGAGACATTAATTTTCTTATTTGATTGGAATAAGTTAATGCACAAAGTAAACCACTACTACCTAGTTTTTTTAGTGCTTCTTTACGAGCTTGTTTACGTGTTTCTTCTGGCGACACATTTAATTCTTCAGATAATCCTATGTTGTAAGACTCACTAGGGTAGTAAGGGTAAGATCCGAACTTATTTTCATTAAGTATATTAGATACTGCATTATCAACTGAATCAGACAACCATCCACTTACACGATCATAAACACTAGTAGAATTATTAGGATTAGGGTTTGATTTTGGTAAAGCTACCCCAGTATCAAGCCACATTCTAATTAGAGCCTGAAAGCGTTTATCACGAATACGATCACTAAAAAGTTTAAGCAAAATATTATGATCAAAAGAACCAAAACAGTCAGCGATATCTGTATCTATTAAGTACAAGTCACCAGAAGCACGATAATCAAGTACTTGTTTAACAGCCATTGGAACACTTCGTTCAGGTCTAAAACCATAGCTACAATCCAAAAACGATGGTTCAAACAAGGCTTCTAAAACATCTTTGGCGGCACGTTGTAAGATAGTGTCTTCAATAGTGCAGATGCCAATAGTTCGAGTACCACCACTAGACTTTTGGATTTCAATTGTGCGCATTGGCAAAGGATAATAACGGCCTTCGCGTACTTTTGTAGCAAGAGAAATAAGGTTAGATTCAAGTTCTTGAGTATATTCGGCTACAGTGATTTGATCTATTCCTGCGGCAACACGTCCAGAACGAACAGACTTCCAAGCTTTCATCAGTGTTTCAAGGCTACATAATCTTTCAAATGCATTAAGATGTTTATTCATAATTCACCCCTAGTTATAAAATTTACGAAAAGTTTTTTCTGTAACTACCTTAGTGTTAGCAAGATAATCTTCAATCCTTCTTCCATTAGGATTAAGTAATACACAAGCTAGAGAAACTAATTCATAAGCCAATACAAAAGGAATAAACTCCCAAAAACACCAAGCAGATTGTGTAAGGGTAATGAAAATACGTCGCAGCGCAGCTTGCCACCAACTGCAATGACTAGTTGGGGTATTAGATACGACTCTAAGCCTACATACCCATTTACCAAGACCTCTACGTTCTGGTGTAGAATCACATAACAAGTGGTAGAGTACGACTACTAGTATCCATTGTGGGAAAAAGAAAGCGAGAAAAGGCAAAGGAACAAATCTATCAATAATTGAAGCTAATATGCGTCTCCATATTGCTGGACGATATAACTTTGTAAGAGATTTGCTGTTGGATGCTGAAGATAACAAATTAGAGGTAGTTTCATTTTTTGAGCTAATTTTAACTAACATTTTTTAGCACTCCTATTTATTATACTTACTGACTATTAAGCGAGTAATATGCTTAGTAATTAAACTTTTTTTGATTGCTTTAAAATGTGTTGAAATCTAGATATCTAAGTAAAAGCGGTGTAACTAATTTAAAAGCTCATTATTAGAATCTGATTTTTTACGGGTGCGCCACTGACGTGCATATTCACGATGGTATTTTTGTTTGTCAGCTTTAGTAGGATAGGGAGAATAGTCTTCTTGATAGGCTTGCCAACCTATTTCTTGGCGCTTGTTGCGTTTCCATTCTGCGCTTTGTTTAAGTTTTATTTTACGAGCGCAGTCATAACAATAACGAGTGTTTTTACGAATTGAACGATCAATTTCTATTTGACCACCCCTATAATGGCAGGCTTCAGTAATTTGTGCCTGACAATAGTGTGTGGTAATAGTGTTAATTAAGTTAGTAGATGAAAAAGTTGGGGTTGTTTTAGTTGTAGATTTTAGATTAGACATCAATCTTTACCTCTAAATGGACTAAAAAATAAACCTTTAGTATTACTAGGATTAATAGAGCTTTAGCTATTTATCAAATAATCATTTAGTTTTTTGAAAAGCGGCCATTTATACATAGCCCCCAGTTCAATAGAAGTGATTAGTTAATAGTAAAGACTATTAAAACTAAAGGTAGTTTTTAATAGTTTTTGGATATAACGTTACGTAAGTTATATCCACATTTTGGTATTGTAAGATTGAGTCTACATCTATTAACCAGCTACTGAATGTTGGTTAATATTGTGTGCATATGACTCTTAATCAGTACAACTGGATAATACAGAGTTTATTCTTTTTGAGTCAAGAAGCTTTTTAAGTTTCCTCTTTACACCCATTTTTTGAAGCGGGCTTTTGTTATTTTTCCTCCTTCTCTTGTTATGTTTGCAGTAAGTTTTGTTCCTACAGGACTATGTGAGTAGTTAGGAATATCAGTACAAACAACTTCTTCTCCTGCGTTGGTGCACACGTTAGCTTTACCCCTTACAATTGTTTCAATCAAAGTTACTTTTTCATCTCTAGCTCCAGACCATTTATTTTCTTGTGGTGCTGGTCGATTAGCCTGATTTAGACGGTCTGAGATTGTAAAAGTATTTTGTTGTGTTTTCTTTTTGTCCTCAAAACCTTTGTTAGGCTTTGTTTCTTTATTAATATTAGGCGTTATAGGTTTAGCAGAGGAGCTACTAGAATCTTTAGCGATTGTAGGAGTTGGCTTTAATTCAGCCTTAGGAATTATCGGTTCTGTTAAGTTTGTTAGTTCTGGGTAAAAATGTTTAGCATCTGGTAATACACGTCTTTCGCTAAACCTATCTAAGTGCATATATTGTGCGTCACTAGGTGCTATGCCAGGCCATTCTAGCATTTTTAATAACATGCCAATTCTTTGAACATCTTTTAATTGCCCTTTTAAGCCTAAATATCCTAGGATATGTTTCTCAAAAGGAGTTACATATTTTTCTTGTACTGTTCTATCAATTAAACTACTAAAGTGTTCTGTTTCACCTGTTTGCCAAGAATCATCATTAAAAAGAGATAAGTAGCGTGTTTTGCGGTCTATTAAATGCAATGTTGCCTTTAGTTCAACTGCTCCCATCCCAAAAGGTTTACCCATGCCTAGCGAATGGCAATAAGTTTTTCCCTCTTCACCAAAAGGCTGCAATATCCAGCACAATGCTCCTATTTCTCTATCTGATAAATTCTCAAAGTGAACTGTAAATACAAACTCTACACCACTATTTACAGGCTTGAATTGTGTATGCTGTTTACTATTGGCTTTTACTTTCCATCTACCATTTACCTGTTCAAATAGGCTAGCTGTTCTAGAATCTACAGTTTTATCTTCAGAATGGTGTTTTGCTTTTAATTGATCAGCAGTTTTATTGTTGTGATGCCAATAAAGTTTATAACCGCGAAGCACAGTTTCATGTGGAGGCGGGCTACCATAGTGATCAAGTTTGACAAGTTGATCAGGTTCTTGTTGAGTAAGGTAATGTTGAAAAGCTGTTGGTTTGGGGGTAGCTAGGATTTTAGGGACAATAACATTTTGGCTTAACCAAATATTTTTGTTGGGAGTTGCTAATAAAGCATCTGTAACAAAAATTCGGCTAGCATAAGCAGAGCTTTTATCTCCCTGTTTAGCTTTAGTTTGTTGTTTTACATAACCAAACAAAGTTTCAGGGTAATCAATAACTTGTGGTTTTTCTATTTCTGAGGGAAGAAAATCTAATACTTTTTTCTCGGTATTATCGTCCTCGTTTATTGCTGGTACACGAAAGTTAGGGCTATTGCCAAAGAATTTCACTTCTCCCTTCTGCTCCACATAAAAAATAGGGTTGCCTTCTATTAAACAACCTGTTTTTGAATCAAATGGAGGTTCTTTTTGAAAAGGTGTTAAATTATCGCAATAAACTTCTATGGCTTTTTCGTTAATTTTAATGGGTGTGACATTGTCTTTAGCTGGTAAAACTATTGCATGTTTTGTTCTTTTAGAAGGTGTTTTAGCTAAATCATCAGTAGTTTCTGCCATATTTCCTGAACACACAAGCACGCCTTTATACTTACTATTTGTAGCATTAATATTAGTAAAATAAAGTTGATTATTTTGTTGCTTTACATCAAAACTAATTTGATGATATTGAGGTATATAATTTTCTGAGTTAAATTTGATAAATCCAGAAACATTATTTATATATTTATCCTTTATTGATAAATATGATTTATTTTCTTGTATGTTTAGTTCAGAAGGCGTAAAAGCTGGTTTAATATACCACTCATTTAATTTTTTTACTAAATAACCTGCACAAACATTTTTACCATATTTGCCAAGTATATATTCATAAGGGTTTTTTAATGGATCAGTGCTCTTAGCTGCAACAGCACGATAAAATATTGCAGAATTATTTTTATTGATAAATGATAGTTTTCCATAACTAACTATTTCTAATAAACTACGTAGCATTCCCCGCAAGCTACTACCAGGAATTACAGGTATACCTTTTTGTTGTGTGTAAAAAAAATCTGGGGTGTTTTTAATACGGTCACAGTAATTAGTATTATTGGCTTTAGGCGCGATTGGATTTCCATTACGATCTTTTTCTTGCTCATCTAACTCGAAATTATGCCGCGTCATAGCACAGCGAATGTAGAGTGGAGATTTAGTTGTTAGCTTTACAGTAAAATAACCACTGTGTTTATAATCGTTTTGGCTGTACATATCATGGTCTGGCAATTTATCTATTTCTGTTGCAGGAACGACTAAGTCTGGCAAAGGAACAAAATTGTAAGGAGCTGTAGCGATTCTGTGAGTAGGGTTTTTATGTTTTGGCAAATTTGGCATATACTTTTTCCTTACAAAAATTAATTAAATTAATTAATTTGATAAATAAACTAATCGACTAATTGTAATACGTGCAAAATCTTCTTTGGCTAAGTAGTGCCTAACTTTTAGTTTTAGTTTATGGTATTCATTGTTTTTAATGCTTATAGGTACAACATGGATTAGCCCTTGTGCACCATCTTCTAGTAAAGTAAAGTTTTTATTTAGTTGTTTGCAACGTGTCCCTACAATCAAATAGTTCTCATCAAAAGCTTCGTCAAAATTGGCATTATTTGAGTCAAGAATGTCTAAGATTAGTCTAGCCTGCCAGCAATTGTTACCACTATTACGCCATAATAGGACTTCTGCTTCAGTGCCAAATATTCTAGCTTGCTGTAGGGTTTGGTTACTTAGTTTTGTGCAAAACTTTTCTGCTTCTATACCTTTAGCTGCTTCATATGACGTAATTAAACTTACCCCATCCATTCTACCCCAAATAACACCATCATCGGCGTATGCTAATAGCCAACATAAGTTGTATTTTTGGGCTTGTGTACAAAGCCAGCTATGTACATCACCTAACTGATCGTCACTGAATCCATTAGCTAAAATTTCAACTTTTGCTCGCTGGGGTTTTATTTCTCGTTGTGGCATTTTTGTTCCTATCCTGCGTTGTTGTAGTTAATGAATTTTTGTACAAAATCTTCTAGAGTTTCTTTTTTTCCTGTAATATCGAGTTTTAAACCATTTGGCTTAATTTTCCATTCACCCTTTTGTTTACCATCAATGAAATGTACTAATGTTGCATTTTTACCTTTTAATCGGCCACGGCCAATACTACTTTCACCGCCAATAGTTAAGTCTCCAGTCCAAAGATCTTTAAGTATTAATAATAGTAAACCAATTTCGTATTCTTTAGGGTTAATTAGTTTGATTTCTACTTGTTCTATTAAAGTTTGTTCCATCCCAAAAACAGGCTGTTCGTTAAATAGTGCTGTTTCTAATGCTCCGCCAGTAAAACGATCTATGCTAACACGGTTTTGTACTAGTTCAGATTCACAGTCTTGAATCATATTTTCTGTAACCATAACCCGGCTTGCTTTTGGTTCACCCATGTTGTCTGCTATACCAAACATATCATCTACTAAGGAAGGAACTTGATTCTTTCCTAGAGTATTAGCTATTTTTGTTGCTCTAGCTCTTATTACACCAGCCAAGCTAGTTCCTGGCAAAATAGGTTTGTCCTTTAGGCTATTTACCTGTTTAGTCTGTATATGAACAAAATCAGGGGCAATGCCACCAACGCTAGAACGAATAAGCAATGAGCCATCAATAGCTAAATTGATTTTAATTAAAAAATAATGGTGTTGATTAGGAATCTTTATAGGTTCTCTAGCTTGAGGAAAAGCTACTTGAATATCAGTCACAGTCTTTATTTTCTTATCAAGAGATAGTCTTTCTAATAAAGGTTTTTCTCCATTTTCAATCCAGTCTAACAAATCATCTAAAGCTGTTAGATTGTAACTTCTAATATACCACTGTGTTAGCATAACTTTTCCATAACCACGATTTTTGCGTGCCCCTAATGTAATACTACCATTACTCAGCCCTTTTAGGGCTGTAGCAAGAGCTTGTTTAAGTTTATAAGGACTGTTATCTTGGCAAACTACTAATTCAAACCTAAGAAGAAATTTAGTACCTGCTTGCCAAAGCTCAAGGTTGTACAGGGCTTGATCTTCTGCTGTACGACTTTTAGCATTTATACGAACACCGTTTCGAAGTTCTATTCCAAAATTTTCTCCTAATGAATCACCTATTATTAGTGGGCTTTGTTCTCCATCACTTAGTTCTTGATCAAGACCTTCTTTGGTTATTCCGAAAAGTTGGGTGCTAAAACTTGTATTTGTTTCTTTAGAGCGAAACCCATGTTGTATTTCTCTTAAGTAATTTCTTAAGGAGCCTGCTAAAGAAGCTCCCGTTAAAAGGGGTCTTTTTTCATCTAAAGAATCAACTAGTAAAATCATATCTGTAAGCTGATCACTATCGCCATTACCAAAATGGGCAGGAGTGATTAATACTAGTTCGCCTTCTATCACAACTCGTTCAATGATTTTTCGAGAAGTTTCTTCTGACCAAAGAGCTTTCATTAGTTATTCCTTTTAGTTTTGGCTAAATAAGCTAATACTGAATCAATATGGCGTAGTAAATACTCGGCCAGCAAATTTGGAGTTATTTCTGGTTCAACATCTCCAACCTTCTTTACATACTCATTGGTTAAATCAATCTTTAGAGGAAAATTAGCCTCATCAACTTTTCCAGCTTCTTCTTCTAGCCAATTTAGCAAAGATTTACTACCAATACGCGCTTGCTCAAATTGCTTGCGTGCTGTAATTCTTAGCTTTGATAAGTAATCTTGAATTTTTTTAGGATTAGGTGTTTCAAAAAGTAGTTCTTTTTGTATTAAGCTACGTAAGCCTGAGATTTGGGAGGCATGAATTGCTTCAATGCGTATAGAATTAGGAGCAGGCGTACTTTTTAATATTTGCATATCTAAATATCGTCTAAACATACGATTTGTTATTTGTATAGCTATATTGCGGCTAAGAGGATCTGTTATGTTGATACCAAAACCTTCATCAATAGGTTCATCTTCAATAGTAATCTGCTCAGTTTTGTTAAGGTTAAAAATTATCTGCCCAAATCCTTCTGCTCTTCTTTCTCCTAAACCTGTTTTTTCAAGTTCTCTTAATTTAACCAAATTTTTGTCTATATCTGTAAGCTCAAAAACTACTACACTTCCCATTTTTATAGCTGTGTTTTGTGGTAAAGGCAGCCCCCATTTTCTATTAAACCCGCCAACAATGGTTTCTCTAAGAAAAGTTTTTTCTTTAATAGGTAATAGCGAACTGGCAGGTATAGATAATTTACTAATTAAGACATTGCGAATAGTGCTTATACTGACATCAAATTGTCCATACTCATCCTGCAATAGCCCATCGCTACTAAAAAATATAGAAAGGTAAGGTTTTTTATCTATATTAAGTAGGTCTTTTGTAGTTTCGTACTTATTTTCATCAGTTTCATACCATTCTTCAGAGTCAACTATGTCAACATTACTAATTTCTGCTTGACCATAGCCGCTTGTTCGCGCTCCTCCTAAAAAGATTTGTTTATTATTAGTTAAATGAGAGTTAATAGTTTCTGCATCTTCATCCTTGTCACAGCAAATAGCTGCTACAAAAGTTTGGCCTGCTGCTAGTGCTTCGTAGCGATAAACTGCACCAGGGTTTTCATCAGGTTTTAAATTTTTATCATTTTGTGCGCATCCTAAGCGTCGATTGCGGGTTGTGTGGATTGAGATATGGTATTGAGGTTGCACAACATATATTTCTGTTTCATAAAGCTGGGAGAAAAAACCAGAAACGGTTTTCCATTGAGCCTGATCTTTTTTAGCAATAACAAAATCCTTTGCTATACGCTTATTCTCTCTCTCGCTTTCTTTAGGTTCTTGCAAAGATAAAGGAACAGGTAAAGTGCGTTGGTTATTACATAAAAGATAACCATTTAAGTATCTAGTACTACCATTAAAAAAGAGCCTTTTTATTATTGGGTCTTCTAAAGATAGATTAGTAGCCTTACCATATATTTTTGCAATCATTGCACCACGCAACACGCTTCCAGGTAAGTAATCAAAGGCTTTGGCGCTATTAGGATCTCCAGATAAAGATGTTACTAAAACTGGCTCTATGAGGTTAATGTGATAGGTAATAATTTTCATTGGACTTTTTTCCCCTCAACAAGCTTGCGAAAATCAGCTAGACAGCCCAAAGTAATATCTTTTCCATCGCTATGTAAACTGGCACAAACTTGGCCGTGACCTCTGTTTCGGGAACTGCCTAAGTGTCTTAATGATGCGATACAAGCAGCTAATAGCGCTTTATCTTCAGGGTTTGGTTCTGGCTCAAAAACTAAAGGAGCCATCAATAAAGTCTCTCTTATTAAAACTCTAATTGATCTTAAAGAACTTTCTGCTGCTGAGCCTGTTTCTGGATTAATGGATGTTTGCCTTCTAATAGTAGTTAGCGATTCTAAAATATCGTTTGTAGTAAACTTATGTGCTTTAATATCTTCTTTTATTGCTTTTACTAATTCGGGTGGAAATTGTGCTGCTCCTATATGCATAGTTCCATCAGCAGACAAGCTACTGCCAGATTCTCCAAAAAGCTTTTGGGCAGAGTGTTTTAAGTCTTTTAACTCTATAGACTGTTGTTTTAAGGCAAAGAAAATATTAGAACATTCTTCAACTAAAAGACCTTTTAGTGTACGCCCTCGTAAGTAGGGTAAGCCTGTAGCCTTATCATATTCTATTTCTTGGTCTACAAGCCCGCTAACTCCATCACCACGTCCTAAAGTCGTATCACTCTTAAGTTTTAGGTGTATCCATAGTTGCATTTACTTCCTCACCTTCTTTTAGTGGAATATATAAATCTACTAGCTCAATAGCATCAAAATAGCTGCATCGCTCTCCATACCAGCCAGTTAGCTGAAAATCTTGTCTAGTACGAACAACTGTTGGTAACTTAAGCTGATAATAATGAAGAAATTGTCTTACTGAATCTTTTCCACCTCTAAGTACTTCTCTTAGAGCTTTAACCTTATTATGTTGTCCAGCCCATTCACCGCTTTGGAAGGCAATTAGACCAGTTTTCACTACTTCCCAAGCTTTTGCATCGTCTTTTGGGTTGTCTCTTAGCGTTATTGGGCGAAGCGTAAGAGAGCCATCTTTTACACTATACTCCCGATGACGTATAGATTTTATATCTCCTGACAAACCGCTAACAGCAAAATGCCAATCTAAACATGAGCCATTCCAGGAAGGTTTTTCTTGTACAATCTTACGCCTCAAGTTTTTTGCTTCTTTGCATAACTCTTCTGCTAAAGCATATGCTCTAGCAAAAGGGTAATGGGTTTTTACAATGCTAATACCAGCACATGCTGTAGCATGTAAGACAGAAGCTTCCATTATAGGAAGTTCTTGGGTAAGCCTTTCAAACTCATTCAAATATTTGATTGCTAGAGAAATTCCCAATCGACCATCACAAACAAAAGTAATATCTTCTCCACCACCAAAAACAATAGGACGGAAAGGTAAATAGGTCTTGCCCTCATCTTCAGTTTTGTCTGATTGCTTCAAAACAATCTCTGTAATTTTATATTCTTTTCCATCAGCATTTACTGAATGAACTATCTTTTGCTCATTATAGTATTTAACCAAAAAGATGAGAATTTGAAAAAGTTTTATGGTAGTATGTAAGAAAACTTAAGGAAAAAGAAAAATGAGAGTAAAAGTAGAAGAAGCAAATAAGCTAGATAAATATTTGGAGAATAGAGAAAAAA
>JACQZQ010000059.1 GCA_016213785.1 Acidobacteriota bacterium
CGACTTCCATTTATTGAGGGAGCATGTCTTACCACCACCAAATCTCCTGGATTTTGTAGTGCTGGTGTTGTCGCATTAGCATCTTTTTCTGTTTTTCTAGTTTCATTATTTGCATTATTCCCTAGAACTAAGGCTGGCTGAGCTACTGATTGCCATAACATTACTGCTAGCATCACTTTTCCTACTAACCTTTTTACTTCTACTTTTTTCAACACTGTTTTTACTTTCTTTATTTCTACTAGTTTTTTTCTTAAGTAAGCTACTTTTGACATTGCTTCCCTCTCATTTTTTCCTTTTAAGAACTTGCTAAGCCATTACCATCAATTATCAGTCTCTAAAAGGAGAAAGTCTTAACTCAACATAAGTAGGAGTTTTTGTCTCCAAATTATGATTATGACGTAATGGCATAACTGCTTGTTCCTCTTCATACTCTTAGGATTGAAAATTTAATAACATCAGCAAATGTAAAGAGCATACTTAAAAGGAAAATATAAAATTAAGCTTTGTTTAAGCTTAATTTGGATAAAGTACAAGTTCTGCAAATTTAGTGATGTTATTTTGTTGCCGATCCTTAGTTGCTTTCTTCTTCATAATGCTCTTCTGTATTTTCCTCTATATTTTCTTCTTCTTGAATATAAGTTTTCCTACACTTAAAGAAATATACTAAAGTGAATATTAAACTTGATTTAACCTAATAAGCAATAACAGCTTGAGGCAAAATATTAGTCTAAATTGCGACAACAGTTTAATTTTCTTCTAAAAAATGTAGTTTGGCTATTTAGAAACTCACCTTACGCACGACCTAAATAAATAACGTGGATACAAAGGGATTAGCTTCTTGTAAGTTGTTGAAAATTTAATTCTCGTGCGTAAAGTGACTTAGAAAGTTAAGTATATTCAAGAAGTCTCAATACTTTAACTTTACTCTTTTACCCAAGATCAGTTATTGTTAAATTAAGCTGCAAGATAATTATTTAAGAATTTTATAGTTTATGGTCAAAAAACATTCCACTGCTTTAAAATAAAATACAAATAAAGGTATATTATATGAGATTAAAAAATCTATTTTTACTAATTTTTATTGTAACAATAACTTTTATTGTCGCTTGTAATAACTCAACAAAAAACCCTAATGACTCTCCAAAAACCGTCAACTCTCAATCAATCACCATTGATCTAGTTCAGTCTGAAAAAGAATTGAATGCTTTATATGCTCAAATAATTAAAGAGTTTAAGGAAACTAAAGCTACAACTCTTTTAAACTCTATTAGTAAAGAAACTAGATTTAAGTCAGAGCTTAAAGATAATAAGTGGACTTCTGATGGTGAAAAAATACGAACCACTCTTGAAGATAACTTAAAAGCTATTAAGGAAGTTAATGAAATTAGTTCAAAAATAAGTTCTATAAAAGCTGGAGAAAATGGTTCAATAATTCTAGAAATAGACTCTTCTATAGCTGGAAAATATGTTGTTCCTAATACCCCAATAACCGCAGATCTAACAAGTAAAGGAAAATCTTCTGTTACTTGGATAAAAAAAGAAAATTCTTGGCAAATGATTGCTTGGCAAGATTTAGGCGGTACTATGACTACTGATGGAAATGAATCTGAAGGAAGTTATTTTCTAGGGTTATAAAAACTTATCTTTAAAATAATTGGTATAACCAATTTTTACTTGGCAGAATTATCAAAAATCAGCATAATTAGGCATTCCATTAATTGAGAGGTTAAAAGCTTGTGCAACCTAATTATATTGCTTTAGCTATTCCTGCGTTTTTTATTTTAATTTTAATAGAAATACTTATAGCTCGTCGTCAAGGCAAAGCTCATTATTACCGGTTTAATGATTCTATAACAGACTTAAGTTGTGGTATGGGCCAACAAGTTGTTCATATTTTAAAAAAAGGTTTGTTACTTGCAGGACATTTTTATGTATTTAATAACTATGCACTTTTTGAAATGCCAACATGGTTAATGTGGGTAGTAGCGCTTGTGGGGATAGATTTTTTCTACTATTGGTGGCATAGGTTAAGTCATGAAGTAAATTTCCTTTGGGCAATTCATGTAGTCCACCATCAAAGCGAAGAATATAACCTCTCTGTAGCGCTTCGTCAGGCTTGGTTTTCAGGCTTTAGCTTATGGCCTTTTTATGTCCCTTTAACACTTTTAGGAGTCCATCCAATTATTTTGGTTAGTGCCGATGCAATTAATACTCTTTACCAATTCTGGATACATACTCGTACAATAGGAAAACTAAGTTTTCTAGAATGGTTTATTAATACTCCTTCTCATCATCGTGTTCATCATGGCCGTAATATTAAATATTTAGATCGCAATTATGGAGCAGTTCTTATTATTTGGGATCGTATTTTTGGCTCATTTCAAGAAGAGGAAGAAGAGCCTCTTTATGGAACAGTAAAGGTTTATGGGAGTTGGAATCCAATTTGGGCAAATTTTCATTATTGGGTAGATTTATTTAATCAAGCTCGAAAAGCGCCTTATTTTACTGATAAATTAAAAGTTTGGTTTATGCGTCCTGGTTGGATGCCTAGAGGGCTAGAAGCTAAATATGATATGGAAACAGCAATTCAGCCCAATAAACCTGTAAGGTTTGATACCAAAACACCTAAAGGTCTATCAATTTATATAGCAGTAAATTTTCTTATAGTTATCTTAGCAAGTACAGGTCTTATATTTTTTGAGAAAACAATGCCTTTAACCCAAGTAGTAATTGTTGTTATTCTTGTTTTATTTACTTCTTTAGTTTGGGGAGCAATTTTTGAGAAAAAGAGTTGGGCATTTTCAGCAGAAATAGCTAGACTACTTTTAATTGCAATATTAGCAATTAGCTATTTTTGCTTAAACCAGTTAACTACAATCGTTATGGTAGTAAGTGCACTAGCTTTAGTTGGCCTATTTATTTGGTTACTAAATTATCGAAATGTGTTTTCTCAAAAAACAGATCAAGTACTTACAACATAAATTTTATTAATTAGGTAAATATTATGAATGTTGAGCAATCTTATAATACATGGTCAGAGACCTATGATAGAGATCAAAACTATACACGTGATTTAGATGAAATAGTTACTAAAAAAACACTTAAAGACCTTTGTTTTAAGTCTATTCTTGAGATTGGATGTGGTACAGGAAAAAATACTCCTTTACTATCTGAAATAGGTGAAAAAGTCCAAGCCCTTGATCTTTCTGAAGGAATGATTAGTAAAGCTAAAGAAAAGCTCAAATTAGATAATGTAAGTTTTTCTGTAGCTAATATAATGACCTCTTGGCCTTGCGAGAGTAAAAGTGTAGATTTGATTGTTTGTAATTTAGTACTGGAACATATTGAGGATCTTTCTTTTATTTTTTCAGAAGCATCTCGAATTTTAGTTAAAGGCGGGTATTTTTTTATCTGTGAATTCCACCCATTTCGCCAATACCAAGGAAAAAAAGCTAATTTTGAGCAAAATCAAGAGGTAACTCAAATTACAGCATTTGTTCATAATATTTCTGATTTTACTAACGCAGCTAAAAATAATTCACTGAAACTACAAGACTTTAATGAATACTGGCATCAAGAAGATCAAAATAAAGTTCCTAGATTAATATCATTTTTCTTTGAAAAACAAATATAATTTCTATCCTCCATCATCTTTTGCTTTATATAGTATTTTCCTGATATTATGCGGCCTAATATCATTAAAATAAAAGATAAATATTTACCTGATCTTACTTGTATAACATTAATTACTAACCCCTAAGTAATTCATTAAGATATTCTGTCTTTAAAAATAATTTGGAGCAACAGGTTATGTTAGTATGGGCACTTATTATTGTAAAACTTGCCCTAAGCGCAATAATTCTTGGTGGAGTAGTTTATTATTTTCTAGGTATCGTTGCTGCACATAAATTAATTAGGAAGCGTCCAGCAAAATTTTCTGATAAAAACCTTGCTATCAGCATATTAAAACCACTTAAAGGAGTTGAAGAAGGTTTAGAAAAATATTTAGAAAGTTTTTATAATTTAGACTATCCAAAATATGAACTTATTTTTGCTGTTCATACAGCTAATGATCCTGCAACTGAAGTAGTCAAAAGGCTTTGCAGTCGTTACCCTAAAATAGATGCCCGTCTAGTTGTTGCAGAAAACCCCCCCTATGCTAATGCTAAAGTCTTTAGTTTAGAACAAATGGCTAATGTAGCCCAATATAATATTTTAGTAATTACTGATAGCGACACCTCTGTTTCAACAGACTACTTAAATGCAATAGCTACAGCATTTCAGTCTGAAAATGTTGGGGCAGTAACAAACCTCTATCGAGGTGTTGGAGCAAATGATTTTTGGTCAAAATTAGAAGCCTTAGGTATGAGTACTGAGTTTATGTCTGGAGTGATTGTAGCTGAATGGTTAGAGGGGATGAAATTTACCCTAGGCCCATCAATGGCAATTCGTAAATCCAACTTAGCTCAAATAGGCGGGTTTGCGGCAATGGCAGACTTTCTTGCTGATGATTTTGTTTTAGGTAATTGGGTAGCTGAAAAAGGTGCTGATGTTATTTTATCAACACATGTAATTAACCATCATGCAACTTCGCCCGGATTTCTACAAAGTTTTAAGCATAGACTTCGTTGGAATCGCAGCACTAGGTTTTCTCGTCCATCGGGCTATATTGGGCAAGGCTTTACATATGGCTTATCTTGGGCACTATTTGGAGCATTAATCCTTCCCTTCCCTTGGGGTCTAGCAGCATTTTTAATAACTTTGCTAATAAGATTTTGGCTAGCGCTAGAAGTAGGGGTAAGGGTTTTAGCGGATAAAACAGTATTTAAGAATCTATGGTTAATACCTATTCAAGATTTAATTAGTTTTGCATCTTGGGTAGGTGGTTTTTTAGGAAGCGAAATCCTATGGCGTAATCGTCGTTTTCGCATTGTTGAAGGCGGCAGATTTATTCCAGTAGAAACAAAGTAGAGTCAGACTTATATGTCTGGCTTTTCAAATGAGCAAAATTTTATGAAATTTAGTCGTTATGAGAGCATAGTGATTTTTATTGCTCTTAGTGTATTTCTCTTAGGTTGTTATGCTCCTCCTGGTTTAATGGATGATGTTGACGCAGTACAAGCTCAAATTGCCCGCACAATGCTTGATTCTGGTGATTTTATAACTCCAAGGCTTAATAAAATTGCTTATATGGAAAAGCCACCAATGAAATATTGGTTAATTGCTGGCTTCTTTTCAATCTTTGGTGAGTATGACTGGGTAGCACGTTTGCCTATTGCTTTAGGTGCGGCTCTTCTTGCTTGGGTAGTCTTTCATTTTGGTAAATGGACAGCCTCAGAACGTGCTGGATTTCAAGCAGGTTTAGCCATATCAACTTGTATTGGCCTATTTCTATTTACACGTGTTTTAATTGGTGATGTTTTAGTAACCTTAAGTATAACTCTAGCCCTTTGGTCTTTCTTACGCATTATTGATGATAATGAATCTCATCCTAATCGTTGGTCTATAATTGGGGCAACTTGTATTAGTATGGGAATTTTGCTTAAAGGTTTAATTTCTATTGTCTTTCCTTTAGCAATTGCTGGATTATATTTAATTGTAACTAGGCAAATATTTCAAAGACGAGTTTGGCAAAGAGTTAATTTACCTCTTTTTATTTTTGTTATTCTATTAATTAGTTCGCCTTGGCATATTATAGCAATAGTTCAAAACCCCCCTTATTTTGACTTCTCAATGGTTAGTGAGCCTGGAAAATATCGTGGTTTTTTCTGGCTTTATTTCTTTAATGAACATATCTTAAGATTTTTAGGGCGTAGACATCCTAAAGATTATAATACTGTTCCTCTATTATCTTTTTGGCTACTTAATTTAGTTTGGCTCTTTCCTTGGAGTGCATTTCTACCCTATTTAAAAAGGCTAAAGTTTACTATTAATCCAGAAAACCGCTTGGAGCGAACGACAATTTTAGCAGTCTGTTGGATAGCAGTTGTAATGGGCTTTTTTAGTCTTTCCACTACACAAGAATACTATTCAATGCCAATTTATCCTGCATTAGCTTTGCTTATTGGGATTGCACTAGATAAAAAAGATTCTCTACCTCGTTTTGGATTATGGGTTATTGCAAGTGCTTGTTTAGCAGCCATTCCAGCTATTTTAGGCATTCTTTATTTAGTTAGAAATGTTCAAGTTTCAGGAGATATTTCTAAAGCACTGGCTAAAACTGATGATGTTTATGGGGTTTACACTCTAGCATTAGGGCATTTTGGAGATCTAACGCTTAATAGCTTTGCATATTTACGTTTTCCTTTAGTAATGGCGTTAATTAGCACTTTTTTAGGATTATTAGCATTTTATTATTCAAAAAAGATGCGTGACATAGCTTTTATTCTTATAGCAATAATGATGTTAATTTTCTTTCAAGCTGCTCAACAAGCTTTAATTGTGTTTGAACCTTATTTAGGTTCGCGTCCTTTAGCAGAAGGCTTAAGAGATGTTCCTGAAGGTAAAGTAATTTTTGATAATCAGTATTACACTTTTTCATCAGTATTTTTCTATTTTAACCCTAAAGATGCATTACTGCTTAATGGTAGGATAAATAATTTAGAATATGGTTCTTATGCTCCTAATGCGCCTGATGTTTTTATTGATGATAACGAATTTAAGGAAATCTGGGCAAAGTCTGATAGATGCTACCTACTAGTAGAAAAACCTTCTTTTAAGCGATTACAAGATTTAGTTGGAGCAGAAAAATTCTATACTGTTCGGGAAGTAGGAGGAAAGTTACTCTTAACCAATCTAAAACTATGAAAATTTTAATCAAAAATAGAATAACAAAATATCTAATTATATCTATTTTATTATTGGTTAGCTGGTTTACTCTACATAGTATAATTACAACAATCGATGGATTATCAGACGAAGTTAAACAAGTAGATATCGCAGTAGTATTTGGTAATACTATAGAAAGAACTGGATTGCCATCTAATAGGCTGCGAGGGCGTTTAGATAAAGCTATTGAGTTATATAAACAAAAATTATTTACAAAAATTGTTGTTAGCGGGGGTTTTGGGAAAGAGGGTTTTTGGGAAGCTGAGGTGATGAGAGATTATTTAGTAAAAAACCAAGTCTCTATTAATGATATAATTATTGATAATTATGGAAATAATACATATTTAACTACTAAAAATACTAAAGAAATAATGCAAAAAAACAATTTTAATAGTGTTATAATAATTACTCAATATCATCATATTAGCAGAGCAAAGCTAGCATTTTGGAAGTTAGGAATTAAGAATGTCTATTCTGCACACGCAAATTATTTTGAACTTAGGGATATATACTCAATATTTAGAGAATTTTTGGGGTTTTATGGCTATTTAATAAACTCAAGGTTTTAGAATTTATTAAGGCTTACTGTTAATAACCCTTAAGTTTAAGAGCTATTAACAATAAAGTTAAATAGTGTTTAGGCTTTTCTTGCAATAATTATATGATCCATCCAAGTCCCATCAGGGATTTGCTTTACTTCTGCCTTAACAAAACCTACATCATAGAGCCAAGACATAATTTGAGCGGCAGTATAAGTTTCTCCCATTGTCATATTTAAGCTAAATAGCGCTGGTAGTAAGGGTTTAGCGTCTTCATCATCTAAGAGCATTTCTTGAACAACAACTATTCCATCTCTAGAGAGTGCTTTATAGACTTTGCGTAAGATTTTTTTACAGGTAGCTTCTGAAAAGCCATGTAGGACACCTGAAACCAGCATCACATCATATTCCTCATCATAGGTATGGAAAGGAACTTGAGCAGGTTTAACGGTAATTCTATTCTGAAGTCCTGAACCTTCAATAATTTCTTGTGCATAAGGAATTACTTCTGGGTCGTCTAGGACTGTGGCTTTTAATTGAGGGTTACGTAGACAAAGCACTGCTGAATAAGTACCAGGCCCGCCTCCAACATCGCATAAGTGTTTACGTTCGCTTAAATCAAGGACTTGGGCAAGGGCTTCGGCTTGACCGCTCATTGCTACATTATGAGAGCTAAGGATCCAAGAGCGACTAGTTTCGTTATCTGTACGTTCAGTTGTTTGGCTATCATTACGAGTCCCTGTTTCAATAGTGCTAGACAAACTACCAAACCTTTCCCATAAAGACCCTAAATGTAGTAGAAAAGCACCTTGATAGCGAGGCTTATATTCAACTAAAAACTGTGAAGCTGTAGGAGAATTACTAAAATAGTTATTACTTTTTTCTAACATTCCCATTGCAGCACAAGCTGTTAGTAATTTTTCTGTCCATCTTTTATTTAAACCAAGTTTTCTTGCGAGTGAATCACTTGTTGAAGGATTATTTTCAAGTTTTGTAAAAATCCCTACTTTAATAGCCGCAATAAGCGCTCCTGAAGCCCAAAATCCAGTAGCTATCTCGTAAATTTTCTTAATATCATAAGTTTCATTGGTAGAGCTTGAAATAGATTTTTTTGCAGGTGTTTTAGTTTTTTCTTCTGGCGATTGCATAGACCCTCTGTTTTATCCCCTTGTTGACGTAATGAGAAGCGAGTTAGAATCAGGGGATTTTATCACGGTTTTCCTATAAACAGGGATAATAAATAGTCATAAAATTAATATTAATTAAAAGGTGTTTTAAGGGATGAAAAAAAGCTTTTTATTTGCAATAATAATTTCTTCTTTACTAATTTTTATAAACAATTCTGGCGTAGCTAGTACAGAAAACCGTTTATCAAAAAAAGTTTTTGTTCCTTCTCAAGCACGCCTTAAAAGCTCAATGCCTACTAATATGATGGTTTCTGGGACACTTCATTTTCAGCTTAAAAATGAGCCTGAGTTAGATGTTTTATTAAAAGAACAACAGGATTCTAACAGCGCTAATTATAGAAAATGGCTTACACCAACAGAGTTTGGTGAAAAATTTGGGGTTTCAGAAGCAACTTATCAAAAGACAATAAATTACTTAAAAGAATCTGGTATTACTCTAACTCAAACTTGGTCAAATCGCTTGCGTTTGGATTTCCAAGCCCCAGTAGAAACAGTTCAAAAAGCATTTAAAATAGAAATGCATCTATTTGAATTAGAAGGCAAAACCTACTATGGACACTTGGAAAAAGCTCTCCTGCCTACTAATTTAATTCCTGAAATCGCTGACCTAAGACTAAATAATTTCCTTTTTACCCAACCAACTCTAAAGCCTGAGTCTTTAATTATGCCTGCCTTTAGCGATCAATCAGGGCGTATCTCTATTGGCCCTCAAGATATACATGTTGCTTATAACTTTAAGCCTTTATTTTCTAGTGGCATAGAAGGTAATGGTCAATCTATAGGTATTATTGCTAGAAGTGATTTTAATATGTCAGATGTCGATCTATTTCGCAATTTATTTAAGCTCCCCACTACAACTATAACTAAAATCCCTGCTGGAGGAGAAATAATTGATCGTGGTGGGATAGAAACTCTAGAAGTCTTACTAGATACACAACTTTCTGGCGCAGCAGCACCAAAAGCAGATATTAAAGTGGTTATTGCAGATCGAAATAATGATATTGATCAGTCGCTAGCTTTCTTTCTTAATAATTTGCCCAATACTAAAGTATTAAGCATTAGTTTTGGGGCTTGTGAGAAATTTTTATTCCCACAATTTGAAGCACTCTTTAATAACTTATATAAACAAGCTGCGGCACAGGGTCAGAGTATTTTAGTCTCTTCAGGCGATCAAGGAGTAAATGATTGTGGAGATGGTCAAAGCTTACAAGTAAATGCCTTAGCAGCCAGCCCTTTTGTAACTGCGGTTGGAGGCACAAGCTTAAGGGTAAATTTTGATAGCAATGGTAATGCTACTGACTATTTAGGAGAACAGGGCTGGATAGGTAGTGGAGGGGGTGTGAGTAACTTCTTTCCTATTACAGACTATCAATCTAGTGCAGGAATTTTTTTACAAGGCCGTACTGTTCCTGATGTAGCGCTACTTGCAGATCCAAGCCAACCAGGCTTTTTTGTTGTTCGTGATGGTTTTACAACTGTTACTGGAGGAACAAGCGCTTCTACTCCTGTTTGGGCTGGAATTTTTGCCTTAACAAATCAATTTTCTGAAAGTAAAGGATTGGGTAATGCCAATCCACGAATTTATAACCTAGGTCAGCAACAACAAATGAGTGCTAGCCCTTTAAGAGGATTTTTTAATGATATTACCTCAGGTAATAATAATGGGGGTGGTCTTATAGGCTATATGGCTCAACCTGGTTATGATCTTTGTACAGGTTGGGGAACACCTAACACAGATCGCTTTGTTCGTAGTTTTATAAGTGCTCCTAATCGCCAAACAGGTTTATTTCTACTTTTTCCAAACGGAAGCGAAATTTTAGGTAAAAATGAAACTATACCGATTCGCTGGCAACTTTCTGATGATTTAGTAAATAGGGCAGGAACTCAAGATATACTACTTTCTACTGATGAAGGAAAAACTTTTAATATAATTGCTAGTAATTTACCACCTACTATAAGAAGTTTTGATTATGTTGCTAATATTGTTACTACTACAGCAAGATTCCGTATTCAAGTTCGTACTCTTGCTAATAACGTAATTGATACAAGTGATGCAAATGTTAATATTGGAACAAGTTTACGTATAGATTTTGCACGTTATGCAATATTAAATAATCGTTTGGAAGTCTTAGGAGAAGCACTTTCTGATAAAGCTAAACTATTTGTTAATAATGTAAGAATTGATCGTCAAGGAAAAAAATTAAGTACAGGAGAATTAGTATTTAAAGGGAAGGAGAAAAAATTAAAGCTTCAAAAAGGAGAGAATTTTATTGTATTAGAAGTAGATGGTGTACGTAGTGCTCCTTATAAACTATTTTTGTGATTTCTTTAATCTACAAGTTAATGTTAATATAAAGCTTCATTACTAAGCTATAGACTATATTGCTCTTAGCTAATCATTTATAAACATCAAAAAATAAAATTAAAATCTTAGTAGGTTAAAATGTTAAGACTTATTTTACATTCGGTAGAACTTTCTGAAAGCTCTGGGCAAACTCAAGCAATAGTGACTTTGCAAAACGGAGATAAACACTTAGTTGGTAGTGCTAGACGGCTGCCAGATAATGATGATTTTATTATTGTTGCACAGGCTACTTTAGATGCTGTTAGTCAATCCCTTTCACAAGATATAAAACTAGAGCTAAATAAAGCTGCCCCTATAAAACATGACAGCATTGATAAAAACATATTAGTAGTAACAGTTGATTACACTAAGGATGGTCAAACTTCACAATTAACAGGTACTTGTTTAAGTACTGATGATGCAATGGTTCATAATATTGCTAAAGCTACTTTGGACGCTACTAATCGTTTAATAGCATATCTTTCAGAACTAGAAAATATAGAAAATTAAAATGTCAAGGCTATCAGAATTTAAAGAAAATGGCTTTTTGGTACTAGAGGATTTTGTTTCTAAAGAAGCGTGTGATGAACTTCGTAGCCATATGCTTAAAATGATCTCAAGCTTTGATATAGAAGGCATTAGAGCCATTTTTACTACTAATGAGCAATCTCGTGTAACAGATGATTATTTTTTTGCCTCTAGTGAAAAAATAAGTTTCTTTTTTGAAGAAAATGCTTTTGATAAAACTGGTCAACTATGTCAAAGTAAAGAGCTTTCCATAAATAAAGTAGGTCATGCCTTACACGATCTAGACCCTGTTTTTAAGAATTTTTCTAGAACAAATAAACTTGCTAATCTAGCTTTAGAGCTTGGTTTAACTTCTCCTTTACTTATTCAATCAATGTATATTTTTAAGCAACCCTTTATTGGAGGCGAAGTTAATTGCCATCAAGATAGTACTTTTCTTTACACAGAAATGGGAAATGTTATTGGGTTTTGGTTTGCCCTAGAAGATGCAACTAAAAGTAATGGCTGTCTTTGGGCAATTCCTGGTGGGCATAAACTAGGATTAAAATCTCGCTTTATTCGTAATGAAAAAAATACAACTGAATTTCAAGTTTTTGATGATAGTAAGTTTGACTTAAGTAAGTTGGTTCCTTTAGAAGTAGAAAAAGGAAGTTTAATAGTTTTAGATGGGCTATTGCCTCATTTAAGCTATGCTAATGAGTCGCCAAACTCAAGACACGCTTATGTATTACACCTAATAGATGATTCTTGGCATTACCCTAAAAATAATTGGTTAGTGCGCAAAACACTTCCTTTAGAAGGTTTTTCTAATTATTAGCAAACTTTCTCTCTTAAAATATAGTTCTAAGTAAATATAAGTTCTAAAATATAGTCAGTAAGAATTTTTAATCAAAATATGAAAAAGCTATTTATTTTATTGCTAATTAGCCTATCTATTTCTTGCCTTGGTAAAAACATTTTCTCACAATCTAAAGAAAACCCTTTTAACCACTCTCATCCAAAAAATTCTTTAGGTAAACTCCTAAGTGCAGCAGAAGCGCAAACACAATATACATTTTATTATGATCCTCAATATGTAAAGTTGCCTTATCCTGGAGGAGACGTAGCATTAGAAAGAGGTGTTTGTGCTGATGTAGTAATAAGGGCATTTCGTGCAATTGGTAAGGATTTACAAAAAGACGTTCATGAGGATATGAGATCTAATTTTTCTCTTTATCCTAAAATATGGGGATTAAAAAAGCCTGATACTAATATAGATCATCGTCGTGTAGCTAACCTAATGACTTATTTTCAGAGAAAAGGTTACGCTATCTCAATTAGTCAAAACCCTGTGGATTATTTGCCAGGGGATGTAGTTGCATGGAAACTAGATAACGGGCTACTACATATAGGGCTTGTTAGTGATATAGAATCATATCAAGAAAAAACTTATCAAATTATTCATAATATTGGTTCTGGAGCAAAAGCTGAGCCTAGATTATTTAACTGGAAGATTATAGGGCATTATCGAATAGTCAAATAGTTCGTATTTAGTAGGGATTTATTTATAGCAAATGTTAATTTACACTGTTAATTCAAAAGTGTAATAATACTTTAACCCCAATAGTAGCAATCACCGATAGCAATAATACTAAACCTAAACTAACAACCACTTTTGCTATTAGAATTTAATTTTAACTAACCTAAGAGAGTAGTGTTTTTAAACTTATTAATAAATTATTATTATTAGATTAATTTTTTGTAAATTTTTGAGGGATTTAATAAGGTTTTTGCGATATACATTTATTAGATAAAACCAAGAATCTATCATCTTCCAATAACCCTAAACATAATAAAAAAATGCTACGTTCTTAGTTTTTTTACAAAGTCTGGCAGTTGAGAAAAACTATGGCAAACAATGAAAAGAGAGCCGAAGATACGTTAATAATAGTGGACGCATCTGTGACAGAAGCGTCATTAGCTGGAGATGATCTTATTAATCAATCTAATTCCTTAGGTGAGCCTACAGAGCCAAACCTTGATAATGACAGCTGGGAACCAGTTATAGGAAGTATATATGATAGTAAATATAAAATAGAGCAAAAACTTGGTGAAGGTGGAATGGGCGTTGTTTATCGCGCTAACCACATTTTTATTGATAGACCTGTAGCAATTAAATTTTTACGTAAAGAATTTTTAACCGATACAGCTGCAATATCTAGATTTAAGCTAGAAGCCCGCGCAGCAGCACGAATTCACCACCCTAATGTTACTACTATCTTAGATTTTGGTGTTAATGAAGGGGCTTTTTACTTAGTAATGGAGTATCTAGAGGGATATTCCTTAAGACAACAATTAAAAACAAACGGTGCATTAGGTATTAAAGATACAATTAAAATCATTACCCAAGTTTGTGATGCTCTAGATGCTGCACATAAATCAAATATTGTTCATAAAGACTTAAAACCCGATAATATTTTCCTACATATAAAAGAAGGAATAGAACAAGTTAAAGTACTTGATTTTGGCATCGCAGAAATTTTAGGTAAAGCTTCTGATCTTAAAGATGATACTCAATCATTTGCAGGCACACCTCATTATATGTCCCCTGAACAATGTCAAAGCGACCCTGTTAGTCCCGCTACTGATGTTTATAGCTTAGGTATAATTCTATTTGAAATGTTAACAGGACAATTGCCATTTGATGATGTTTCGGCAGTTAAAATAGTACTTAAGCATTTAAATAACCCACCTCCTAAGCTAACTGATTTTATTAGTACAATTCCAGAAGGGTTTAATAATATAGTAATTAAAGCCTTATCTAAAAACCCTGAAAAGCGCTATCAATCAGCAAATCTTTTATTAGAAGATTTACAAAAAGCTGAAAAAACCAATGATGAAAATTTAATTGCTGTCCAAGATGCCTCTGCTAGTGACCCTAATCTTATATGCAGCAACCCAAAATGTGGACAAGCTGGCAAAACAGGAAATAAACGTTGCCCTAGGTGCCAAGCCTTATCAACAGGCTCACTACTTCGTCATAGATACTTAATTGAAAAAATGGTTGGTAGAGGCGGTTTTGGAACTACCTATTTAGTTAAAGACCTTGATTGTTTTGATGAGTATAGAATCTTAAAAGAACTTACCTTAAACCTAAAAGATGAGGATCCTGGTGAGCTTAAAGATATGGCAGAGAGGCTATTTAAGCGTGAAGCTCAAGTATTGTTAAATCTCTATCATAGTGGTATTCCTAGGCTTTATGCTTATTTTGCTGAAGATAGTTTTTCTTATTTAGTACAAGATTTTATTCCCGGCCAAACTCTATCAGAAGAGCTAAAAAAACGTAAAGCTACTATTTCAGAACAAGAGGCTTTATCCATCTTAAGTTCCTTAGCAGATATATTAGACTATCTACATAGTCATAACCCTCCTGTTATTCATCGTGATATTAAGCCTCATAACCTAATGCGTCACGAAGATGGAAGAATAATGTTAATAGATTTTGGTGCAGTATGTCAGTCAGTTGCTAATCCCCAAGCAAATAATACTGTAATAGGTTCTCTTGGGTATGCGCCACCAGAGCAATTTTTAGGTCAAACTATTCCTCAAAGCGATCTTTATGCATTAGGCGCTTCAGTGATTTACCTATTAACAGGTATTCCTCCTAGGCTACTACTTTCTATTAATTCTTCTTTAAGTAAACTAGACTTTGAGCTAGAAGGAAAAATCTCAACAGAGCTATTACTGTTATTAAAAGACTTAGTTAGTGCAGATACTAAAGATCGTCTCTCTAACACTAAAGTATTAAAAAATAGGCTACAAAGCATTATTAACCGAGCATCTAGCTCAACTATTAACAACCTTAGTAATTTAAATAATACTAGCGCTAATACTAATAATGTGGCTATTGAAACTCCTAATAATATAGCTTCTAGTCCAGCACCAATTGAACTTATAAGTAAACCTATAAGTAGCAATTCTACATCTACTGGAAGCTCAAGACCCTCTTTATCAGAAGCTTTTGCTAAAATGACAGGATCTATGCCTAATCTTACTTCTCAAAATCAACCTAACATTGGAAGTAAAAATAACTCTCAAACTTTTAGTAAAGAACCTAGTTTGACTAATAATTCTGTTCCTAATACTGGACAACAGCCTATTTTAACAAGGAATACTCTTAGTCCTACAAACAGCCCTTTGTTACCTGATACTAATCAAAGAATTGCCCCTAAATCGGGAAATCCAGAAGTTATACAACCTTTAACAACAAAACCTGAGCCTACTTCTACAAACACTCCAAAACAAGCGACTCCTTCGCTATCTCAAGTTTTAACAAATAAAAATTCTTTTCCTACAAATCAAATTAACCATGTTAATCAGTTTGGTCAACATAACCATAATTCAAACCTAAAACAACCTAATTCATTTACTCCAAGTAATTCTCCTAGCTCTTTTAATTCTTCTAGATCAACTAACTTGCCTAATTCTCTTGGTTTAATTAACTCATTTAATACAAATAATTCCCCTAGATCAATTAGTTTACCTAATTTAACTAACTCTCCTAATCAACCTAGTTCAACAACAAAAGAAACTCCTAAACAACCAGCTATTGATTTTCAAGCTGTAGCACATTTTTCTTATGAAGTGGAAAGTATGTTAAGGCTTATTGATTATGGGAGCTATTTTGCTATTTTAGGTGTTAATGCTGATGCGTCAACTCAGGAAATTCTTGATGCTTATAGAGAACTATCTGATAAATTTCAGGTTAATAAGTACTTACACTTGTCTAGCTTTTATCCTAACCTTCAAAATGATCTAACAAAAATCTCAACTCATTTATATGAAGCTTTTGAAACATTAATGGATCAAAATAAGCGTAATTTATATAAGCGTAGCTTTCGTACTGGAATGTTTGAACAGCTAAAATCACCTGATAAACGCTAAGTTAAAATATTTAGAATATGTAGGATAATTAGAATATTTTTAATTATTTTTAGGCTTCTTTTTTACAACGTTACGAGTTTTATATTCTCCTTGCCCCTCACCCATAAGTAAAGTCAATCGTTTTGCATCAATTCCTTTTGGTATACGTAAAGAATAACCATTAAATGGAATTGCATTAGATAAAAGTTCTGGGTTAAAACTATAAAGTGTATTAGGTGAGATAGCCAAAGTATCAGCTACTATATTTAGTGATGTATCATTAGCTATAGCTATTTTAATTCGATCAAATTGCCAACTTGATTCTGGTTTCATTTCTACTTTATAGGCATCAGGTTGTTTAGCAATAGCAATAATAGCTAAAATAGCTGGAACATAGTTTTTAGTTTCTTGTGGAAGAAATCCTTGTTCTCGTAATTCCCAAAAATCAGCATAGCCACATCTAGTTATAGCTTTGTCTAAGCCATTCTCTCCCATATTATAAGCAGCCATAGCCAGTAGCCAATCACCAGCATAGCGATCACCTAGAAAGCGTAAATAACGCGCTGCTGCTTCAGTAGATTTTTCTGGGTCAAGACGCTCATCTAGAAAGCCATTTTGACGAAGTCCAAAACGCTCGCCTGTAGAAGGAATAAATTGCCAAATACCCCGCGCTGCCATTGGAGAAGTCGCTATAGGTTGCCAAACAGATTCAGCTTGAGCTAGCCAAATTAAGTCTTTTGGGACTCCTTCCCTTTCAAAAACCTTCTCTGCATATTGACGATAACGTCCTGAGCGAGTAAAACCCATTTCTAAGGTCTTACGACCTTTACCTATAGTAAAATAATTTATAAATTGATTTACTGCTGGAGGCAAATCTGTCTTAAAACTAAAATCTGAGGTTTTAACTTGGGGTTGTTCAGGGGTTTTTACTGCTAATTCTTGTAATTCTTTTTCTGTCAAACGGCCAATATCATTTATAAAAGTACCTTCAAACCGTTGATCTTTAATTACTTGTTCGTTTGATGCTTTGGCATTTAGTTGGTGTTGAACAATTTTATCAACTAACTCTCTATAATAACGCTGAAGCCTTGCATCTGAATGTAGATCTAACCCTGTAACCAGCATTTCATCAACAGCTAGATCAAACTCTGAACGCATACGAGAAAAATTATTTTCTGCTAATGCAGCAAGCCCTTTTTGATAATGTGTTTCTGCACGTTGGATTAAAACATTTATTTCTCGCTCTTTAGCAGAGGGTGTGGCATTTTGTGCTTGAGCATTTATAGAGTTAAATGTAAAAAGAAATATTATGCTTAGTAAAAACAAAACTTTACGGTGTTGCAAAATTAAATCCTCAAATTTTTGATTGTTTTAATTGATTGTTATTATAACGCGCAACATCTAGAAAGGTTACAAAATTTTCCTAGGATGCTAACCTGAAAATTTAATAAATTTAACAAATCTCTATGAATAATCCTAATAACTGTTTAGTAGAAAGTACACTATATATAGTAGCAGAAGATGAATCCCACTTAAGACTGGATGAATTTATTTTTAAACGCCAAAGTTTAATGCCAATAGGAGCAATTCGAGTTGCTATATCCCTAGGAGATGTACTTGTAAATAACCGTCATCGCTCATCAGGATGGAGACTTCGCCCTAATGACCAAGTTTGTGCAAAATTAAATAACTATAGCCATTTAGAATTAGAACCTGAAAATATTCCTATAGAAATTCTTTATGAAGATGAATTTATAATTGCTGTTAATAAGCCTCCTAAAATGCTTTCACACCCTTCACGCTATGAAAGAAGCGCAACACTCCTTAATGCCCTACTCTATCACTCCTTTAATCAAGGAGAAAAAACACATCGTTTAGGTCTAGTACATCGCTTAGATCGTGATACTTCAGGAATCTTATTAGTAGCAAAACAAGAAACTGCATTAAAAAAGCTTGCTGCACAATTTGATCAGCGACAAGTTAAAAAAATCTATCAAGCTGTTGTTTTTGGTGTTCCCAATAATAAAAGTGGAGAAATAAATGCTCCTATTGGCTGGCATCCACAAGAATCTAAATGGGGTGTTGAAGGAGAAAATAGTAGATATGCTATTAGTAGCTATAAAGTAAAAGAGGTAAAAATACCTATTAACAATTTTGCTTGTGTAGAACTCCAACCACATACTGGACGAACACATCAACTAAGAATCCATATGTCTTATATTGGTCATCCAATTGTAGGAGATTTGGTATATGGGTTAAGTAATAATTTGGAATGGCAAAAAGCAAACTCAGAAGTTACACAGCCTAGACAACTCTTACATGCATCAAGTTTGATATTCAATCACCCTATTACTAATCAACAGCTTAGCTTATTTGCCCCAATAACTAAAGATATGCAAGATTTCTTAAATTTTATTGAAAGCTTAAGGGCTTAAAAACTTTTAAACTTAAAATATTAAGGATGTCGTTGACTGTAGTGAAAAGAAAATAAAACACATGCTAACCAAACAAAGCTGCTAGAAAAAACAATTGACCAGGCAAAAATACCTAAGTTAGTAGAAAAGAGTCCTGTAAATAGTGCCAACATCCAAGAAGTAATTAGCAGCAAACTTGACCAGTCACGTGCCCACTGAAAGCTTTTTAGTTTATTAATTCTACTAATTTCGGCTTCAAAATAATCTTCATCACTACAAAGACGCTCATAATAATTTGCTTCTCTAGTAGCTAACTCTCTTTGAGCGCGATCTTTAGAAACACTAGCTGCAGCACTATAAAAATGTGCTACATGAGCTAATTTCCCGTCACGTAAAGCAATTTCAGCTAAGCCTATGTTAGCTCGATAAAGCATAGGCTCTACCATTAAAGCACGAGAAAAACACTTAGCTGCAAGTTTATAATCTAGACGTTCAAAATATGTTTCTCCAATACGTTCTAAAAGCTGTGGCTCGTTCTTAGCTAAAAAAGCTGCAAGACGAAGACAAGCACGTGAACGACTTAAAAGCCTAGGGCTATCTACCATTGCTAAAGAGCGAAAAAACCTAGCCATTTCATAAATTAATTGAGCATTACGAGGCTCTTTTTTATAAGCTAGTGAAAAACACTGTAAAGCCTTTTGCATTTGACCCTCTAGCTTTAAGCTATTTGCAGCACGTCTTAATATTAAGGTAGACAGACTTTCTTTTTTTCCTACATTATTTGAAGCAACAAAACCAGCTAGTTCGTTTAATGCATTATGATTAGGTAAATCATTTAGATATTGTTTTAACTCACTAGATCTAGGATCAAGTTTGGTCTCTGGTAATAAATTAAAAAGCTCTTTAATCAATAAATGGCGTGGACTATTATTTTTAGCACCATTTATCATAACAATTAATTGTATACTACTACCAGAAATTGCTACTTTATAAAGATACTTGATATTACGTAGCCCTCTACGAGAACGAATAGCCTCCGTGGCAACCATTTCTATTTTCTCTAACGCTATTTGTGGCTTTTGTCCTGAAAGAACTGTTTCTAAAAAAGCTAGTATTCCTTTGCGAATAATTTCTTTACCATCAAAAGTTATTGTCTCAAACCTAGCACCTAAAATAAATAAACTTATTAAGGCTAATAAACTAAATAATGTAACTGCATTATAATCAAGGCTTAGAGAACTAGCAGCTGTTAAAACTATCAATGCCATTACCCAATAAATGTGAGACAACACTTGTACTTGAATCTTTTTTTTCATATCGGCAAAAGATAAAAATATGGAATCTTAAGTTTATAAAGCTAGATAAAATAAGTTAAGTAATACTGACCGAAAATTTAGCTAAGAAATCTCTTTTAAGTAAAAAGAGACTTTTACTTAAAATTAAGTTTCTATTTTTAATTTTAAAACCAACTATGGATACTAGATACTAGCCCAGCACCATAAGTGCTGGGTTTAATTTATCGATTTTAAGAAATCTGTCAAGAGATTAAATATCATCATCCTTCTTTGTCTCTTCTGGAGGCAGTTTTTCGGCTGCCGCAGGGTCAAGAGCACTTAACCTTTCATAGGCTTTGCGCCCCTCTGTCGAAGAACGATTTGCTTTAGCCGCTTCTGTATACACATTAATAGCTTCAGCATTATTACCTTGTCGTTCATAAAGACGGCCTAATGTATATAAAACAACTGATTTAGGTAGCGATCCTGAATTATCCTTTAGGGCTTGATAAGCAGTAATAGCTTTATCAGTTTGTCCTGTAGCAGCATAGAGTTCAGCTAGTCCTATTTTAGCCCATAGAGCTACTTCTGAGTTATTTTTGCTTATTGCTTCTAGATCTGTTTGTGCTTTAGCTGGATCGTAGTAAGTACGGCTCATTGCTGCATAATAATTAGCTACTTCTCTATAAGTAGAATAATCTGTTGCTACCTTATCAAACTGGGTCGCTGCTTGTTTATACTTTTCTTTTTCATCAGCAAAAGTTTTCTTTCCAGGGCTTATAGCCTTAGCCTCTTCTGAGCCAGGTTTAACGACTTCCGCTTTATAAACCTCAAGTGCTAAGCCAAAAGCAGCTTGAGCTTGAGCGGTTCGCGAAGACATTATCCCATAAGCTAAAGAGCCAACTAAAATTAAGCCTATAAAAAGACTAACCCCATAAGTTATTTCTTTTCTTCTTGGTTCTAGTTTTAAGTAGATACTATCATAAAGATTCCATAGTGGATCATCATAAACAGGTCTAGCAGATTTATATTTGGTGGGTATATCTGAAGCCACGGATTTACTCCTAAAAGAAAAATCTAAAATTTTAGTGAAGTGTTAAACATAAGAAAATATCCTTTATAGTGTTTCTTTGTCAAGTAATTAGGCTAGGTCTTTGGCAAACTGCGTTATAAAATGCACTTATTGCTGATATAATTTTTTATCTTTATCTTCCCACATATAAAAATTTGAAAAATTTTATGAAAAATAAAATTAAAATTATTGGCTCACCTATGGATCTTGGCGCTGATCGTCGTGGTGTTGACATGGGACCTTCTGTAGTTCGTATTGCTGGTCTAAGTCAAAAAATCAAAGCTCTTGGTTATGAAGTAGAAGATGTTGGAAACATCCATGTTAAAATTGCTGAAACCCTTAATAATGGTCTTGATAAAGGTAATTGCCATGCTAAATACCTACCTGAAATTGCTGAAGCAAGCGAATTACTTGCCTCAGGAATTATAAAAATACTAGAAACTGATAGTTTTCCTGTAATTCTTGGTGGTGATCACTCTATTGCTATTGGTAGTGTAGCTGGTATAGCTAAGTTTTATAAACAAGCTAATCAGCGTTTAGGAATAATTTGGATTGATGCACACCTAGATAGCAATACCCCTGAAACTTCACTTACAGGTAATATTCATGGTATGCCTTTAGCTATTCTTTTAGGCTATGGCCCTAAAGAATTAGTTGAAGTTGCTGGGTTTGCTCCAAAAGTTCGCCCTGAGGATTGTGTAGTAATTGGAGTGCGTGATGTTGACCCAGGAGAAAGAGATTTAGCTCGTCAAATTGGCTTAAAAGTCTTTACCATGCGAGATATTGATGAACTAGGAATGAGTAGAGTAATGGATGAGGCTATTGATATTGCTTCACGCTATACAGTAGGCTTTCATGCTACTTTTGATATCGATTTTGTAGACCCTACTTATGCTCCTGGTGTTGGAACGCCTGTTCCAGGCGGAGGCACTTATAGGGAAAGCCATTTAGCTATGGAGAAAATCTTTGATAGTGGTAGAGCAGTTTCTATTGAGCTAACAGAAATTAATGCTGTACTAGACATTGAAAATCGAACCGGCAAGCTTGCAGCAGAATTAATTTTATCTGCTCTAGGCAAAAAAATAATGTGACACTTGATGGAAAAATCCCTTGCACCTTCGGCAACAAATTTAGAGACTGTAGAAACTAGTGCTAGTGACCCTAAAACCAAGGTTTATTTAGCTTTACTCTCAGTACAGATATTTTTTGGTATTCATTATTTTGCGGCTAAAGAAGTTCTTAAAGAAATCCCTGCTCCTACCTGGGCTTCTTTAAGAGTTACTCTTGGCGCAATAGTAATGTTACTACTCGTTTTACCCAGAGCTAAAAAAAGCTTCCCTCGTAGTCTTAAAGATTTTGGACTGATTTTTATCTATGCTGTTTTTGGTGTAGCAATTAATCAAATATGTTTTACTGAAGGTCTAGCACGTACTATTCCTATCCATTCTTCAATAATCAACACTGTTATCCCTATTACTACACTTTTATTTGCAATCCTACTTAAAAAAGAAAAGTTTTCTTCAGCAAAAGCTCTAAGTATTATAGTTTCTTTAACAGGTGTTCTTTATCTACTTCAAATTGATAAGTTTAGCTTAAGTAGCGAGTATATTTTCGGCGATCTACTTACTCTAACTAACGCTCTATCATTTTCTTTCTTCTTAGTAATTAGCAAAGAAATTGTGATGCGTTATGATCCTTTTGTTATTACAGCAATTCTTTTAGCATGCGGCTCAACTGTTATTACTGGCTATGGTTCTAGCTCATTACTAGTTTTTGAGCCTTCAAAAGTCTCTAGTTATGTTTGGGCTTGGGGAGCATTTATTGTTATTTTTCCCACAGTACTCGCTTACTTCTTTAACTATTGGGCGCTTAAGAGAGTTGAATCATCATTTGTAGCATTCTTTATTTATATTCAGCCTCCTATTGCTGCTACATTATCTGTTATTTTCCGAGGCGAAGAATTAACACTACGAATGGTTATTAGCGCAATTTTAATTTTTATTGGCTCTCTGCTCTCTGTTAGAGCACGTCGGTTAGATTAATTAATATTAAAATCTTAGTATCTAATATGTCTGAAGAACTTAAGTCTTTTATCTATAAACTATCAAAATTAGAGTTTGTTGACTTAAATTATTATAAACAGGCTCTAGAATCTGAGTTTATAGAGCTAAGACAAATGTCTGAATGTCAACAAGATAATATTTGGCATTCAGAAGGAAATGTTTTAATCCATACTCAAATGGTTATGGATAAATGTCTAAGTGAAATACTTAATAACCCAAATTTATCTCGTAAAGACCAAATTTCTATCTATTTAGCCGCCTTACTTCATGACATAGGAAAGCCTCTAACCACTTATACAACGCCTAATAATCGTGTTGTTTTGCCTGGACACCTTGATTTGGGTCTATCATTGGCTAAAAAAATACTTTTTTTGCTAAAAGTTCCTTTTGATATACAAGAACATGTCTTGCGCTTAATTTTACGCCATATGACAGCTTATCGTATGGTTAAGCGTATCGCCCCTAATTTAACATTTAATGGTATTAATGTTGAGCAAAAAAAGTATTTTAGACTAGCTAGTGAGCTTAGCTTACCTGCACTCTATCATCTTACTCGTGCTGATTGGCTTGGACGAATAGGCAGCAATATAGATCAAACCCTAAGTCAATTAGAAATATTTTGCTCTCGCGCAAAACACTATGACTTATGGAATTATTCTTATAAAACTTTATTAGATTCTGTTATTAGCTTTGAAGAACTTGTTAGTTTAGGTGTTAATGATATTAAAGAACAAAAGCGTATTCAATATTGGCTATTTAGTTTAAGTTTAAGAGGAAGAATACAAACTCGTGAACAGGTCTTTGATTACATTAACACTCATAAAGAAATTCTTTCCCCTCAAACAGCACACCTTTATATTATGGTTGGGGTTCCTGGAAGCGGTAAAAGTACATGGGTAGAAAACTATCTACCAAAAGTAGAACTTGTTTCTTCTGATAAAAAGCGTGAAGAATTATTTAATGATGTTACCTGCCAAGCAGATAATAAAAAAGTTTTTCAAGAATGCCACTCTGACCTTGAAAAAGCCTTAAAAGCAGGTAAAAAAGTAGCTTTTGATGCTACAAACACCAAATTTAATTATCGTAATATAGCAATTCAACTAGCATTTAACTACTACGCACATACAACTATTGTCTTTTTTGATTTACCCTTAGAAATATCTTTAGAGAGAAATAAACAACGCTCTCGCCAAGTATCAGAGGCTATTATCACTAGATTTTTCAATGAATTAGAAGTTCCCTCTTTTACCGAAGCTCAAGAGTTAAAAGTTATTTCCTCACCACCTGATCCAGCGTGGGAATAGCCTAAGAATAGCCATATAAAATTCTTAATCTTCCCAAATAGCTAGACATTTTCTATCTTGCCAAAACTTCTCTAGTGTGGTTTTTGGATCTCCAGTAACTTTTATATGCAAAGGGCTTAGACGGATACTAATAGGATGAGAAGCTTGACCATTCCAAGATCCTATATCTACACGTTCTTTTCCTTGTAGACTTAAATTATTTCTTTTTAAGTACTCTGTTATAGTAGCAACTTGTAAGTCAACCCCTGTAGTAGCTTCTGAATGAGGATTTCTAAGCTCTTTTGCTAGTTGAATTAATTCCTCTAAATCCTCAGAATGATTAGCAAAATGTTCCTCATAACTTTTATAATAAATGGTTTCTAATGCATCTTCTTGCAAAATAAAATCACCATCAATTATATAGCCAATAGCCCAAGAACCATCACCATATTTTTTATTCCATTCTCGTTGTCTAGCCGTTCTTTCTTTTACTCCGCCTGCTCTTCCAATACGACGCTCCACAACTTTCCAGGGCATAAACTTAACCTCTACTTATATTTAGATAAGGTTATAAAACTTCTATAAATTCCTAATATTTTTAACTATTTATTAATTTTTGCTAATCTATTTTCTGAATCAGCAATTGCTTTATCTGCTATCTCTATAATGTCAGAAATAAGCTTACTAAGCCTTACCCGTTCTTCATCTTTAGAGACTTCTCGTTTCTTAAAACCATCAAGCAATACTTTATAAGCGTCTAGTGCTTCTCTTAAGCATTTAGCTAGTAGTGGATCTGTTTTATTACTAACCATAGCTTGAGCTTTTCCATCAGCAATATTAATTAATTTGGCTAGCTCTGAAGTACCTAATCCACCCGAGTCTAAGCGACCTTGTACTTGCTTTAGTGTTTCTAAAAGATCAATAGCATATACATACTTAGATTCATTGGTGCTAGGATCTGTAACATTATTACTACTGCTACTAGCGTTATTACTAGTTGTAACTGTTTTAGTAGAAGGTTTCGTAGTAATAAATTTCCAGGATTCATCTTTGGGTTTATCGCTTTCTGATAAGCCATTAGCAGCACGAAATTCTTTAGGAGGTAAGGGTATTCGGTTATCAGTTTGCCAAATTCCACGCCCAAAAGTTAAAGCCTCACTTTGAGCATCTAAAAGCAGTTGTTTACTTTTGTTATCCAAATAGCGGTTATTTTGGACAACTGCAAATCCTTCCTTAACCAGTTCATAATCTAGCCATAGTTCACCGATATAAACCAACCCAATACGACGACCATATTCGTCTGAAGTAAGTCCTAAACTATTGATAGTTAATTCTTTACCCATAGATAGTCGTTCTGTAAAGGTTTTTGCTTGGCTAGCCCAAGGCTCTTGACCAATTTTACCATTTAGCGGCATTACAGGAGTATCTGCTCCCATAAGTCTTACTAATTCTCCATTAGTTAATTGTAATAGATCACCATTTATTACTTTTGATACAGTAGGCGGCCCAGTAGGAATTGTTGTAGTAGTTTCAGGATTTTCTACTTTGCGCTTATTAGCTTTTTTTTGAGCAAAAGTATTTATAAAAGTAAAATTAATTGATACTAATAAACCTATTATTATAAGTAGGTTACGCATTTTTTATTCTCCTTAAAATAGCTACATAAAATTATAGTATTTAACCAAAAAGATGAGAATTTGAAAAATTATTGAAAATAGGGTTAAAAAAACGAGAAATCCAATCTCTAGAAGTATTTAACTGAGAAGAGAAGCTAGAAAAACTGTCTTGGATAGCTTTTTTTGCAG
>JACQZQ010000061.1 GCA_016213785.1 Acidobacteriota bacterium
TAGTCGTAACGTTTGGTGTTGCTAGTTATTAGAAGCTGTAGGAAACAATGATATTAGAGAGGAAAATTCATGAAAAACAAAAATATTTTGTCAAATGTTACCAATGATGATCTAGATTTCAATATTGAAGAAATAGAACAGGTGATTGCTCCTCAAGTAGATAGCGGCACAGATGATGGTACTGATACCGGTGATAATGGCTCTGGTGGCTCTGGCGTTGATGAGATAGAAGTTGACGATAGCGATAACGTTGGTGGTGGTAAAGGTGGAGCTACTACTGATGGACACTTTACTAGTAATACCCGTAGAGCTTGGTGTTGTTAGCCAATTTGGTTTTGCTAGTTTTCAATAGAGAAAATTTCTGCTAAACGTTTTATAACCTTACATTAAGTTTATAAAATATGTGTTTAGGTTGTTTCAAATTATGGAAAAGTGAAAGAGTTTTTCTAAGTTAAGAAAAGTTTTTCGCTTTTCCCTCATTTAGCTTGTTAAGACCCATGATTTTTTACATATTTAGGCGTTTTCCTATTTTGCAAAACTATAAAAAACAAAGGTATATTAAAAACATATTTAGGAGAAAATCTAGATGCAGAATTTAAGAGTAAACCCACTAAACACAGAGTATTTTAATGATTTTGATTTTAACATCGAAGACATAAAAAAGATTCTTGCTCCACAAATAGACTCTGACACAAATAATGATGAAACTATTCCTATTGCCCCTAATGATAATAGTACAGAAAATAATCCTACAGAAAATGATACCAATGAACATGGCAATATAAGTTCTAGCCGTAAAACTTGGTGTTGTTAAATATTAGAAAATATAAATAAAAATAACTCTTTAACTGAAGGAGAGGCGCATGTTTGTAAAAAGATTTGGGACTCTAATAGCTATTGCCTTTGCTTTTATATTAGCAGGCTATACACAGGCTCTTGCACAACTAGGAACAGCAGGTATTACAGGGGTAATATATGATGAAACACAAGCTGTTGTTGGGGGTGCAACTATATCATTAATAAGTAAGCTTACTGGGCAAACACGCCAAACTGTAAGTTCAGAAGAAGGTTTTTTTTCACTACAAAGTTTACAACCTGGAGATTTTATAATAGAAATCCAAGCAGATGGATTTAATAAGTTAAAACTAGAAAATATCTCTTTAAGTGTAGGAGAAACTATACTCTTAAAAGGAACCCTTAGGACTTCTACAAGAGAGGATGTAATAGAAGTTCGTTCAGGAGAAACATTTATAGTAAACACCTTCAATCCTCAAATAGCTGGAATTATTTCAGAGAGATCTGTAGAAAATTTACCACTCAATGGGCGCAATTTTTTAGAGCTAGGACTTTTATTACCAGGCAATACTGCTGCACCTATATTTAATCCTATTAAGGCTTTTTTATCTCAAGTCTCTTCGTCTGGTCAATCAGCACGAGGGAATGGTGTTTTTGTGGATGGGGCAGATAATAATGAAGATATTATAGGTGGTATACTACAAAATTTTCCTATAGATAGTATACGCGAGTTCCAAATACAGCTTGCTCAATATAGTGCTGAGAGTGGTAGATCAAATTCTTCAATTATTAATATTGTTACTAAAAAAGGTTCTAATGAATTTCATGGTTCTGGAGCTTTTTTCTTTCGCAATGATAAATTATCAGGATTACCTCCAACCCTTGATAGAAGCGCTATTAAAACTTTAGGCAACCCACCATTTGATCGTCAGCAATATGCTTTTACTCTTGGCGGCCCTATAAAAAACAATCGCCTCCACTTCTTTAATGCTCTTGAGTATCGTAATCAAGATGGAATTTTAATAGTCGGCCAAAGAGATACTATTAATAAAGTTGTAAATACTGTTTATACTCCAGCACCTTTAAGGGATTTTTTACTAACTTCAAGAGTTGATTTAGATCTTACAGAAAAAGATCATATGTTTTTTCGCTATGGTATACAGCGAGAAGATAATATAGGTATTGGTAGTTCTGTTAGACCTATTGCTACACCAGATTTTCGCTTAAAAGTCTTTAACCGTTCCCAGTCTTTTGTTTATAACTGGGTTCATACTTTTTCCCCTAAATTCTTAAATGACTTTACTGCAAATGAAACTTATTACACTGATGAAATACCTACTTTTTCTAAAACGCCTTTTGGTGTTAGATTTCCTTCAGTTGATGATGGTAGCGCATCTCAAGACGCGCCTATAAGTGACCGTCAAAATCGTTTTCAACTTAGAGATGTTTTTAGCTTGATAGCAGGCTCTCATACAATTAAATTTGGTGGCGAAGTGCATTTTGTTAATACAGAAGGTTTTGATGGTACATTTTCAGGGGGGCTAGTTTCACTTAGAGAAAATTTTGCATCACGTGATCGTAACGGAGATAATAAAATCGATGATACCGATATTCCTGTAAACTTTACTGCAAGAGTTACTACTCCTGCTTCTGTTAGAACATTAAATGGTAATAATAACAAATATGTGGGCTTATTTTTTCAAGATGATTGGAAGGTAAGGCCAAATTTTACTCTTAACCTTGGCCTACGATATGAACTAGACACTAATGTCACTGCCAGAAATAAATTTAATATAGTTACTCCTCTTGTAACAGAGCGTGCAAGAATAGATAACAATAACTTTGCTCCACGTATTGGGTTTAATTGGTCGCCTTTTAAGGATAATAAAACATCAATAAGAGGTGGTTATGGAGTTTTTTATAGCCGTATTTTACTTGCTCTTGCTGCTGGTTCAAGAATATCTACCTCTGGACTTACAGTAGAAGTAAGAAGAGGTTCAGCATTAGATAGTAATGGAAACTTTTTACCTGGAACACCTACCTTAAATGCAAATACTTTTTCTGGGCGTATAATAGATAATTCAGGCAATGATACAGTAGTTTTTGATCCTGAATTAGCTACACCTTATATTCAACAATTTAGTTTTGGGATTGAACGTGAATTACCTTATAACATAGTTGTTTCAGCAGATGCTCTACATGCTTATGGGTTAAAATTTATCCAGTCCCAAGTTATTAGCCAAGATCCAATTATTTTTTCCAATGTATCTACCTTAAAAAACTGGTATGACAGTTTGCTTGTTAAAGTAGAGCGACGAAGAGCAAAGAATTTTGATTTTCTTGCTTCTTATACATTCTCAAAATCATTAACTATGTCTCAAGATTTCCAAGTTATTGGAACAGATAACCCAAATGTAAATGTTGACAAAGGCGCTCCACCAAACGATATAAGACATCGTTTTTCTTTTTCTGGAATATATAATGCTCCTTTGGGAATAAACATATCCTCAATACTTACTCTTGAATCAAATGTTCCTATTAATATTCGTCTTGCTGATGGGTCACGATTACCAATAGCACAAGTTAATGCAGGGGCAAGGCAATTTAAGACAGGAGCACAGCTTAATGCTTTTATTAGACAAATTAATATGGGTGGCGGTGTTGATGGAGATCCATTACCCTTTGTTTCAGACGACCTAAAATTAGGAGATGGTTTAACATCACTTGATTTAAGAATAAATAAAGGCTTTAAGATAAAAGATAGTTTCTTTGTCCAAGGCATAGTTGAGGTATTTAATGTCTTTAACATTACCAATGTAAGAGGGAGTCGTAATAGTAATTTTTCTGGTATACAAAATATTTTGGTAAGAGATAGCTCTATTGTTACAGACCCTGGATTTCTACGAGCATCATCTTTTGGTAGACGTATAGAGAATGCTGGTGGAGTTTTTGGTACAGGCGGGCCTCGTGCATTTCAAATTGCTTTACGTCTAAGTTTTTAATTTATTTTATGGAGACTATAATTCAACCCCTAATAAAATTAGGGGTTTTGGATTTTTGTGAAATACAGCCTGATAGTAACGCTCGCAGCACTTTGATAGAGACCCTAAAACTTGCTGCTAGCGTTGATAGTCTAGGTTATTCTCGTTATTGGTTAGGTGAACATCATAATACAAAATTTGCTCAAGTCAGTTTAGCAACTATGGCTATGGCTTTAGCAGGAAAAACCAAAAACCTTCATATAGGAACAGGTGCCTTACTACTTAACTATCATAACACTTTAAGAGTTGCTAATGATTTTAGGCTTCTAGAACTGCTTTTTCCTCAACGAATTGACCTAGGTATAGGGCGAGGCATGTTAGCTGATGGTTATGGAGAAGCTTTTCTTGGGGCAGACAAAAATAAAGTAAAAGACTTAAGTTATTTTGAAAATAAAGTAAAAGACTTATTACTTTATTTAAGAGGTAAAAATAAAGTGATTCCAATACCTAAAAATGTTAACAGCCCTGAAGTTTGGCTTTTAGGTAAAAACATAGGTAGTATGTCTCTTGCTGCTCATTATGGAACTAGGTTTAGTTTTTCTCTTTTTTTAGGTGCAACTCAGATAGAAGCAAGTACTGTTTTGGCAGAATATAAAGCTACCTTTCAACCTAGCAAAGAACTAACTAAACCCCAGTGTAGTTTAGCAATAGCTGGACATTGTACAGATAGTCAAACCCAAATTTTATACCTTAACAAAATATATAGCCAAGAAGATGCTAATATAGTTCCAACAATAATAGGAACTCCTAAACAATGCCTAGAAAAACTCCAAGAACTTAATCAACAATGCAAAGTAGATGAAATTGTTTTTCTAGACATTAGCACTAGTTTACAAGACAAACTACGATCATATCAGTTATTAGCAGAAATATGTGGTTTAACTAAAAAGTCAGAAGTCTAAAAAATTTAGTTTGTTCTTATGGAGAACGATAAATGCAAGTATTATCAGCTTTACTAATAATTCTTCTTATTCCTATCATATCCGTTATGGCTCAACAATCATCTTTAACAACTACAATTATAACTGACCCAAATCAGGTTTTTAGCAGAGCTAAAGAAGATGCTCAAAGCTATTCTGCCGAACATTTTATGGTTACGCGTGCTATTGATGATAGTAGTTGGTCGCCTGATGGGAATACTATAGCCTTTATTAGCAATATGAGTGGGCGTAGAAATATTTGGCTAGTGTCTGCTAATGGAGGATGGCCTAAACAACTTACTATAAGCGACCAACAACAAGCATATTTAACTTGGTCAGGTGATGGTAAGTGGATAGCTTATATGTCTGATTATGATGGTGATGAGCAATGGGATATTTTTTTAGTTTCTCCATTAAATGGTGAAGTAATAAATCTTACAAATAGTCTTGATGCTTCTGAGGAATTTCCTTCTTGGTCTCCTGATAGTAGCAAACTAGTTTATCAGATAAGGGAAAAAGATGCTTCCTCCTATGAAATTCATGTAATGGACATTTCTAGCCGCAAAGTCCAAAAATTAACAACAAAAACTCCAGGAGAGCTTTCTAATAATAATCCTGTTTGGTCAGCAGATGGCTTGCAAGTTGCCTATACACAGTTTAGTGCTGATGGAGGGACTTCAAATATTTTTATAGTTGAAACTGCAACAGGAAAGACCACTAATCTTACTTCAAAGATGGAAAGTAGACTTTATGCTATTAAATCTTGGTCAATAGATGGAAAAAAATTATTGATTAACTCTGATGCAGCAAATGGTTATGAAAATGTTGGATTATTTGATCTTGTTTCCAAAAAAATTGAATGGTTAACTCAAGATAAATCAAGGTCTGAGGCTGGCAATTTTTCTCCTGATGGTAAAACCATAACTTGGGTATCAAATGTTAATGGCAACAAAGAGATTTTTTTCTATGATATAAATAAAAAAGAAAAGAGTATTTTACCTATAACTAAAGGAGTAAATACTTTAGCGGGTAGTGAGACTGCATTTACTAAAGATGGCTCTAAATTACTTTTTTATCATAATGGCCCTGACTCACCTAAAGATATTTGGGTTTATTTAACAAAAGAACAAAAATTTCATCAAGTTACTCATTCATTTGTAGGTGCAGTAAAAGGAGAAGATTTAGTTCAACCTTTTTCTATTGAGTATCTTAGCAGTGATGGTAAATGGAAAATTTCAGCCTTTGTTTATGTTCCACATAACCTTAAACCTAATAAGCAAAACCCTGCTATTGTTTGGATACACGGTGGGCCATCAACCCAGTCTGTAAATTGGTTTAACCCTATAATTCAATATGTTGTGAACCAAGGCTATCTAGTTATAATACCTAATTACCGAGGATCAACTGGTTATGGTACTGAGTTTATGAATGCAAATAAACTTGATGCAGGTGGAGGGGATTTATCAGATATTATAGCGGCTGCTGAATGGATGAAAAAAACAGGTTATGTTGATCCTAAAAAACTAATAGCAATGGGTGGTAGTTATGGAGGTTATTTAACCTCTTTGGCTTTAGCAAAATCTCCAGAAAATTGGGCAGCCGGTGTAGCAATAATTCCTTTTGTTAATTGGTTTACAGAAGTAGAAAATGCAGATCCTTCAACTCGTGAATATTTATTAAGTATTATGGGAGATCCTGTTGCTAATAAAACTTTATGGCAAGATCGTTCCCCTATTTATTTTGCAGATAAAATAAAAGCTCCAATGTTAATTTTAGCTGGAGGCAAAGACCCAAGATGCCCTAAATCAGAGGCTGAACAGATAACTAATGAAATAAAAAAACAAAATGGTATAGCAGAATTAAAAATATATGAAAATGAAGGGCATGGCTTTTCTCGTATAGAAAATGAAATAGATGCACTAAAAAATATTGGTAGTTTTTTGAAAAAGCATGTTCCACCATCTCCTAAAAAACAATAATTTTTGTAGCTACAAATCTTAAAAGTTTGGATTAATTTAAGATGTTAAATTTTACTGAATCGGCAGATTGGTATCGTGCTATTAACTTAAAGGAACGTATTAGTTTATTAAGTAAATTATCAGGCTTAGAAACTTTAGAAAATATGCCTGATCTTGAACTTGCACAAGATAGATTAAAGAAGTGGCGCAATTTCTCACCCCTTAAAAAAGATAAAATCTTTGCCCAATGGCTAAATCTAGAAGGTATTACAGAACAAGACTTACTCTATTTGTTAGGTCAATCAAATGACATTCTAAAACAATGTTATGAAAGCACCCCTGAATGGCTAAAAACTATTTTTAGAGCTTTTACCTATCAAAATGAAGGGAAAATAGGTCTTCCTGTAAAATTACCTAAACTAATCCAAGATGAAAGTATAATAGGCTTTTTAGACGTAATTAAACCTCTTATTGATGAATGTTGTGAAACATTAAATAAAGCAATTCAACAACTTAGCAATGAATATAAAGAACTTCCCTTTGACCCTAACACAATAAAAGATATTCTTTTGATCAATATTTTACCTGATTTATTAATGGAATTAATTCAAACAATGGTAAAAAAATGTGACGAGTTGCGTCAAAAAGGGTTGCTTAAAGGAGATACTTCTAAACAAAGATATGAGTATTTTTTAGACTATATGCGTCAAAAAGATCAAGCTCTTGCCTTATTACAAGAATATCCTGTTTTAGGGCGACGACTGATAATAATATTAAATAATTGGGTGAAATTTAGTATTGAAACCCTTGAGAGGTTATGTCGAGATTGGATAAATATAAAAAATGTATTCACTCCAGAAAAAGATCCTGGAATTATTATATTGGATAAAGAAAGTAGTGTAGGAGATAGTCATAAAAGTGGACAAGTAATAACATTAACATTTAGTTCTGGGTTTAAGCTACTTTATAAACCTCGTTCTTTATCTATGGATTTACATTTTCAGCAACTCTTGGAATGGCTTAATAACAAAGGGATAAAGCCAGAGTTTCGTACATTAAAAGTTCTTGATTGTTCTAGCTATGGTTGGATGGAATTTGTTACTTTTCAAAGCTGTAGCTCAGAAAATGAAATTACTAATTTTTATTATCGTCAGGGAGGAAACTTAGCACTTTTATATATACTTTATGGAGTCGATTTCCATAGTGAAAATTTAATTGCCGCAGGTGAGCATCCTATACTAGTTGACCTAGAAACACTTTTTTCTCAACCAGATGAAAATAACTCTAATAATAAAGCAGCTAAATATTTACAAGAATCTGTACTAAGAACAGGGTTATTACCAATGCAAATTTTTGGTAATAATCAGCATAAAGGCATAGATTTTAGCGGATTAGCAGGGCTATCAGGTCAATTAACTCCTTATCCTTTACCCTATTTAGAATTATCTGGAACAGATGAAATACACATTGTACGTAAACAGCTTAGATATGAGGAAGAAAATACTCATCGGCCTAAACTCAATGGTAAAGATGTTATTTTATGGGACTATATTGACACAATAGTTAAGGGTTTTACAGATGTCTATCAAATATTGCAAAAAAATACAGCAGCCTTGATATCAAGCGATGGTTTAGATGGTTTAATAACTCGTTTTGCTAAAGATGAAGTAAGAATAATTCTACGTTCTACTAGAGATTATGGTGTATTGCTAACAGAAAGTTCTAATCCTAATATGTTACGTAATGCTATTGCTTGTGAATGGCTTTTTGATAATTTATGGAAGAAGACAGAAGACTATCCTTTTTTATTAAAAGTAATTGCTAGTGAGCGAGAATCGTTGTTAGAAGGCTTTATTCCTCGTTTTATAACGCATCCTGACTCAACTGATTTGTGGAGTGATGATAAAAAATGCGTTCCTAATTTTTTTACTAAACCAGTTATAGATTTTGTTAAGACTCGCTTGCAAAACCTTAGTGATGAAGATCTTAAAAAACAAATATGGCTTATTCGTGCTTCATTTATTACCTTAGTTGAAGATACAGAAAATGTTAAGCCAAAGTCTTATAAGTTTAATTTAAACAATAACAAAACTATTGATAATAAATCTCTTATTAAAACGGCTACTGCAATTGGAGATTGCCTAGCAAACTTAGCTATAACTTACCAAAATAAAGCATCTTGGATAAGCTTACAAGTTGGAAACTTAAATAATTACTATATCTCTCCATCAAAGTTAGATTTATATGATGGTCTTCCTGGTACTACATTATTTTTAGCATATCTTGGTTATATTACTAATCAGCTTGTTTACACAGAGTTAGCAAAACAGGCAATGGAAAATATAAGACAACAAATAAAACAACCTAAAAACAAAGAGCTTCAAAATGTTGGAGGTTATGGCGGATTAAGCGGTATTATTTATCTACTAACTCATTTAGCTAAATTATGGAATGATCCTTCGCTAATAACAGAAGCCGTAGAAATAGCTAAACAACTGCCTTTTTTAATAGAAAAAGACAACCGTTTTGATCTTATTTATGGTAGTGCAGGATGTATTACTAGCCTAATGAATTTATATAAGTTTGTTGTTAACCCTCAGGACTTAGAACAAATAAAGAGCATAATAATACAATCTGGAAAGCATCTTGTTTCTAAAATTGAGATAACCCCAGAAGGAAAAGGCTGGACAACAATTCCAGGGAAAAAGCCTCCACTCGGAATGTCTCATGGGGTAGCTGGGATTGCTTGGGCACTGTTAGAACTTTCTAGTTTTACAAAAGACAGTAATTTTGCTGATCTAGCACAAGAAGCCTTAAGTTATGAACGAAGTTTTTTTTCTCCTTTAATGGGTAATTGGCCTGATATAAATAGAGATGATACAGATGAAAAATTTAGAGTAACTTGGTGTCATGGCGCAACAGGAATAGGAATTGCCCGATTATTATCAGTAGAACATCTTTCTACTGATAAACTTATTGATCAAGAAATTAGCATTGCAGTAAAAACAGTAATTAATAATGGATTTGGTAACAATCATTCACTTTGTCATGGTGATTTAGGAAATTTGGATTTTCTACTACAAGTAATAGAAAAACAACCTAATTACAAAATCCATAACCAAGTGCAAAATATAGCTTCGGTTATTTTTAACAATATAGATAAACAGGGTTGGTTATGCGGGACTCCGCTTAGTGCAGAGTCCCCAGGTTTAATGGTTGGAATTGCGGGAATTGGTTATCAGTTATTACGTTTGGCTTCATCTTCTGTAGTTCCTTCCATTCTTTGTTTAGCGCCTCCAAAAATTTAATTTAAGTGGTGAGTAAATAATGTCAGAAAAGGTTTTAGCTGATAAAAATACCATTTCTCAACCTACAACAAATACTACAGCCGAATCTTCTGGTTTTGAGAAAAAATCTTTGTATAAATCAATTAAACTACATAAAGGTTTTTATTGGAGCATTTTAATAGTTCTTTTGCTAGTAGCAGCTTTTTCTCGTTGGGAAGTAACTGTAACAAGTGATTGCATTCTATTACCTGAAAAAGACCAATCCCTTGTTGCTTCTGTCCAAGAAAGTGGAGTATTAAAAGAAATTAAAGTAAAAGAAGGTGACTGGGTTGCTAGGGATGCTGTTTTAGCTATTTGCCAAGATATAGATATGGAAAAACAGTTATTAAAACTTAGTGCAGACATAAAACAATCCCAAGGCCGCCTTACTACATTGGAAAATCAATATGCTGAACAGCAAGCTAATGTTGAACAAGCTAAAAGTTACTACCAACAACGCCAACACGAAGCAACAGAACTAGTAGCAGAAGAAGAAGCAATAAAAAAGTATAAAAGTACAGGAGAATTGCTTTCAGAATATCCACCAGAATTACTTGAACTAAATGCCCAAATACAAACTAAACAAAGCGAAGAACAAATTCAATTATTAGAGAAAAACCGTTACACTTTTCTCTTTAGTCAAGGCTTAGTTTCACAATTACAAGTTGATGAATCAACAAGTCGTTATCAAATTACAACGCTAAATCGGCGTGCTGCTGAAGATCGTATGCGTGCTGGGGAACTAACTCATAGACGTAAAGTAAAAACAGCTACAACAGAAGAAAAAGTTACTCATGAAAACTTACAAGCTGCACTATATAAACTAAAAGCTTTAGAAACAGAAATGCAATCAATTAATAGCGAAATTTCTTCTAGTAGCAATGAATTAACTTTGCTTGAAAAAAAGAAAGAAGCTTTAACTATTAAAGCTGCTCAAGATGGTTTGGTTTTAGGACAAGATATTGAAAAAAAGCTAGGCCAATATTTAGAAAGAGGAAGCGAATTTTGTCGTATTGCTAATATTTCAGAACTTCGTGCTGTTGTTGCTGTTTCAGAAAAAGAGATTACACAAGTTCGTTTAGGTAGTAATGTACGTATTCGTATCCGTTCACTAGTGGATCAAGTTTTTAATGGAACTGTTAGTTACATTGGTACTGAAGCAACCATAAAACCAGAAAATAACTTACGTGTATACAATTGTGAGGTAAAAGTAAAAAATGTTAGAGAACTTTTACGTCCAGGTATGAGTGGAGTAACTCGAATATCATTATCCTATCAACCAGGCTATATTATTCTATTTAGATGGCTTAAAGGTCTAGTAAAACTAGAATACTGGGTCTGGTAAGGTAAATAAAAGTAAATAAGAGTAAATTTTGATGAAATATAAGCTTATATAAACTTATATTTTGGTTCTGATATTATTAACGTCTTTTATGGGCGAAGTACCAAACATTCTTGAATACTCGCGGCTAAATTGAGAAGGGCTTTCATACCCTACACGATAGGAAGTATTAGCTGCATCACTCATTTCCAATAACATAATGCGGCGAGCCTCTAAAAGCCTCAACCGTTTTTGATACTGTAATGGAGTCATTGATGTTATTTCTTTAAAATGATGATGGAAAGAAGATAGGCTCATACTTACCATATTTGCCATATCCTCTACACTGATAGGTTTTGAGAAATTATTTTTTAACATTTCAATAACCCGTGCAATCTTTTGCATATTACTACCAGCTATTGCTATTTGTGCAATTTTTTGCCCATGTTCAGTATTAAGAAAACGATAATAAAGCTCTTGCATAATCAATGGAGATAGAATAGCAATATCTTTTGGTGTATCTAAAAGTCTTATAAGCCTTAAAATACAATCACTAAGTAAACTATCTAGTTTACCTACAAATAATCCCCTATAAGAAGTTGTATTTGTAGATTGGTTTTTATCCATCTTTGCTACTAACTCTGTTAATTGATGTGCAACAATATCAAACTGAATACAGAGATAAGGCTTTTCTTTACTTGCTTCTACAACCTGACCTACTACTGGAAGATTGACTGATACGGCTAGATAATCTGATACAGAGTATTCATAAAATTCTTGTCCTAACATTAGTTGTTTTCTACCTTGTACAATGACACAAAGAGATGGGTTATAAACTATAGGAAGTTTGCTGCTTGGTTCTGAAGTTCTAAAAAAGCTCAAACCATTGATTGCTGTTGGTTCTGCATCTTCTGTATGGGAGTGTTTATTAAGCAAAGAAATCAGTTCATTTTGTTGTTTGTTATTCATAATTAAACCATAACTTAAAAATATTTGTTGTATAAGCTTTATTATTTTTTAATTTGGAGAAATAGGCAATTATTTAACACGTTTATGTATTTAAAAAAACTTTTTCTGGCTTACTATAGACTTATCATAAATACAAAGAAAGGTTTTGATAATGAGTATAGCAATTGTAACAGGTGGAAGTCGTGGTTTGGGAAAAAGTATCTCTTTACATCTTGCCCAAAAACGCCATGACATTATTTTGACTTATAACAACAAAAAAAATGAAGCTGAAGAAGTTGTAAAGTTAATTGAAAATAGCGGTAACAAAGCTTTGGCATTGCAACTAGATGTGTCTGAGCATAAGTCTTTTACCCAATTTGCTGAAACTGTTAAAGAAGTTCTAAAGACAAACTGGGAGCGTGATAGCTTTGATTTTCTAATCAATAATGCAGGAGTTGGTATACATGCTTCTTTTATGGAAACCACAGAACAGCAATTTGATCAGTTAATGAACACTCATTTTAAGGGTACGTTTTTCTTAACACAAAAATTACTTCCTTTTATAAAAAATGGAGGGCGTATAGTAAACATCTCTTCGGGGCTAGCGCGTTTTAGCTTTCCTGGTTATTCTGCTTATGCAGCAATGAAAGGCGCTATTGAAGTACTAACACGTTATATGGCAAAAGAATTAGGCTCTCGCAATATTGCCGTAAATGTTATTGCTCCTGGAGCAATAGAGACTGATTTTGGTGATGGTAGTGTACGAGATAATAAAGAGTTAAATGCTTTTATTTCTTCACTTACAGCACTAGGGCGCGTAGGTTTGCCTGATGATATAGGAGGTGCTGTGGCAGCCCTTCTATCTGAAGATAGTCGTTGGATAAATGGGCAACGTATTGAAGTAGCTGGTGGAATCTTCCTATAAAAGCTATGAATTCCTAATGTGATGGTTTTAGCGTTTTAAGCTAAATAAATGTCAACCAAATTTAATCAGTATTAAACTTATCAGGAGTAAATATGCGATATAGATTATTAGGAAAAAGTGGATTAAGAGTTTCAGAAATTTGTTTAGGAACAATGACTTTTGGAGAAGATTGGGGTTGGGGATCTTCTAAAGAAGAAAGCCAACAAGTTTTTAATACCTTTTTAGAATCAGGAGGTAACTTTATAGATACTGCAAATGTTTATACCAATGGTAATAGCGAAAGACTATTGGGAGAGTTTATTAAAGAACACAGAGATAAGGTTGTTTTAGCTACTAAATATACTAATAGTGCTCCCCTTAATGACCCTAATTCTGGAGGCAATCAGCGTAAAAATATGGTACAGGCTGTAGAGAAAAGCCTTAAACGCTTGCAAACAGATTACATTGACCTTTACTGGCTACATATTTGGGATCAAATAACCCCAATAGAAGAAGTAATGAGAGCCTTTGATGATTTAGTTAGACAGGGTAAAGTGCTCTACATTGGCATTTCTGATGCACCAGCTTGGGTAGTTTCTAAGGCTAATACTTTAGCTGAGTTTAGAGGCTGGACATCTTTTACTGGATTACAAATTGAATATAGTTTAGTAGAAAGAACTCCTGAGAGAGAATTACTACCAATGGCACAAGCTCTTGGTTTAACAGTAACAGCCTGGTCGCCTTTAGCAGGTGGAGTATTATCGGGTAAATATCTTGATTCTACTACTACTGAAGCGCGTTATAATAGCCCCCAAATGCAACAATTTCTTACAAATAAAGAACGTAGCACACTTATTGCTAAAGAAGTAAAAGCTATTGCTAATGATATTAGTCGTTCTCCATCACAAGTAGCGCTTGCTTGGTTGCGACAACGAAGTATTCCTATTATACCTATAATAGGTGCACGTACAACGACTCAATTAAAAGACAATTTAGCCTGCTTAGATTTAACTCTTAGCCCAGAACAATTACTAAGACTAGAAGAAGTAAGTAAAATAGAGCTAGGTTTTCCTAATGAATTTTTTACAAAAGATATGGTTAAAACCTTTGTTTATGGTGGCTTAAAAGATCAAATAGACATTTAAAGTTAATAAAATGGCTAGACAACATATTTTCTATAAAAGCGGAAAGCGTAAATCCTTAGAGAAAAACATATATACTTTGGGAGAAAATAAAAAAGGCAATACTTTATAAGTATTGCCTTTTTATAGAAAGATTTAAGGAGAATTTCTTTAGTGTGTTGCTACCTCAGCAACTTCATTAGCATGAAATTGTTCTTCTTCTGTTGAACCTACTAAAGCTAAGGTAGATGCTTCTCCACCAGAGATTACTTGTGCAAGCTCATCAAAATAACCTGTTCCGACAAACTCTTGGTGTTTGGTAGCAGTATATCCAAAAGCCTCACCTGCAAATTCATTGGCTTGGAAGTCTGCATAAGCTGTCATTCCTGTATCACGATAAGCGCGAGCAAGCTCAAACATTGAGTAATTTAATGCATGGAAACCAGCAAGTGTAATAAATTGGAATTTATAACCCATTGCCGCAAGCTCTTTTTGGAATTTAGCTATAGTAGTATCATCTAATTTACGTTTCCAGTTAAATGATGGGGAGCAATTATAGGCCAAAAGTTTTCCTGGGAATTTAGCATGAATGCCTTCAGCAAAACGTTTTGCTTCTTCAACATTGGGTGAAGAGGTTTCGCACCAAATCATATCTGCATAAGGAGCATAAGATAAACCTCTTGCAATAGCAGCATCTAAACCGCCACGCATACGATAGAAGCCTTCAGAAGTTCTTTCACCAGTTAAAAATGCTTGATCTCTTGGGTCAATATCGCTAGTGATTAGGTGTGCGCCATTAGCATCTGTACGTGCTACAACAACACTTGGAACTCCCATAACATCGCTTGCAAGTCTAGCAGCATTTAATTTTTGGATAAATTCCATAGTTGGGACTAAAACTTTGCCACCCATATGACCACATTTTTTAGCCGAAGCTAATTGATCTTCCCAATGTACTCCAGATGCGCCTGCTTCAATCATTGCTTTCATTAATTCAAAAGCATTTAATGATCCACCAAAACCTGCTTCTGCATCAGCAACAATTGGAGCAAACCAGTAAACATCAGCTTTTCCTTTAGAATGTTGAATTTGATCTGCTCTAGTTAATGAATTATTAATTTTACGTACTACATTAGGGACGCTATCAGCAGGATAGAGGCTTTGATCAGGATACATCTGACCAGCATTATTAGCATCAGCGGCTACTTGCCATCCGCTTAAATAAATAGCTTTAAGTCCTGCGCGAACTTGTTGGACAGCTTGATTTCCAGTCAATGCGCCTAGGGCTGCAACATGACCATCTTGGTGAAGAAGATCCCATAATCTTTTGGCACCTGTTTCTGCAAGGGTATAGCTTATTCTCATAGAACCACGCAAACGAGCAACATCTTGAGCCGTATAACTTCTAATTATGCCTTTCCATCGTGGATCGGTTTGCCAGCTTTGATTTATCAAATTAGCATCGTGATTAATCTTATCAAAATTACTCATAATAATATCCTTAATATCCTTTCAATTAATTGATTAATTTAAATATTGGTAAGCAGGTAAAGTGAGAAAATCTACAAACTCGTCATTTGTAGATATTTTTTGGAAAAGTTCCCCTGCTAGGCTATATTTACCCGCAGAAAAATTTTCCCCCCCAACAGAAAGTTTAATTTTTTCTAATTCTTCGGCCAAAATCTTTTCAACTAACTCTTTAGTAATTCGTTCACCATTGTCTAACTGTGCATTATGCTTAATCCATTGCCATACTTGTGCTCTAGAGATTTCTGCTGTTGCTGCATCTTCCATTAAGTTATAGAGCGGAACACACCCAGTTCCTCTAAGCCATGCTTCTAGATATAGCATTCCAACATTAATATTTGTTCTTAATCCTGCTAGAGTGATGGTTCCACTAGGCACAGCCAGTAAATCTTCTGCTTTAACTACTACATCTTCGCGTAAACGGTGGATTTGATTAGGTGTAGGCATAGCTTGATCAAACTCTTGCATTGCTATAGGAACTAGCCCAGGATGAGCAACCCAAGTTCCATCATGTCCATTAGAGACTTCTCGTTTTTTATCGGCAATTACTTTATCTATTGCAATTTGATTAGCTTGAGGGTCATTTTTTATAGGGATTTGTGCAGCCATTCCACCCATAGCATGCACTCCTCGCTTATGACAGGTTTGAATTAAAAGTAGCGAATAGGAACTTAGAAAATGTGTAGCCATTGTAACTTGTGCGCGATCTGGCAAAATACAATTAGCATAATTACGAAACTTCTTTATAAAGCTAAAAATATAATCCCAACGACCACAATTTAGCCCAGCAGAATGCTCTTTTAATTCATAAAGAATTTCATCCATCTCAAAGGCTGCTAGAATGGTTTCTATTAAAACAGTAGCTTTAATTGTTCCCTGTGAAATACCTAAAGTGTCTTGAGCTAAGACAAATGCACTATTCCAAAGTCTAGCTTCTAAATGGCTTTCCATTTTTGGAAGATAAAAATAGGGACCTGTCCCTTTTTCTATAAGCGTTTTAGCATTATGGAAGAAAAATAGTCCAAAATCAAAAAGCCCACCAGAAATAGTTTTACCATCAATTAAGACATTCTTTTCTATTAAGTGCCAACCCCTAGGACGTACCATTAGAACAGCAACTTTTTCATTTAACTTATACTGTTTTCCTTCAGGGCTGGAGTAGGTAATAGTTCTATTTATTGCATCTCTTAAATTAATTTGCCCTTGAATTGTGGCTTCCCAGGTTGGCGAGTGTGAGTCTTCAAAGTCTGCCATAAAGACTTTTGCACCAGAATTTAATGCGTTTATTACCATTTTTCTATCTACTGGGCCAGTAATTTCAACACGTCGATCTTGGAGATCTTGGGGAAGGGGAGCGACTTTCCAGACACTTTCACGAATTTCTTTAGTCTCTTTTAAGAAATTTGGCATTTCACCAGCATCAATTCTAGATTGTCTCTCTGCTCGTTTACTTAAAAGTTCTTCACGACTACCAGAAAATTTTTTTACTAGTGTGGCAACAAAACGGAGTGCTTCAGGGGTTAGGATCTCTCTAAACTCTTCGCTTACGTAAGCTCTAATTTCTATATTGTCTGCTTGCAAAATCTGGTTTAATTCAGATTCTCTTACTGTTTTTGAGCCGGATTTTTGTTCTATTGGCATAGAGATACACCTTTCCTATCAATAAGTTGCAAGCTTTATTAAAATGTTTATGGAAATGTTTACCTAATATAAGCAAAACGAAGTTTCTCGTCAAGCGAATTTTCGCTGGATTTGAAAAATTAGCTGGAAATATAAAATTAACTAGAAAGAGGTTTTATAAGGGGGTTATATTACTTAAGCCAAACACTTTGCATTATGCTAGAATATTCATGCCAAAAAAGAGCAGTTTCTTCTAAAAGGTTTTCTCTATATTTAATTTTAAGTAAGTAGTGACTATTCTCATTATCTTCAATATATTTTGCTAGCAAAAATATATTTTGTTTTCCTTCTAACAAGGAAAATTTTTGCTCATTAAATATATTTATTGAAGATCTATCATGTTTATTAAGAACAACAGTTGCAAAAAGCAAGTCACCTTGTCTATCTATAGAATATATTTTTAAAATATTTTTACTAGTTAAAAAGTCATCTTTGATAGATATACTAGCATTTCTATCTTTTGAGAGGTCTAAATCTAGAATTTTTAAATCATTATTTGTAATAAAAATGTTTTTAATTCCAGAGTTAATTAATTGCTCACGTCTTAAATTTTCACTATGTAGTCTATTAAGTATATTTCTTATTTCTGTTTTTTCTGTAATAGGATCTTGGTAGTTAAAGCTGCTCATAGGTAAACTCTTTTCTTTAGAAATCTTAGAAAGATTAAAAGTAGGCAAGGCTAATTGTTTTTCTGGACTAGCCAAGTTAAGTTCTTTGACTAGGCTATTAAAACAATTAGGACAAAATAATGTATGGATACTAAGGATTTTCTTTTGATCTTCGCTAAAAATATCCTTAAACCAGCTAAAGAGACTATCTATAAAAGATCCTTTGGAGTGTTTTGGTAAACAATTTGTTCCCCAAGGGATAAAGCTATTAAAAGTTTGTTTAACTAAATTTGACCATTTATCATCAAAAATTTCTTGCCCCTGAAAATATTTCTCACGTTTATTTCCTACCACTACTTTAAGTATATCTTGGTTAATTAAGCTTTGAAATCTTTCTTCTAAACGACGGATAAACTCGCCTTTACGTTTGCTAAAGTAATTATCTACAGGCCCATCTCCGTGTAAACGTGTATAAATTTCAGCTACATCAATAGTGCGATACTTATAAATTAGTTTTGTTGTTGCAAGTACTGCGTTAGCTGAATTATCTTCAGCCATTTGTATTAAGAATTTTATATAGCGGATAATTAAATTTTCTTCACTTAAAATAAAATTTTTAAGTAAATCTTCTAGTAACTGACTATTTATAGGTTGGTTAAAATCTCCTTCAGTATATTTTTCATATTTTTCAATTTCACGGTAAACAAAATTTTGAACTAGTTGATTTTTATGTAGCAAAGCTTTAGTAGGGCCATATTTTTTATAACGATTATTTTTTAACCAACTTTTTCTATAAGTATACTGCTTATTTCTGCATACTTGAGCCGCTAGCATTGCATCATAGGCTACTTGGATTGCAATTTCTTGAATAGGCAACATACTTAATGCTAAGTATTTTGCTTGAGTAAAGGTTTTAGCCGCAGACCAATAATCTAGTTCAGTTAAGCTATTAATAGGTGAGTAAATCAACTCCTGATGATTTTGGGCTTGAGCATTTTTTTCTTCTAAATAACTGCTATCTACTTGTGCATCAATAGGAAAAGACAACTTTAACATTTTCAACCCCCCTAAAATTATGGCTTAAGGAAATTTTAACGTAGAGACTCTAATTTTGATCTTCCACTTTTTGATAAAAAGTTGGAATGCTACTGCTTTTTATACTTCTAGATAAGAGAATTTATCATTTTTTTCTAGGAGAATACTATGAGCTATCCTGCGTCTACAGTTATAAGTCCTGAGGATGATTATAACAATGAAAAATTTAATTATAGTAAAGCAGATAAAGAAGGGATTGGAGGGCATCCACGAGGCTTAACCCCGCTATTTTTTACAGAGATGTGGGAACGTTTTAGCTACTATGGAATGAGGGCTATTTTAGTACTCTATATGGTTAGCCCAATAGAAAAAGGCGGACTTGGGTTTTCTGTAGAAAAAGCTACTTTTATTTTTGGTCTTTATACAGCAGCAGTTTACTTTACAGCTCTACCAGGAGGATTAATTGCTGACAGATTAATAGGTGCAAGAAATGCTGTATTAATTGGAGGTATAACCATTGCACTTGGTCATTATGCAATGGTACTTCCTTCTATAAGTTTTTTTTATTTAGGAATGGGGCTTATTACTTTAGGAACAGGGTTACTTAAGCCAAATATAAGCGCAATGGTTGGAAGTCTTTATGGTGAAAATGACCCTAGAAGAGATGGAGGTTTTTCTCTTTTTTATATGGGGATTAACCTAGGTGCTATGGCTGCTCCAATAGTTTGTGGTTATTTAGCACAAGGCCAAAGCTTTCAACAAAAATTATTATCCTTAGGGCTTAACCCTGCTAATAGTTGGCATTGGGGCTTTGGTGCTGCTGGTGTTGGTATGACTTTAGGGCTAATTCAATATTTAGCTCAACAAAAACGCTTAGCTCATGTTGGCTTAAAACCTACTAAAAACATTACTAGTGTCTCTACTAATAATGAAAAATTAACTCTTGATGAGTGGAAAAGATTGGCAGCAATAAGCGTTTTATTTGTTTTTAATACAATATTTTTTGCTGCTTTTGAGCAAAGCGGCTCTAGTTTAACTTTATTTGCTGATCAATTAACTAGAGCAGAAGTTTTTGGATGGCAATTTCCTTCCTCCTGGTTTCAGTCTATAAACTCAATATTTATTATGATTTTAGCTCCTCTTTTTTCTTTATTATGGTTACGTTTAGATAAACGTGCTCCTTCTAGTCCAGCTAAATTTGCTTTTGGGTTATTTTTCTTAAGTATAGGGTTTTTCTTATTAGTTCCAGCTGCCTATCTTACTTCAACAGGAAGAGTTAATCCAATATGGTTAGTTTTACTATATTTCTTTCATACTGTTGGAGAATTATGTTTAAGCCCAGTAGGCTTAAGTACTGTAACTAGAATAGCCCCTATTAGATTAGTGGGACTGATGATGGGATGTTGGTTTTTAGCTACCTCTGTAGGGAACTTTTTTAGTGGTTGGATAGCAAGCTTTTTTGTTGCAAGTTCTCCTATGATTTTAGTTAAAATGTTTGGTTCTCTCGCTCTAGGAGCTTTAGTAGCATCTATTATTTTAACTTTGCTTAAACCCAGTATTTGTAAGTTAATGCAGTCAACAAGTAATGTAAAATAATCAAAATAAAACTAGAAAAAGCCCTTTATTTAATATAGTTAGCTTATATGTTAAATAATAGGCTTTACTCCTTATTAAATAATTTTATTAGCTTGTTAAAGTAATTATTTTCTAAGACTTACCCTCTCTTTTTACCAACAGCAAGAAAATCCCCTTATTTGGCTTGAAAGGCTATCTTTAGGCTGTTACTCTGGACAAAGATCTTAAAAGCAAGTTCTCCTTAAGAGGTCAAAAAAAATCATGAAAAAAATAGCTTTATTTATTGTAGTTTTATTTTTTATGGTAAGCATTTCTATTGCACAAATTAGCTTTGATAAACCTAAAGAAAAGGGACTATTACCTAATCCTTATACTTCTACTTCACCTAGAGATGTTGTTGTAGATGCAGCAATTGCAATGTTAAAAGATATGAATATAGATTTAGATAATGATAAAAGCAAAAAAGAAGAGGGCATCTTAGTGGCTAAGCCTGTCATCTTTACTAAAGGAACACTTACAGTTAGCCAACTAGAACATTTTTCCCATTGTCCAGCAATAGAATCTCGTAATTGGTCACGCGGTCGCTATACTTTGCAAATGGTGATTGAACCTCTTGATCCTTCTCGTTCAAAAATTAATGTTAGCGCAAAAATTGAAGGCGAAAGACAAAATATGACTGGTAGTAGTTGGGTTCAGTGTGAATCAAAGGGTATTTGGGAAAATATGATTTTAGACACTTTACTAAAGCGTATTAATTAGATATTAATATGTTACTTTATAGATAGTTTTAATTAACTTAACTTCATAGGATTAAAAGCCATGAGCGAAGAACCAAGCAATACTAAACCCATAAAACGTGTGACTGATAAATTAGAACAACTACCATCATCAAAAAAACGTGCGCTTAATACAGATTTATTAGCTACTCCTCTAACTCATAGGTTAGATAATGCTGCACCAAAAAATGATGATTCAGCTTTAGCCCCTAGCACTAACCCTCTTAAATCAGTAGGGAAAGCAGAAAAAGTAAATAATAATGGCCTAACAATGGCTTTAGATAGCTCTTCTACTGGTGAAGTTGCTAAGGTTGCAGGAACAGTTCAACTAACTAGCCCTTCAACTGCAAATAAACCATTGTCTAATAAAGAGACTCAAGGAAAAAATATTAAAGAAAGTCCTAAAGAAGTAGTTCAAGAAATCCTTAAAGAAGTTGCTAAAGAAGTAGAAAAGGAAAATGCAGTAAAATTTACCGATCTTTCAAAAAAATCTCCAGTACAAACAACTGAAAAGATAGTAGAGCCAAAACCACCTACTATTCCACCTATTCCTTTAACAAAACATGAACCTGTTGTTGAAGACGCTAAAATAGAAAAAAACTCATGGGCAGAACAACCCTTAGAGTCAGTTAAAGCTGTTGTTACCAAATCTGAAAAATCTAAAGAAAAAATAGAAGAGAAAATAGAAAAAATCTCAGCAATTCCGCAAGAATCTGATAGTGAAAGTGATTCTGATAAAGAAATGTTAAAGGATAAGCCAATAGAGATGCCTCTTTTTAATAGTATTAACCAATTTTCTGACCCAGTGCCAGAAGTTAAAACTACTAAAGCAAAAGTTAAGTCTCTGGTATTTTGGTCAATTCCTCTTTTTGTTTTGCTTGGCGCTTTAATAAGTATAATTTATGTTGTTCCTGCGCTTCGTGAAAAAGTAGCACAAAAGCTTCCCTATAATGTTGCATCTGCTTTAAGACTTGCAACTAAGCAAGTTGCTAAGGTTTCTATACAAGAGTATCCTTACTCATTAGACGAAAAAGAAAATACAGCTACAATTCGGGGTGTTGTGAAAAACCTTTCAAATGCCCAAATTGGCCCACTTGAGCTAGAGTTTGAGCTAACTAGAAGAGGTGATGAGAGTCTAAAGGAAATAAAAAAAGTTGCTCTTGATCCTGTTGAGTTAGCACCTGAGCAAGAGGGTAAATATGAGTTTGTTTTTTCTGCTAAAGATTATCAGGTATCAAAATTTTCTAAAATGGTTAGTGGTAACAAAATAGAATTAGATGTAAAAAAACTAGGTCTTATAAACTTGCCTCCTATTGACCCTAGTCAAGCTCCTACATTAACACCTTTACCTAATAATAAACCTAAGCAGCCAGACGATAAGATTTATGATGGTACTGTAAACTAATACCTAATAGATTTGTAGGATAAATTTATTTTCCTAACTAGATCAGAAAGCTAAAGTAATACTTTCTGATCTGTGTTGTTTTAGTGTTAAATTAAAAGGCTTGAGCTATATCTAGAATACTTTCTTAGACCTACAATTTTTAGTAAAGGAAGTGTTGATATTGATAAAGTGTTTTGCTATAGTTCGCTTGGCAATTTAGAAACTCTTTTTTATCATCATTAAGTCAAAAACAATCGTCAAAAACAAAATAATAAAATATCTGAGGGGTCCAGCTAAACACGCCATGAAGTGCAATAAATGTGGAAAAGAGCAAAGCGAGAAAGCTATTGTCTGCCCATATTGTGGGTTTAGATTTATAAAAGAAATGCCTAAAGAAACTCTGGTAGAACGCTCTACTTTAATAGAGTTTCCGTCTAATTCTACTCATAATAAACCACTACGTAATAACTCAAGCAGCACAGTTAGTAGTAATAATGACTGGCGTGCTGAGTTAAGCGCAAAAGTGCGGCAAGTAAAAGAGCGGCGGAATATGCAGGAAGCTCGGGGAAGGCTCCAAGCTGAATTGGAAGCGGCTGCACACCGCTATCAGCAAGCTAATTCTCAAACTGCACTAGCTGCTACAACTCTTGCACCATCGCTAACAACAATGACAGATATAAGTTCAGGTCTTGATTTAGAAGCAGATAGGCCAACTAACCCTGTAATTGAAGCGGCATTAAAACGCGCTCAACGTGCTTCTGAAATAGCAGTAAAAAAACAAGCACCTTCTAATATTGCTAGTGTAGTTTCTAAGGTAAACTCTCAATCAATAGCTCAATCTTCATTATCACAACCTGTAGGAAAATCAAACTCTTCTACAACAGCTTTAGCAACGGCTTTAGTTGAACCACTAGGTGAATTTTCTAGTACAAATACTTCAACAGATATTTCTCTAGAAAAGGATTTAGAGACAGATGTTTTATCTAGCCTAGAAAAATTTTCTAATCTAGAAAGCTCTTCTATTGGAATTTCTAAATTAGAAAGAGAAACTGTTTCTATGGTGTCTCTATCTCCTAGGATAATTTCAACTCTGCCTAAAACTCTTTCTACACCAACACTTGGTGCTACAGCAGTTGCTCCTTTAGTGATTGAAGAAGAAGAAATACTTGAAATCCCACAAGTTGTTGCTGAAAATGTTCCTATTACTGAGGAAATAAGTACTCAAAATAATCAAAACCTTGATTTTTTACCAGAAGAAGCTGATTCAGAAGCTTATCCAGAAGTCGATTTAGAAACAGAAGTAAAAGAGCCAAAACGTGCAGTACGGATAATTAAAGAATCTGAAGCAGGCCCAAATTATCTAGATGAACTTATTGCTGTTTGTGAGCAAAACCGCTCGCTCTCTAGTGAAGCTGCTAATGCTTCACAACGTTTGATTGCAGCCTCTATAGACCTTTTAATAATTGCTATTGCTGGTTCTATTTTTTGGGGTAGTAGTTATGTCCTAGGGGTAAATTTTTCTGATGAACGTATACTAATAATGTTGGGTTCGGCAAGTCTTTTAGTAGGCTTAATTTACTTAACTATGATGGTTTTTGTCTCTGCTCGTACTTTTGGAATGATGTTTGTAGGGACAAGAGTAATAAATAATAATACTAAAGAATCTCCATCTATTCTCCAAGCTTTTTTGCGAGCCATAGGTTACTTTATTTCTGTTGGACTATTAGGCTTAGGTTTTGCTTGGATGTTTTTAGATCATGAAAGACGTACTCTTCATGATGTAGTTTCAGGTACTTTTGTAGTACGTGATTATTAGTAAATTTTTCCAAAATTCTATTAAGTAAAGCCCAAGCAGATTACTGCTAGGGCTTTTTGCTTTTTTCTATAAATGGCATTAGAAAACTATCTTTTAGAAAAATTAACCGATGAGGCAATCCCTCTAATTACCAATCAAATAGTAGGGAAAATTCAACAACCAGGGGCACTTGATTTTATAATAGGGCTTCGTCGGTCTGATAATTTAAGTATATATTTTTCTCTTTTACCCTCAAGGCCAACATTTTTTCTTACCAATAAGTTTGCAAAAAATAACTCTAATGAAGAATCACCTAACCACTTAACAAATTTTATGCGTAAGTACCTTACAGGAGCAACCTTAATAGAGTTAGTAAAAGAGCCTTATGAAAGAAGACTTATCATTAATTTTTCTAGTTTTGATGTGATCGGCAAAGCCATAAAATTAAACTTACTTCTTGATTTAATGGGGCGTAGCGCTAATGCTCATATATTTGTTGATAGAGTTTTGCTAGCTAGTTTACGCGAACTACCAGAAGATTCTCCTAGTGTTTCTCTTTCTCCTTTACCTCAACAAAAGTTATTACAAAATATTACTAAAGATAGTTTGAATAAACTACTTGAAGAGAATAAGTTAGTAGACATAGCAAAACAACTTCCTGGTTTTTCCCCTACTTTAGTACGTGAATTACTAGCTAAGACAGAAAAAATGCCACCCTATCAAGCATTACAGGCTTTAGAAAGTCAGTTAAAGCTTGAAAATCATCCTCAAATTTATGCACCAGAAAAGCTAAATAAACTAAAAGTGGGAACTCTTGACCTTAAAAATAATTTAATTTTAACCTACATAAATTTAGAGATAGGTAAAGATTTAATAGCTACAGAGTTTTCTAGCCTAAATAAAGCTACTGAGACTTATTTTAGTTTATTACAGTCTCTAGAAAGTTTTCAAACCCGGCGTAATAGTTTTAGGGCTAAGATTAAAGCAGAGATAACAAAGCTAGAATCTTTAGTCGCCAAATTAAAAATAGAGCAGAAAGAATTTTTAGAGGCCGATAAATACCGTAGTTTTGGAGAATTAATTCTAGCTAATCTAGGAGTTTTACATATAGAAGCTAATGAAATATTCTTAATAGATTATTTTAGCCCTGAGCAAAGGGAAATTTCTCTAAAAATTGCTGATAATCAAACACCAAAACAATTAGCAGAGGATTATTTTAAGCGTTATCAACGGGCAAAACGTGGTCAACAAGCTATTGAAAAACGTCTTATTAGCATAGAAAAAGAACTTGCTGCTAAATATATATTACTAAGTAATATACTTAGTGTTTTAACAGAGGAAGAATTAGATTTACTAGAAAAACCTTTTATTGCCCCTAAAGTCAAAGTAGCTAAAAAAACGAATTCATCAAGCAAGGAAGACTCACTATTAAGTGGAATGAGGCGATATGTCTCTTCTGATGGGTATGAAATTTTAGTAGGCCGTTCAGATAAAGGTAATGAACAATTAACTTTTCAGCTTGCTAAAGCTCAAGATATTTGGTTACATACCGCAGATTATCCAGGTTCGCATGTAGTAATTCGTAACCCTCAGAAATTACCTATACCACAACGTACTATATATGAAGCTGCACAGCTAGCAGCCTATTTTTCTAAAGCTCGTGAAGAAACTAATGCAGCAGTTCGTTACACAGAAAGAAAAAATGTTTCTCGCCCTAAAAAAGCTAAAATAGGAATGGCTCTCTTAACAGACTTTAAGACCATAATGGTAAACCCTCAAGAATCAGGTTCGCGTTTAGTTTAATATTTATTTATTTATTAAAGTCAGAGGGTGAAGAGCTTGCTATAGACACAGGAACCTTTGTAAAAAGTAAAATTAAACTTACAGAAGAAATAGGTTATAAATTAAACTAGAAATATAATAAATTTATAGTAACTTCCATTTCATAAAAATATCCAGTCAAAAAACTTTTAGGAGGCTAAGTCATTGGTAGAACTTTATCCTGTTGCATTTGCTCGTTTGCTTAAAAGAATGTTTCTAGAGTATGAGCGTGAAGGAAAAATCTTTGATTTACCAAAAAGTAAGTTTTATCAAAATGATTCAGGTGTTGATTTAAGCGTTAAACTCCATGACTTAAATGCTGCTACACCAGTTGGCCCAGCAGCTGGGCCACAAAGCCAATTAGCTCAAAATATTGTACTTTCCTGGCTTACAGGCTCACGAATAATTGAGCTTAAGACAGTTCAAATTAATGATGAGCTAAAAATTCCTCGCCCTTGTATTGATGCTACTAATGTTGGCTATAACGTTGAATGGTCACAAGAATTAAAACTTAATAAATCATTAGAAGAATATGTAGCGGGTTCAATGCTAATAGAAATACTTAGGCATGCTGATATTCCAGCAGGCGCTAAAACTTCTAGTGGAGACACTATTTATGATATGAGCGTTGGTTATGATTTAGCTGGTATTTGCTCACCTCAAGTTCGTAGCTGGATAGAGAAAATGCATAATTCCAGTGATATTATTGAAAAGCTTCGTGCTCAAATCCCAAAAGAGTATTCAGAGTTTCGGGATATAGATTTTAACCCTCGAATTAGTAATTCCATTACACTTTCTACTTTTCATGGTTGCCCTGCAAATGAAATAGAAAAAATCGTAGAGTTTTTACTTGAAGAGTTAAACACGCATACAATTATAAAAATGAATCCTACCTTGCTTGGTCAAGAAATGGTCGAACATCTTCTTTATGACAAGCTTGGCTATTATGAGGTTAAAGTTACTAAAGAGGCATTTGATAAAGACTTGCAGTTTGATCAAGCCTTAGATATTTGTTATAGATTAGGAAAACTAGCAGCACAAAAAGGTAAAAAACTTGGGGTAAAATTCTCTAATACATTAGTTGTTCGTAACCATAAAACTTTCTTTAATGATAAGGAAATGTATTTATCTGGTGCTCCGTTGCATGTAATTACACTTAATCTAGTTAAGAAGTTTCGAGAGGCAATAGGAGAGAGTATCCCAATTTCTTTTTCTGCTGGGGTTGAACAAGCTAATTTTCCAGATTGTGTAGCTCAAGGTTTTGTTCCTGTAACTACTTGTACTGACTTGCTACGTCCTGGCGGCTATGGCCGTTTACCCGGTTATTTAAGCCGTTTAGCTCAAAAAATGAAAGCTTTAGGAGTAAGTAACATAAATGACTTTGTAATAAAAGCAGAAGGTAATGGAGTAAAAGCTATTAATGATGAGATTAGAAACTTACCAAATAAACTTGGTAAGTCTTGGCAACAATTTACCGATGAACAAAGGGCATTAGTTAATAAATGGACAGAAAACCTATCCAAAAATATTGAGACTAAATTACAAGAAAATGTTTCTATAAAAGATTTATTTTTAGAGCACTCAAAAGAACTAGAAATAACTTTACAAGAAAAGCATCCAGCTATTTTAACAAGCCTATCAAATTGGCTTACATCGCTTTATCCATCAGTAGTTGAACGCTCAGCTTGGTTAAATACACAAATCATTGTACCTCGCACAACAGTTGATCCTAAATATAGTAAACTAAAAAATTCTACTGTTCCTAAAAAAATAGGCTCAAAGCTCTGGCTATATGATTGTATTAATTGTGATAAGTGTATTCCTGTATGCCCAAATGACGCTAATTTCTTTTATCAACTTAAGCCTATGGAAGTAGAGTGTGTCATTTATAAAGTTGAAGATAAAGGGGTTAGTAGCTTGCCTAGTAGAACTCTAAAGATAAGCAAAGCTCATCAAATTGGAAATTTTGCAGATTTTTGCAATGAGTGTGGAAATTGTGATGTCTTTTGCCCTGAAGATGGAGGCCCTTATATTGAAAAACCAAGGTTTTTTGGTACGTTAGAAACAATGAAACTACACTCTAAGCACGATGGATGCTATTTTGAACGTTCAGACAGAGAAGACCTTGTTTATGGTCGTTTTCAAGGTGAAGAATATTTGTTAAAAGTCCAAAGAGAAAGTAAACAGGCTTATTTTACTAATGGAAAATTGTCCTTAAAATATAGCATTGAAACAAATACTTTTCAGGAAGTAGAAAAGCTTGAAAGTGCTAAATTAGGTGATAGTCTTGATAATTACTACTACTATGTTTTATTTAATTTGCTTGATGCTATTATGAATGACGAGAAAATAAACTATATGAATATTGATTGAAAAATATCTAATTAAAGTAGGGAAAAATATAATGACTATAAAACATATCACTCGGCTACGCTGTGTAAAATGTTATAAAAATTATACTTTAGAGCAACAATATACTTGTTTAGTTTGTGGGCTAGAGGGGATTTTAGATATTGAATATGACTATGAGTTAGTAAGAAAAACACTAAATAAAACTAGTTTAGCTGAACGCGAGCTAAATCATTGGCGTTATAGAGAGTTATTACCAATTTCTGAAAGCGTAGTTTTACCTTATCTGCAAGTAGGTTGGACACCTGTTTATCAGTCATCTAAAGTTGCACAAATTATAGATATAAAAGATATTTATATAAAAGACGATGGACGTAACCCTACAGCATCATTTAAGGATCGAGCAAGTTCTGTTGGAGTAGTAAAAGCCATTGAGCAAGGAGCTAAAATAATTGCTTGTGCTTCAACAGGCAATGCTGCTAGTTCGCTAGCTGGTTTTTCTGCTGCTGTTGGGCTTAAAAGTATTATTTTTGTTCCAGAACGTGCTCCTGAGCCAAAAATCACACAACTTTTAATTTTTGGTGCCACTGTAATTCGTGTCCAAGGTAGCTATGAAGATGCTTGGTGGTTTTGTCAAAAGGCTTGTGAACGTTGGGGGTGGTATAATCGCAATGCAGCAGTTAATCCTTATCTAGTAGAAGGCAAAAAAAGTGCAGGTCTTGAAATAGCTGAACAAATGGCAGATAAAATGCCTGATTGGGTAGTTTTTTCTGTAGGCGATGGTTGCACCATTGCAGGCGCTTGGAAGGGTATTTTAGAAATGTATAAGATAGGTATAATTTCTAGGCTTCCGCGTATTTTAGGGGTTCAAGCTATAGGTGCAAGCCCAATAGTTAAGGCATTTCGCAGCCAAACAGACTTAGTAATTTCAGATGCACAAACTATTGCTGATAGTATTTGCGTAGGTGAACCACGAAATTGGCGCAAAGCAGTTAAAGCAATTCAAGATTCTAATGGTGAAATGATTGAAGTAACAGATGAGGAAATATTAGAAGCAATGCGCCTTGCAGCAAGATCAGCGGCAGTATTTGGCGAACCTGCTGGAGTGGCAGCTTTAGCAGGGCTAAAACGAGCTAGAGAAGCAGGTATTGTTAGGGCTAAAGAAAGTGCTTTGGTTGCAATTACTGGTAATGGCCTTAAAGATGTGCAAACAGCACGCCAAGCGGCTGGTAGCCCTATTTCTCTTGAACCAAATATGGATAAATTAGAAAAAATACTAGATGAACAGCATTTGCTCTAGATTTAAGTAATATACTTTAAGTAGAGAGATTAGTACGATTAAGACCTGTGGTAATTAAATTTACAAGCTGATCCACAAAAATTTCTGTTAAAGGTGCATGTTTTATAAGTAAACGAAAATAAAGAGGAGCATATAAAGTATCAAGTAAAACATCAGCATCAATATTACTAGGAATTTCATTTCGCTCTATTCCTTTTTTAAGAATAGCCTTTGACTCTGTACGTCGTACAGCCAAAAAACGTGTGCGAAAAGCTTCGGCAAGCTCTTTGTCAGTTTGGCTTGCTCCAATAAGTGTTGCTACTGTCTTTCCATTAGGGCTATTTAGAACTTTAATTACTAATTTCATTTGCTCACGAATATCTCTTATAACTGATCCTGTGTCAGGATAAGGGAATTGTGGCGCGGTTTCTGCTAAAAATGCATCCATAACAAGACTAGCTTTATTAGGCCAATGACGATAAATGGTTGTTTTACCTACCCCAGCATGTGCAGCTACTCCTTCTATAGTCAAATTACTAAATCCTATTTCATTAAGTAGTTTGCTAGTTGCTTGTAAAATATTTTGATGTGCAACAGGACATCTTTTACGCCCAGGAGTTTTAGTATCTACAGGGCCACTTTTATCTTCTTTGATAATTATTTCTTGGTTAAAGGAACTTTTTCTTGACACTAACGTTCCCCATAATGTATTTTTCAAATCGATACGTAGCGTATCATAATAAATTAAAAAATACTATAAATAAAAAATAGTTAAACAGGCTAGGAGTAAATAAGATGGATAAAAAATATTCACAAATTGTTTTGACGCTTATTTCATCGGGGGTTATGGCGCTGCTTATGTCTGGAGTTATGACAATAGTTAATCGGGGTTTAGTAGATGGTTTTATAAGTCTATGGTTTAGAGCATTTGTAATTAGTTGGTTAATTTCATTTCCTGCTTCTTTAATAATTATTCCTCAGATAAAAAATTTAGTTGAAAAAATGATGGTGGAAAGATCTGATGAAATAGCTTCAGAGATAACTTCAGTTGCTGCATAAATGGATAGCTTGCCTACGAAACTCCAACAAATACTAAGCATTAAGCCTTGCTAAAAATTTTAAGCTCACTTATTAGACGAAAGATTTACACGTAAGCTAAAAAAGACTCTTGAACCATTACGAAAGAGTACTGCGTTAGAGTCACCTTGTCCAAAATCTGGAGTTAGTTTGCCTGTAAGAAAAGTGCCAGCAGGAGCAAAGTTTTTACGATAAACTCCAAAATCCATTCTTCCATTCATAAATTTATAAAGAATAATACCTTTGGTATAAGAATAATTATCACGCCTATAGTAAAGACGATTACTTTCCATTTCTATTGCTTGACCAGTTTCTTCAAAGCGTTTACGCTGGAAAATAGCTTCTTTATAAAGGTCTGCGGCTTTTTCAAGAGTAGTTTTAGGGGTTTTAGAAAGAATTGGGTTCTTAAAAAATGAGCCACCTCTAAGACCAAGGACTTCAATAGAAACAAGTGTAGAGTCAGTATCAAGATCTACTTCTGGAGTTTTTTGAGTTGTAGTATTGGTTTTTGTTTGGGTTTGTGAAGAAATGGCTTGAGAGAGGTTTTGTCCAAAAGTTAATGTAGAGCAGTAAAAAACTATAAAAAATAAAATTGTTGTACGTGCCATTACTTTTCAGAAAAAGTTTTTATAAAAACTTTTTCTGCCTCCAAAAATAGAAATATTAGGGATTTGCTTAATTTTAATTCAATAGAGTAAACCTTTAAACTAAGTAATAAAAAAATGGTTCAAATTTTTAATTAATAAATTCTTCTTCCTCATTATTTTCTTCTGTTTCTAAGTAGAGGTCTCTCCAAACATCAGCAGAACGCTGATAAGTCTCAGCAGTTTTTTGCCAGGTTTTAGCTACTTCTTTCCAAACTTTTGTAGATTCTTCCCAAACAGCTGTTTTTTTCTGCCAATCTGTTGATATCTTTTGTAGTTCTACTAATAGAGTTTGTGCTACTAGATATTTTTTCCTTTCCTGAAAATAACGTAACCAGCCAATTACACATAAAATTAAGCTGATTAATGAAAATAGCACTAAAAAAGTCATAAAACCCCCTAATTATTAAATAATATCTAGATAACTTGTGAAAGGAAAGCAATTAAAATTATCTCTACGACTTAAAAAGTTAATAAGATTAGAGTATTTTTTATAGAAGCAAATTTTATCTAGTGGGTTTCTGTACGGAGAAATGTAATAAATCAAATTACTTATAGCCAAATGCCCCTACATTAATGTTACAATAGACTCTTTAAAACAACATTTTCGGACATCTTTAATTAATACCTGAGGACAACATGGATTTTTGGATTTCTATTGTGCTAGCAATAGTAGTAATTGTGCTACTTGTAGTTTGTTATATTTATTTCTCGAAATTGCGTAAACGTTATGAACAGGAATGTTTTGATGCTATGTTAAGAATGCTACTACAACCTACAGCAAATAATATTTCTGCCCTTGAAAGTATACTAAAAACAAACTGGATAAGAGGAAAAACAAAACAAGATTTACTCTATCAAGCCGAACTAGAAGCAGATTGTTTATCAATTATGCCTACAGGGGAAGTTCGTTCTAGCCAACCATTTTTGCAACAACGTTACAATCAGATTTTTACAGCTGCACAAACTTCACAAGCTGCTGTTGCAGAATTAGTAAAAGCTCGTTTAACTAGTTTTAAGAAATCTTAAATTTAAATTAAAACTTTAAGACCCTAGAATTATAAAATTACAAAACTCTAAAATTCTAAAGCTTTGATAAATTTTTTAGATAAAAAATAAGTATCTTAAATGTTTTTCTTTCCTTATAAATACATATCTTAGGTTGAAGCTAATGCCTGTTTGTGATATTACATAAACTCACTTATTTGGATAGTCTTTCAAATCAATGAGCTATATGAGCTATACTATTATTTTCTAGAAAGAATACTATATGCAACCACTTAATGGTAATTTAGAACACATAGAACAATACTTACAGCGAGCCATAGCTACACAGCCTAAATTAACAAATGATGATATTGATGCAGGAGAAATTACTGTTCAATTAAGTGAACAAATACGCTTGCAACAATTTCGCTGGGCAGATAGTAAGTATTTACCCCATGTATTAACTGTACATGTTTTAGAAGATAAACCAGAGAAAATAGAAGCTTTAGAAATCATTTTTTGTGCTCCAGAGTTTACTAAAATCTTAATGAAAACAGCTAAAGATGCTAATTTAGAATGTTTAATGCCTATTAGAGCAGAAGTGGAATTAGTAAAACGTAATCATTCAGCTTTAATTTCTGGTAGCAACCGTTGTGCAGTTACTCTAACTTGGCCGAAATTAGAAGATACTTTATCTCTAGCTGATGTACTTGTTGACCAAGATCAAAGGCGTATTATTGCTATCCATGTTCGTCGTGCAAAAATGCCAATTCTTGCTAGGCTTACAGCATTAAATTCAGAAGTCTATCGTAATAACTATTTATTAATTAGAGAGATTACTCATATTGGAAGATTACGCGTAGTAATAGATGATAAAACAGGTAGGTTTTTACGGCGCAATGATTTTGTTTTTGCCCAAAACGATGACTCAGAAGCTATCTGTAATAGCGTTTCTCGCCAACATGCACGAATAACTTATCAAATGGATGGTAGTTTTTATCTTGAAGACACAGGTGGCACTAATTTAACGCGTGTTGAACGTGTAGAAGAAGGAACTAAAAAACTTATTGACCTTAGACCAGGGAGAAGCATTATAAGACTTCAACACCGTGACATTATTCACTTAGGTTTAGCTCAAATTAGATTCCAAATTGTAGACCATATTGACCCAACTGTGCTTGCTGAAATAAGCTCTGAACAAGAACGAACTATTATTAGTCAGAGTAATAATAACCAGGAAAGAGTTCCTAGTGTTACTATGCGTTTACCTGTATATAGAACAGATGAATAATTATTTTAAGTAAAAAGGATAGCCTAATGTTTACTCATCAACAAAAATTTGATCATTTTCAAATACATACATTAAAAGATGATAAAGGAAATCTTTTAGAAATTGTACCTGAGCGAGGAGCAATTATTTCTCGTTTTGAAATAGCTGGTCAGGAAATTTTTTACTTAGATAGAGAAACTCTTAATGATTCAAGTAAAAATGTTCGCGGAGGTAATCCTGTTCTTTTTCCTATATGTGGGCCACTTAAGGGAGGGAATTGTGAAATAAATGGCAATACTTACTCTATGAAACAACATGGCTTTGCTCGTAATTTAGCTTGGGAAGTTGTAGCAGCTCAAGTAGAAGAACATCAGGCTAGCATTTCACTAGAATTAAAGACTAGCGATATTACCTTGGCGCAATATCCTTTTGAATTTTTAGTTAGATTAACTTATAAGATTACGTCTAATGCTCTAATAATAGAACAAAGATATCAAAATCTTTCAAAAGAAAAAATGCCGTTTTATGCAGGCTTTCATCCTTATTTTACTGCGTCTGAAAAAAGTGCTGTTCAACTCTATGTTCAAGCAGATGAATATGATAATTTCTTAACAGGTAAAAATGAATCTGTTAAAAAAGTGATTAATTTTGATGAAGCACCCGAGGTTAATGGAGCTTTTCATAATGTAAAAGAAAGCCGAGTTAAGTTTAGTAATTTTGGCTTAGGCAAAGCTATAGAAATAACTTTTGAGCCTCCTTATAGACATGTTGTTATTTGGGGCTTAAAAGACAAGCCCTTTATTTGTGTTGAACCTTGGATGGGCTTAAATAATAGTCTAAATACAGGAGAAAGTGTTGTTTATTTAGATGCAGGCTCATCTTTAGAAACTTTAGTTGCATTTAATATAGTGTAAAGTAAAATGCATAGTTTATTTATTTAGCTTTAGATAAATCTTCTATCATTAGCTTAAGAATATTTCCTGAAAGCTAAAGCGCTAAAAAATAAATTAAAAGCACTTAAGTAATTAGTAATTAGTAATTAGTAATTTAGAGGTATTTAATGACAGACGAACTTTCCCAACTTACAAATTCTACAGAACAAGAAAAAAAACAGTTTCACTTGCTTGCTTTAACACATTTAATAGAAGAGCAAAAAGCTAATCATAGCCTTAGGCAAATTCATGGGCTAATAGGACTTTTAGAAGAAGGCGCTACTGTACCTTTTATTGCTCGCTATCGTAAAGAAATAACAGGCGGGATGGATGAAGTTATAGTTTCTAACTTAAAAGACCGTTTTGAAGAATTATGTGAGTTAGAAGTACGTAAAAAAAGTATTTTAGAAACCATTGAAAAACAAGGAAAATTAACTCCTGAATTAGAACAACAAATAAATGCTTGCCATGATAAGTATTTACTAGAAGATCTATATCTTCCTTATAAACCAAAGCGAAAAACAAAAGCTTCCGTTGCACGTGAAAAAGGCTTAGAGCCTTTGGCTATGGAAATTTTTGCTACTCATGGAAAAGCTTTAGAAAAAGACTTAAAGACCTTAGCTAGCAGTTATATTAATAGCGAATTAGGTGTAAATACTAGCGAAGAGGCTTTAGAAGGTGCAAGCCATATTATTGCAGAATGGATTAGTGAGACAGTAGATATACGTACAGGGCTGCGAAATCATTTATCTAGTAGTGGTGATGTAGTAGTTACTAGAGCTTCTAAAGAGAAAACCGCAGAACCTACTAAATATGAAATGTATTATGATTTTCGTGAAAAGGCTTCCAAGATCCCCTCTCATAGGTATTTAGCTGTTCGTCGTGGTGAAGAGGAAGGTGTACTAAAATACACTATAGAAGGTGATCGTATTCAAATGGTTTCAATGTTAGATGAGCATTTTCTTACTCATCGAAGTGGAGAAACCGCAGAATTCCTTAGGGCTTGTTTAATAGACGCTTTAGATAGATTGCTTCAACCTTCACTTATTACTGAGGTACGCCTTGATCTTAAACGTCGTGCAGAAACAGAAGCTATTGCTGTTTTTGCCCAAAATTTGCGCCAAGTCCTTCTTTCACCCCCTGCTGGAGAAAGGCGTGTGCTTGGTTTAGATCCGGGATATCGTACAGGTTGTAAAATTGCAGTTATTGACGAAACAGGTAAATTGCTTGCCCATTCAACTATTTACCCTCATCAGCCACAAAATCGGGTTGAAGAATCAAAACAAACACTAATTAATTTATGTAAGGAATATCATATTAGCGCTATAGCTGTAGGAAATGGTACTGCTAGTCGCGAGACTATGCAAATTGCACAGGAAATAGGCGCTACGCTAGGTATTAGCACAATTCTTGTTAATGAATCAGGTGCAAGTATTTATTCTGCTTCAGAAATTGCTAGAGCAGAATTTCCTGATCTAGATTTAACTTTACGTAGCGCTGCTAGTATTGCTCGTCGTTTTCAAGATCCATTAGCAGAATTAGTTAAAATTGATCCTAAATCAATTGGTGTAGGTCAATATCAGCATGATGTTGACCAAGGGGCATTAAAAAAGTCTCTAGATAGTGTTGTTGAATCCTGTGTAAATTACGTAGGAATTGATCTTAATACTGCTTCTGAAACTTTACTAAAATATGTTTCTGGAATAGGCCCAGCAGTTGCAAAAGAAATAGTCCTTTATCGTAATGAAAAAGGTAGATTTAGTAGTAGAAAACAACTCTTAGATGTTGCCAAAATTGGGCCTAAAACCTTTGAACAATCAGCAGGCTTTTTACGCATCCGTGATGGGATTAACTCTTTAGATAATACTGGTGTACACCCTGAAAGCTATTTGGTTGTAGAAAAAATGGCAGTACAATTAAATGTCACTGTTAATGAGTTAATTGGTAATGAAAACTTATTAAAAAAAGTAGACTTAAATGCTTTTATTACTGAACAGGTTGGACTACTTACCTTAAATGATATTATGGGAGAGCTTTCTAAACCAGGCCGTGATCCTCGTAGCGAATTTGCTGCTATTACTTTTACTGAAGGGATAACCTCTTTGGACGATTTAGAAGTGGATATGATTTTAGATGGTGTTGTTACTAATGTAACTAACTTTGGAGCTTTTGTTGATATTGGCGTACATCAAGATGGCTTAGTGCATGTTTCACATTTAAGCCATCGTTATATAAAAAGCCCTACAGATGTAGTTAAAGTTGGTGATAAGGTAAAAGTAAAGGTTTTAGAAGTAGATATGGCTCGTCGTCGCATCAGCTTAAGTATTAAAGATACTCAACCTGCTCCTGTAAAAACTTTTGAGAGATCTTCAAAACCAGCCCAAAAAGGGCAACAGGAAAAAACAAATAGAGAAGAACTCCAAGAAAAACAGGAAATAAAAGTAAGGACTACTGAAATAAAATCAGTAGAAAAACCTGCTCAGGATGTTCAGCAAAATAAATCTAAAAAAATAGTAGAAAGACCTAAAGAAAAACCTGCTGATACAACAAGTTTAGCTGATAAATTAGCAGCGGCTTGGGCTAAAAATAGGCTTAAATAATTAATAAGTAAATAGCTTATAGTGATTTTCTTATTCTTAAATAGTGTCTATTATTTTGCATTTGAATTATTATTTATAATTGGTTATAGTTCGCCTTAAAAATAATAAAACTCAAATTACATAACGATAAATCAACTAAGTATAGTTTATGAGAACAAGCACCCAAGACTCTACTCCTATAAATAATTTTTGGCTAATTTCTGCTGCTACTGAAAATGTAACTGCTTATTATCCATCTGTTTTAGTAGAATGTAAGTTAACTTTTCGTAGTCTGCGAGCAGGATATCATCATACAGAGGAACGTATTTATACTGCATGGTATCCTGAAAATGACCTTCCTATAGATTGGGACAAAAAAGTTATTGATTTGGCTACTGGGACAAAATTTTCTCCTGTTGCTCCTACTAATTTGCCTCAACAAAAAGGGAATTGTGTTTTTAATTCTTCACGATTTAGTGAATTAGAAGATGAGCTTATTAGCAGTCTAGTACGTAAGGAAAAACTCTGTTTACTCTATAACCCAGTCTTTAAGCTTTACTCAACACCAGGACAAACAAAAGATGATTTTTTAGATAAAGTTTCAGAAGTTGCTTTAGAAGAAATGGAACCAGAGCTAAAAGATTTAATGAGAAAGTTTGAATTAAAAATAGAGCAGGTTAGAGAATCAGAAGAGCGTAAGGGTCGCAAAGATCCGCTACCTGAGCCTGATTTACTTAAATCTTTAGAAAAAAGATCAGAAATATTTACTAGCAAAACCCGGCTAACTTCAATGTTTTTAAGCACAGCTAAACAAACCTTAAAAGCAAAACCACGTAGTTCATCTGTATCTATGGACTTTATAAACAATGAGTTACAAGAAACTCTTTATCGTATTGAACAAGAAGCTTGTGATGCAGCAAATGAACTCTATGACACTTTTTTATCAAAAAGTCAGCAATGTGACACTTTTGAAATAGGTCTACAACACCAAAATATCCAAGTTTTACGTAGAGGTGTACTTTGGTTAGCTTATTAGAAAATTACTAACTTAAGTAATTATGCTTATAGTTGACTTAAATTGCTGGAGATGATTCTAATTTATCATTTCCATAAGCATTAGCACCTTCTAGAACTTCAGTAGGTTGAAGTGGCAACCAAACCCGAAAAGTCGTTCCTTTATTAACTACACTCTCTACTTGCAATCTGCCTCCATGACCCTCGACAATGCGTTTTACCAGTGCTAAACCTAGTCCTGTGCCTGTTTCTTTAGTAGAAAAATAAGGTTCAAAGATTTTTTCTAAGTTTTCTGGCTCAATTCCTGTTCCTGTATCTGTAACAAAGACTTCAACTCCTTTATTATAAGGCTGAAAGTTAATTGAGAGTTCACCTCCATTAGGCATTGCTTGCTGAGCATTAAGTATCAAATTAGAAAAACAACTCTTTAAGCGCTCAAGATCTGCTTCAATTACTGGTAGATCCGTAGTTTTATCTAAAGCCATTTTTATTGATTGTTGTTCGGCCTGTTCTGTAGTTAATGTTAGAATTCCTTCTATAAGTTCCCGTAAATTAATAGGCTTAGGGTTAAGATGTAGCGGCCTTCCATAACTAAGAAAATTACGAGTTAAATGATCTAGTCTTTTAATTTCGTCTTTAATCCCATCCATTTTATCAACAAATTTTTCTCTAGCACTTTCTTCTGTAGGAGCAAATTTACTACGTAGATAATCTATGGTTAAAGAAATATAATTAAGAGGATTTTTAATTTCATGAGCAATTCCAGATGCTAAACGACCAACAATTGCTGATTGTTCTGCTCTATGTAACCTTAATTCTAGTTCACGTCGTTCGCGCAAACCTTTAACCATTTCATTAAAAACCTTAATTAATTGTCCTAGCTCATCTTGTCGGCGAACAGGGAGATTGATTTCAAAATCTCCTTCTGCTACACGGCGAGCGGCTTTTACCAACTCAGCCAATGGTTTAATAAATCCAAAAATTAAAAACAGAGATGCTATTAACGAAACTACAAGAACTCCTCCTGTACCAAGTAACCGACCAAAAGAAGTATGTTTTAATTGTTCAGTAAGATCATCAGAAAAAATAATAATTATATAAGTATATTGTTTTGCAGGTGGGTTTGTTGTATTACTCCTAGCTTGTGTTTCAATTGGAAAGGTATAGACCTTATAAGGGAGGTTTTTCTGTGACATTACATTAAGTAAATCTATAGCCTGTTCAAAACTGCCAAACCCTAAGCTATTAAAAGGTTTATCTATATCATCTTGGTTAGAGCTATCTAAAATAGTGCCATCATCCCCAGCAACTAAAACACGTTTTATATAAGATGCATTATCATCTTGTATTTTTTCTTCCTTTAGAAACTCCCTGACGTATTCTTTACTAGTTAATGAGCGTTGTGCAACATTTATGGCTTTAGCAAATTCTGCACGTTGGTCTTCTACTTTATCTACAATGGTTTTTTCTGCCCATTGATTTAATAGAAATAAGACCCCAGTAGCAGCAACTAGAGTAAGTATAAGGACTAGCGCAATTCTTGCCCGAAAAGAATAAAGATCTATAAATGCCATAAATTGCTCCAAGGTTAAAAATTATTTTATGATAGCTTAGAGTATTAGATTTGGGCTAGTAAGTAGAACTTTAGTTGCATTTAAAATAAAAAAAGCAGCCTTTTAGCTGCTTTTTATAAATTTAATGGGCGATACTGGATTCGAACCAGTGACCCTCGGTGTGTAAGACCGATGCTCTACCGCTGAGCCAACCGCCCTTTTCAAAATTCCCTTAAGAAACCGGGAGTGTACTCTTCTAGGCTATCAAATGTCAAGCTAGTATTGCTTATTTTCTTGAAATTGCCTATTTTTTTCTAAATGGTTTGCTCCTTTTAATAAGCTCGATTATTATAAGCGATTCTTGTTATTTTAACGGGATATTTATAAAAATGATAAAACCTTCTAAACAACCTTCAAATAACACAAAAGACGTAACTTTAGAGCGTCCACTACCTCACAATCTAGAAGCTGAGAGAGCAGTTCTTGGAGCTATTTTGCTTGATAGTAGTTTGTGTAATCAGGCCATAGAGATGCTTAAAGTGGATGATTTTTTCTTTGATTCGCACCGTCGTATCTATGAAAAAATGTTAATACTTTCTGAAACTGCCCAAGCCATAGACCAAATTACTTTACAAGAAGAACTTTCTCGAACCTCAGAACTTGAACAAATTGGTGGAGTTGCCTATTTAGCAAGCCTTTATGATGGGGCAATTCGTATGGGCAACATTGAGAGTTATGCAAAAATTATAAAAGGCAAAAGCATTCTTCGCCGTCTTATTACTGCTTCAAATCAAATTATTCATACTTGTATGGATCAAGAAAGTGATCCTTATGAAATTTTAGACGAAGCAGAAAAAATGGTTTTTGAAATTGCTGATGAACGTATCCGCACAGGTTTTGTTAGCATTTCTGAAGTTGCAAGACAACAGCTTGAACTGGTTGAAAAAGCCTCTCATCGCCCTGAGCTAATGACAGGTGTGCCTACAGGATTTACTCATTTAGACCGTCTTACTAACGGGCTTCAACGTTCTGACTTAATTATTATTGCCGCTCGTCCTTCGGTCGGAAAAACCGCATTTGGCTTAAGTATTGCTCAAAATGCTTCAGTAGCAGCAGATAAAATTATAGGTGTTTTTTCGCTAGAAATGACTAAAGAGGCTTTGGTTTCGCGTTTGCTTTGCTCTGAGGCTCAAGTAGATGCCCATAAACTAAGAGGAGGGTTTTTAAGCCGTGAAGAATGGGCAAGACTTGGGGCAGGGCTTCAAACCATTTCACAAGCTAAAATTTTTATTGATGATACAGCAGGGATTTCTATTCTAGAAATGCGTGCTAAAGCTCGTAGACTAAAAGCTGAACATGGACTTGATCTACTTATTGTAGACTACTTACAACTTATAAGAGGCCGAGGAAAAATAGAGAATCGCCAACAAGAAGTTTCTCAAATTTCTCGTGATCTAAAAGCTCTTGCTAAGGAATTAGATGTCCCTTTAATAGCGCTTAGCCAACTTTCACGTGCTCCAGAATCAAGATCTGATCATCGCCCTCAATTAGCAGACTTAAGAGAATCAGGATGTCTTAGCGGAGAAACCTTAGTTTATTTACCAGAACAAGGGCAATATTGTCTTATTAAAGATTTAGTTGGAAAAACTGGTTTCAAAGTCTTAGCCTTAAATACCAATACATGGCAATTAGAACCTAGTATTGTAACAAACGCTTTTACTACAGGTTATAAGCCAGTTTATACACTTACAACTAAACTAGGGAGAAATATTCGTGCCACTGCAAATCATAAATTTTTGACTATTAATGGTTGGAAACGTCTTGATAGGCTTATACTCAGCGACCGTATAGCTTTACCCCAACAACTTCCTGAGACTGATAAATCAACTCTGACTAATGCAGAATTAGCGCTATTAGGGCACTTAATAGGGGATGGTTGCACACTTCCACGCCATTCGATTCAATACACAACAAAAGATCTTAGATTGGCTGAATTAGTAGCCAATTTGGCTAAGGAAGTTTTTAGAGATAAAATAACGCCTCGTATAAAGCAAGAGCGTTCATGGTATCAAGTTTACTTACCTGCTAGTGAAAAACTTACTCATAAAAAGAGGAATCCTATTACTGAGTGGTTAGATAAATTAGAAGTATTTGGTCTTAGGTCATATGAAAAGCGTATACCTAAGGAAGTCTTTACCCAATCGACGCAGAGTATCTCTTGTTTCTTGCGCCATTTGTGGGTAACAGATGGTTGTATTAAACACTATCCAGAAAACACACATTACCCTTCTATATATTACGCTTCTAGTAGTATAGAACTAGTCTTTGGTGTTCAGTCTTTATTATTGCGCCTAGGAATAAATGCTAGGATATCTTCTCATGGTCAAAAAAATAAAGGCAGAATACAATACCATATAACAATCAGTGGTAAACCTGACATTGAAAAATTCTTAAATGAAATTGGTTCAGTAAGTAGTGATATAGTATTACATCTGAATGCTATATCAGAACAGTTAGCATATAAGTTTAGTAATACAAACCGAGACATAATACCTGCTGAAGTATGGCGAGGATTAGCTTTACCAGCGGCAGCAAACAAAGGGTGGTCTCATAGAGATTTTCAAAAATTTTTAGGAATGTCTTATTGTGGAACTAGTCTTTATAAACAAAATTTGAGCCGTGAAAGAGCAACTAGTATAGCTAAACTAGTTAAATCTGATGAACTATTGGCTTTAGGAGAAAGCCATGTTTATTGGGATGAAATAGTTTCAATAGAGCCAGATGGTATTTCAGATGTTTATGATTTAACTGTAGATAAATTACATAATTTTGTTGCAAATGGTATAGTTGCCCATAATAGCATTGAGCAAGATGCAGATGTTGTTATGTTTATCTATCGTGAAGAAATTTATAACCAAACAGAGGAAAACCAAGGTCAAGCAGATATTATAATTGGTAAACAAAGAAATGGGCCTATTGATACAGTAAAACTTGCCTTTATTAAACAATTTACTCGTTTTGAAAACCTTTATACCTAAGACTTATTATGTGTCAGTATAAGCCTAGTGATAGTGAACTAGGAGGTTTACTTGACTTCTATACAAATATTAGTAGCAGGGAATTTACGTCCTTCATGGTTAAGAGTAACTACTAAAGTGTAAACTCCTGCCTTTCCTCCTTTAGAGTTAATTTGACAGGAAAACTTTCCTGTTTTTTGATCCACATCTATTTCACCTGTAGAATCGTCAGAATAAACTCGCCCATCTGTTAATTTAGGACGTAACACTAAACGGTCTTGAGGAAAACTATAACCTCCAGTTCGATTAAGAAAAGCTACTTCTAAAGGTTCTGGAAAAGGTTCATAAGTAATAGTAATAGTATGAATGTCTGTTCCTTCAAAAAGTAGTTCACCTTTTAAGAGAATATCTTTTCCAAGCTTTACTTTTCTTTCAATAGGTTCAACTTCAATATAACGAGCTAGAAATTCCTCAGCTATTTGTACTCTGTAATTATTAAACATAAAAGCCAGTCCAACATGTGTATATTCAGGGCTTAAAATAGTACGGCGATGGCTATCATTTGGCGGCGTTTCATTAAACATTGCTAAATGTAACTGTTCAATTATGCTAGGAATTCTACTGTTATCAAACCCGCTATTACTCCATTTGCCTGCTACATTTTCACCTACTGCATCTGTTCCACCAGCTAAGGAATAACGCATATAAGGCTTAAGCCCTGCTTGATTCCAATGACTAGTAAATTCATATTCAAGCATCTCTTTTGCATGACGCTCGGCTATTTTGCTAGCAAAATCATCTAGCTCAATAGGACGCAACCCTTGGCTTCTACGTTCCTGGTTAATTAGTTGAAAAATATGTTGTTTAAGCTGTTCTGTATTTATAGTGCTAGAGTTAGTAGCAGTTTTAGGTGTAGAAAACCCCTTAAATGAAAAATTTAATAATATGATAAATGATAAACATAAGAAAAAACTGATTTTATATTTTTTCATAATCTCGATACTTGATTTTAATATTTTTTAGATGCTTACTTTTTATCAAATACTATGGAAAATTTCTACTTGTAAGGAAAATTTTTGAGAAAAAATCCTCTAAAACCAAAAGTAAACTAAGAGCTAAAGCTAGCTAAACTTAATTAATCTTTTCCAAAAAAATAAGGCTGGGAATTTTTTCCCAACCTTATTTTAACTAATTTCTAAGCTGATACTACATTTTATCAGCATAATTGCCAATTATTGGTAATTTATAAAACTGATATTGATAGGTTTTGACTATAGTAATAACGACTAATATTAATGATCCAAAACATATAATTAACCAAAACGGGATCATTAATAGGGCAAAAATAAAACCAATAACTGGAATTTTTCCTATAATCATTCCAACTATTGAAACTACAGTGCTTAATGCTATTAATCCGCCAGCAAATAATAGAGATTGTATTGCATGAAAACGAACAAACTTACTTTCTTTAGACTCTGTAAGTAGAAATACAATAGCTGCAATAAAACCAAAAGGTACATAACAAAGCAAACCAGCAATGTTATAGTCTAGGTTTAAGACCTGTGTTTTTCCAGTTGGCGACATAGGAAGATTTGGAGTACCTAAATATTGAGGGTCTATAGGTGATGACATAAAAACCTCCTAAGCGTTTAAGTAGCTTGTTAACAAGTAGAGACGCAAGAGTTATGCCAACTTAAGAAAAATAAGGTAAAACTAAATTTGCATTATATTTAAAGCTCGATAAATTAACCTAACTTGACCAAAGCGCACTTCATAGCCATTTTGCAAATAACCTTCATTTACTCGTTTGCCATTAATGAACACTCCATTAATACTATTAAGATCTTGTACTATATGATAGCCTCTTTCATCCCAAAAAACTAAAGCATGACGATTTTCTACAGTTTCATCATCTAGTACAAACTCATTATCTAGGGTTTTTCCGATAGCTATTGATGGTTTATCAAGTACATGAAGAATTTCTTCTGTTCCAAGTTCAGTAATTTTAATAAAGTGGGGGTAAACTGAAGTAGGTGCAGATTGTACTATAGCTAAAAGACTCTGATGACAATAGTTACAACTAACTGATCCAGGTTCATTTATTGCACTGCATTTAGCACAAGATCGCATTTCTCCTAAATCAATTTGAGGGAGTTTTTTACGACATTTACGGCATATTAAACCGGCTCTACCTACTTGGCCGCAATTTGGACATCTTAAAACAGCTTTAAGTTTTGCGCTCTCATTACGTTTAGGAGATTTTTTTATAAACTCTAAAACATTAGACTCTACATACCAAAACATTCCACCCATTAATAAGAGTATTGTGATAAAAGAAAGTATAAGTGATTTATCTCCAATCATTACTAAAATAAAATCAAATAGGCCATGTGTAATAGCTGCTAGAAGTAAACCGTAAATAATAATATTAGTGCGTTTTCCTCTAACATTTGATGCTGCTTTTGCTTGACTTAGTGCCAAACCCCAAAAAGCAGAAAATAACGCATGTCCTGCATTAGAAATTGGGCCACGTATTTTAAGGATCTCTAAGTTTTGAAATTGGCTAACATAAAGTACATTTTCGGCAGCAGCAAATCCTAATGCAGCAGCAGCAGCATAAATTACCCCATCAATAGGCTCATCAAATTCAGGTTGTTTATAAGCAAAAACTAGCACAGCCAATAACTTAGCACTTTCTTCTACTGGCCCAACAATACCAAAGAATTGAACAAAATTAGATAGAAAGCTATTTTGCCCTAAGAAAAATGCTACAAATACAATACCTACAGTATTAAAAATTAGTGCTGGTATTGTTGCGAATATACCTAAGAGAAAAGTTACAAAAACTAATGAAATAGGCTCACGGTCGTGCCAATCCTGAACATAAAAAAAGGCTAACCAAAATAGACAAGGCAACAGAGAGAGTAAAATTATTAGCATAATGATGTTTATTGGGCTTATTTACTGACGAATTTAGCAAATTAATGATATCATCTGAATAGATTAGTAACAATCTTTAATTTTAAGAAATTTTACTAGCTTTTGTTTTTCATTTTTTAAGGTATAGTTAAACTATGTTTCAAATAAAAGTTCCCGCCACATCAGCTAATTTAGGCGCAGGTTTTGACTGTTTTGGGCTAGCATTAAAGCTTTATTTAACTGTTAGAGTTAAAACTAATCTAGATCAAATTCATCATAAAATAGAATTATCCGGTCAAGGTGTAGAAAGTTTACCTACAGATGAGAATAACTTAATTCTAAAAGTAGCAAATTTTGTTGCTCAAAAAGAGAATATCATTTTGCCCAAGCTCTATTTAGAAGTAGAAAATCATTTGCCTTTAGCTAGGGGGCTTGGTAGTAGTGCAGGAGCAATTACAGCGGGAATTGCAATTGTAGAGGCTTTAGAAAAAGAGTTTTCAAGTGAAAAGTTTTTTTCTTATGCAAGACATTTTGAAAATCATCTTGATAATATTGCTGCTGCACGTTATGGTGCTTTTACAATTGCTGTTTCAGACAAAGAAGGTTTAGCTATAAAACAAAAATGGCCGGAAAAAATAAAAGCTTTGGTTCTAATTCCTGATTTTCAGCTAGATACACAAAAAGCTAGAGGGGTTTTGCCTACTAGCTATTCTAGAAGTGATGCAATATTTAATCTCCAACATGCGTTATTATTTCAGGCATCAATAATGCAAGAAAATTATAGTTTAATTGGACAGGCTCTAGAGGATCGATGGCATCAAAATTTTCGTGCTCCTCTTGTTCCAGGACTTCAAGAGGCTTTGACTATAAAGATGCCAGGGCTTTTAGGAGTCGCCTTAAGTGGTTCTGGGCCAGCGATTCTTGCCTTAGCACTAGAAAATTTTTCTGCTATTGCTGAAAAGCTAAAGCAAATATTTGCCAAACAAAACATTAAGGCGGAAACAAAACTTTTAGAAATAGATCAACAAGGAAGGGCAATAGAGTTTTTTTATGAGTAAGAAAATTAGAGTAGGTATTTTAGGGGCTACAGGAATGGTGGGTCAACGTTTTATTCAGTTGCTTGATAATCATCCTGAATTTGAAGTAACAGCCTTAGCCGCTTCTGAGCGCTCAGAAGCACGAAGCTTTGCAGAAGCTTGTAGTTGGAAACTCCCAACACCAATGCCAAACTGGGTTAGAGGCATGTCACTTCAAACCTGCCAAACTCCTATGGATTGTGATATAGTTTTTTCAAGCCTACCTTCCTCAATGGCAGGGGCAGTTGAAGAATCTTTTGCTCAAGCAGGTTATCCTGTAATTAGCAATTCCTCAAATCATAGAATGTCTGTAGATGTTCCTCTTTTAGTACCAGAAATTAATGCTGAACATATTGAATTAATTAAAATTCAACAAAAACGCCGTGAATGGAAAAAAGGTTATATAGTAACTAATCCTAATTGTACTACAGTAGCTCTAGCTTTAGCGCTTGCACCAATAAATCAAGCTTTTGGTATTGAAGCTGTTATGGTTTCAACTATGCAAGCCCTCTCAGGCGCAGGTTATCCAGGGGTTGCTTCTTTGGATATTATTGACAATGTTGTTCCTTTTATAGATGGCGAAGAGAAAAAAGTAGAAAGTGAGCCACAAAAAATCTTAGGACAATTTGAAAATGGTATGATAAAGGCTGCTGATTTTCGTGTTAGCGCTCAATGTCATAGAGTTAATGTGTCTGATGGTCATACAGAAGCAGTAACAATTAAACTTAAGAAAAAAACTAGTGTCGCAGAATTAATTGAAGTAATGGAAAACTTTCAAGGTGAGCCACAAAGACTTAAACTTGCTAGTGCTCCATCACATCCAGTTGTTGTATTAAAGGAAAATAACCGACCTCAGCCTAGATTAGATCGTGACCTAGAAAAGGGTATGGCAACAATTGTCGGTCGTGTTCGCGAGGATATTATTTTAGATTTTCGGTTTACTCTCTTAGGACATAATACTATACGAGGTGCTGCTGGTGCTGCAATTCTTAATGCAGAATTACTTGCTGCTAAAGGCTATATTTAAGTATTTGATAAGGCTAAAAATGTAATGCTGCAAAATAAAGAAAAGCTAATGTGATTTCTTGATTTATTGAACTGTTGCTGTACATTTTTTATTCTCAACATTACATTTTGCATATTTTGCATACTTGAGAAAACTTATATACAAATTAAAGCCAAACTATATCTTAAAGGACTAGTTAATGATGCTATTAAGTAAGAACCTACTATTTTATGAGTTTTTAGAAATATTTGTGTTATCTATATTTTTCTTCCAACCAATGATTATTGAGAGAAAATTACCCCATCCATGTAAAATAACCATAATGATATGACCAGTTATAAAGAATAAAAAACCGCACATTGTTAAAAAATGCCATAGCCGAACTAACTTAAAACCTCCTAGTAGATAAACGATAAAACTAAATTGAATAGGCTTATAAAGTAAAATTCCTGTTATAACAGAAAATACTCCTAGGATGATTACTATAGTATAGGCAAATTTTTGCAAAGCATTATAAGTTTCTATTTGTGGTGGTTTTGGTTTAAAAAAGAAATAGTGTTTTATCATAGGCAGTAAACCTTTTATATCTTTAGGTAAAAAGAAGATAGTTTTCCAATACCCTGTAAAAAAGCAAAGAAAAAGGTAAAAAATACCTGTGATAATAAATACCCACATAAAAGTAAAATGCCATTGAATAGCGCCCCCTAGCCATCCTCCTAGTCTAAGTACACTAGGAATATTAATTAAATCTACTTGAGGTATTTTTTCTGCAAAGCTAGGAAAAGCAGAAAATATTTCTAACCCACTCATTATCAATATTGCGAGCGATAGTGCATTTAACCAATGTGTTAGTCTTACAAATAATGGATGCTCATAGATATAGAGAATTGTTTTTTCTTTATCAACTATTTTAACTTTTTGCCCAAAGAATAGATTTTTCATTTTTTATCATTATTTATTTGATTTAATTTAATATATGAAACTTAAATGCCAGCAAACCAAGAATAACCTTGATCTTCCCAAAAACCCTTATCTTTACTTAAAATATTACTAACACGTAAAGAAATAAGATATTTACAGGATTTATAACCTAGTTTGGTTGGCATATGAATTCTTAGTGGAGCGCCATGACCTCTATCTAGAGGTTTTCCATACATTTCATAACAAAGTAGGGTTTGTGGGTGTAAGCAGCTAGCCATATCATAAGATGAGTAATAATAATCTGCACAAATAACCTCGACAAATCTTGCTTTTGAATCAGCCCCAATCATCTTAAGAAAATCAGCTAATTTTGCTCCTGCAAAATTTCCTATTACATCCCAGCCTTCAATACAAATATGGCGAACATTTTGTGTATATTTTGGCAAAGCTTGTATTTGTTCTAGTTTGTAATCACCTGCTTTTTCTACTAATCCTTCAACTGATAGTCTCCAGTTTTCTAAATCTACCTCTGGGTCATCTTTATCATATGTGTTATAAGGAAATTTCTTGAATTCTGTAACTTGGCTATCAGTAAATACTTCTGCCAATTGATTAGGGTTATAGAGTGTTTCTGAAACCCAATCGCTAAAACTAAGCCCTTGTTTTATTAAACTTTCATTAAATAGAGGTAGCGAAATACTAGCAGCACCAATAGGAAGTAATTTTAATAATTCACGCCTTTTTATTTTACTCATTGCTAGTTTTTGAATTTCCTTAACATGTTCTTGAGGTTGTAGCTTTTCCATAATCATCATACCTGTTGATGGTTAAAAAGAGAGTCAAGTAGATTTACTCTACTTGACCAATTACCAAGTTATTAAATGAAAAAACAAAACATTCAAAGCGTTAGATCGTCCTAGAAGTCCTAGAAGTTCTAGAAACTTTAGAAAGTAGGGTGGTTAGGGTAAAAGCACTTTATCTATAACATGAATAACTCCATTAGATTGAGTAACATTAGTAATACTAATATTAGCTTCGCCTCCTTTAGCATCTCTAACAATAATATTGTCACCATTTCTAACCAAAGTTAATTCACCTCCTTGAACAGTCTTAAGCTTACTCTTACCAGCTTTGATCATGGCTTCTAGAGCTTTAGCATTAAAATTACCAGCTACAACATGGTAAGTAAGAATACTAGTTAACTTATCTTTGTTTTCTGGTTTAAGTAAAGTGTCTACTGTACCTGCTGGTAAAGCACTAAAGGCTGCATTAACTGGAGCAAAAACTGTAAAGGGGCCTTTTCCTTTAAGTGTATCAACTAAACCAGCTGCTTTAACAGCTGCAACTAAAGTAGTGTGGTCTGCTGAATTTACTGCATTATCTACAATGGTTTTATTAGCATACATTGGCTGACCACCTACTTTTACTGGCTCTTCTGCCATTACTAATCCTACAAACATAGTACTTATAACTAAAAAGGTCGCAACTAACATTTTTTTTGTTCTTAACATAGATTTATAATTCTCCTGAAAATTTACAATATAAGTTTTTTGGCTCTCTTAGATTCTTTTGATAAAGCCTTAAGTGTGACTTAAAGCATCGTTCCAATACTATCTATAGGTTGCAAGTTAATTAGTTCACCAAAAGAAAATAGGAGAGCCAATTTTATTTCTTACCTTCAAACTACGAACTAAAAAATAAAATGGATTTAAATTCGATTTTCATTTTCATTTTCATAAAATATAAATCAGTAAAATTTTGCTTTTTCCTTCTTGACATTTTTTGAAAATTTAGGCATTTTGATAAAAATGAAAATGACATTGATTTTCAAAATTTATATTTACTATATTATTCCTCTAGATTAGCATCAACATAAATGGGTGATTGCTCAAGTCTCATCATAGTTTTTCCTGCCAAAACTATGGTGATGCTTTAATCAGGTTTATAAAAACTATGAGTCGGATTGCTTTATTAGCTATTATTTTTAGAAAGGATAAGTTATGCACTATAAGAAGAAATGCTGTAAGAAATATAAAAAAGCTGGCAAATACTGTAAAGGGTGTCCATTACTCAAATAATAATTAAACGAGGATAATTTATGGAAAATAAAGAGCTTTTACATTGTAATTGGTATCGTTGTAAACACTCAGATTGTTTGCATTTGGTACTGGGAAATACAACTTTTACTTTTTTACCAGAACAGTTGCTAGTTTTAGCTGATGTCATTGATAAAATGCGTGATGAAGTACTAATGGGAGAACAAACTCTTGGCAATAATTTTTCTGATACAAGTTTAGTTATGTAAAAAAGATCTAAAATTAAGGAGAAAAAGTTAATGAAAAGTATTAATCAAAAAACAAAACTTATCTTATTCTTTTCGCTATTGCTACTTTGTCCTGCAATTTCTTTAGCACAAAGCCAAGTAACAGAACTTAGCAACAATGTAGCCAAAACAGAAAACTCAACAGAAGCTAAACCTCTAATAAAAGCAGATTCTCAAGCCTATGCGCTCTTAAAAGAGGCTCATGATGCTCGTCAAGTCTGGCCTGAAGACTTTGCTGGTTTTAGTGCAGAAGTAGTCTTTAATGATAATGGACAGATTGTTATAGGAAAACTTTCTTATGAACAAAAAGCAGGTGTAAACTTAACAATTGAAGGATTGAGCCAAGAATCAAAAACCTGGCTTCTAAACCAATTAAATAGTACTTTAAGTCATCGACGAGGAGGTGATTTTGCTAAAAGGGATGGAGCAAACCCTATTACATTTGGTGAAGATGATAAAAACCCAACAGGCCGTTTAGTAATACTTAATGATTCACTAAAATCTAGTTATAGAATACGTGATGGTAAAGTAGTAGATGTTACTCGTACCATTGCTGGAGAACGCTTTACTATTAGCGTTTTAGAAACTACCTCTGTAGAAAATAACAAATATTTACCTCGTCATTTTACCGTTACTTATTTTGATGCTAAAACAGGCTCAATCAAGCGTACAGAATCTTTTAGTGATACTCACACTAAACTTAATAATATTTGGTTTCCTACTCAGCGTAGGGTTATCCGTGCAGATAATGCTGTAATTATTTCTAGAGTTATAGAATTACGTAATTTACTAGTAAGGTAATCACTAGACATAACCCAATAATAACTAGCAGAAACTACATTGAGCTTAGGCAGGACTTAACCTTAAGTGTTAGTTTCTGCTTATTTTATTAGAAATGGCTTATTTTTAATACATTGCTATATAAAACTTTAATGAAGTTTTAATGAAATTTTAATGAAATATTAATAAAGTCTTAATAAAATCTTAATGAAAGACGACTTTTTTTCAGAGTTCTTGCATTAGTTTTGGGTTGGTATTTTCTAAAAATTATGCATCCATAATAACAGTTTTTTTCTCTAGACAAAGAAGATAAATTTAGATTATTATTACCGCCATAGTTCATTAATTATCACTTAATTGCTTCAGCAAAATTTCTATTTCACAAACAAAATTCGGTAGATATGTTAGCGTAAAAAAGTAGCTTGATCAGAAGTTAAAAGACTCTGCTGAGCAAATGGCTAGGTATGCTAATAAAGGTGTTACCTCACATCAAAACACACCAACAAAATAAAAATTAAGATGCTAAAAAAGCATACTTGTCATAATTGTGTTGATTGGTGTCACGTTATTGTTTCGTTAATAAAAAATAAGTGCAACAAAAAAATGCTATAAAGTAAAAGTTATTCTTGAAATAAAAAGGAAACAACTATTCAATAATCTATTTCTTTTGAGGTGTTGTTTTACTAAATACCGGCAAGAATTATAATAAAACTTATTGCTTTATAAAAAATTTAAGAGGATAAAAATATCCTCTTACGATTAGTTATTCACAATTACAACCAATATATTAATACAAATCTAGTAGTACAGCTAGCTAAATTGTATTTAGATAGTATATGTGTGCCTATTGCTACACAATAAACCACAGGGCTGTTGACCATTAAGTTAATTGTTATCAATAGTTACAGTATTACTCTTGTTATAACATTTTTGATAGTTTTAAAAGGGGGAGGTGTAGCGTCTTTATAAGTAATGGTCTTCAGTTGATGGAGATCTCCAAAAATTTATAAAAAATATTTTTGATTGGCAAAAGCACTTTTGCTTATCAAGGTCTTCTCTCTTCCAGGCCATATGGTTTTAATAGCTATATGTTCATCAATTTGTTTTATTTTGTTTTATCGATTCGAGTAAAAATTAATTCCTGATGTAAATACTAAATGAGTTATTACAGAATTTAGTACTGGATATCGGTTAACTACTTAGTACTTGAGAAGTTATAAGGGAGGATTATGAAAGTATCTATTATTATTTCAGGGGTTGCTAAAAGCTTTTATTTAATGACCTGTTTACTACTCTCTACATCGGTGTATGGGCAGTCAGGTGGTTCAGCCTCTTCATCTTTAATAGGCTCAGTTCAAGATACTGAAGACGCTGTTATTAGTGGTGCAACAGTCAAACTATATAACAAAAAGACTAATTTAATTCGTGAAACAATCACATCTGACAATGGTTCATATACCATTAGTCAACTTCCTCCAGGAGAATATGAAGTTGCAGTTTCTATAGATGGCTTTAGTAATAAATTAGGGCAAGCTACATTAACAGTAGGCAATATAACTATCTTAAATTTTATTTTAACCGTTGGAACAATTAAGGATGATGTTATTGTAGAAGCAGGAGGACTAAATATTGAAGGGCGTACAGAACGAGCTACAAACATTGATAATGAAAGCATTAACAATCTACCAATAAATCGCCGTGACTTCCTTAGCTTTACTTTGATAACTGCGGGAGTCGCACCAGATCGTGTATCAGCAACAGGAGCTTCGCGAAGTTCAGGGTTATCTTTTAATGGACAGAGTGCGCGAAATAACAATGTTACTATAGATGGAGTAGACAATAATAATACAGGCAACGGCAGTGTTAGAAGCACTTTTAGCCAAGATGCAGTTCAAGAATTCCAAGTTATTGTTGCTGATTCATCTGCTGAATTTGGTCGTGCACTTGGTGGAGTAGTAAATATTGTTACTAAAGGAGGGAGTAATGAACTTCATGGAACGGTATTTAATTTTATTAGAAACGATGATATCAGTGCACGTGATGCTTTTTCATCTTTTAAACCAGAGTTTAAACAATACCAATTTGGCGCAACTTTAGGAGGGCCAATCAAAAAAGATAAGGCTTTTTTCTTTCTTTCATTTGAAAGGCTTTCGCTTAAACAAAACAATGTAGTAACAATTAAAGATAGTATTGTTTCTGCTGCTCAACGTTTAGGTTTGCCAGCTAGTAATGGGCCAGTACCTTTTGGTGAAGCTTTTTCTGGGTTTTTACAACGCCTTGATTTCCAACTTTCTTCAAATGATCGCTTAAACATACGTTATAGCTATGGAGGTAATACTAACGGGCAATTACAGATGTTTGGAGGTCTTAAAGATGGTGCTGCTGCTGGAGCACTAAATCTAAATGATAATACCATTGCAACTAGCAATACTTATGTAAATACTAGATTTAATCTGACCAATGAAACTCGGTTTCTTTTTTCTAGACTAGAATCAATTGTTAGCCCAGCCGATCCTAAAGGGCCGCAAGTAAATATTTTTTCTAGTGATGGACAGATAATACTAGGACGTGATCCGCTTCTTCCTCAAACTGCAGAAACCAAATTCTATGAACTAGTAAACAACCTTTCCTTAAATAAAGGACAACACCAAATCAAGGTTGGGTTTGATTTTCTTTTTACTCGAATAGGTAATAAGAAGGTTTCTATACCTGTAGCCTTTGGTGGTATAGCAACATTTGGCCCATTGAATTTTTCTCAACTTACTGGAATTCCTGGTCTTCCAGCACTTTCAAGCGAACAAGCTTTTGATCCTAATCTACGTACAGTAGCGCAAAGAGCTTTCTTAACAATACTATCCAATAGCTTACCCCAAGCAATTCCAGGGTTTCCTCAAGGATTGCCTCTAGCAGATTTGTCTCTTCCTACTTCTTTTTTACAAGGGTTTGGTGATCCTAGAGGTTCTGTTGGTTATAACTATTACTCAGCTTATGCTCAAGATGATTTTCGTCTACGCCCTAATTTATTGATCAAAGTTGGGCTACGCTATGATCAAGAACGAATTAGATTTACCCCTACAAACAAAGGACGTTTTAATCCTAGATTTGCTTTTTTCTATACACCAAGTAAGCTAGAGCGTTTAAGCATATTTGGCTCCTATGGAATCTACCAAGGTACTACTCAATATGCTGCCCCCTTATCTGCCCAATTTCTTGATGGTAAGACAGTAGTAATCCCTACTTTAGTATTTCCTTTTTCCATTATTCCTTTTAGTTTACCAGGTCATAGATTTCCTGATAGCCCTACTATACCTACTCAAGTGCCTTTTATTCCTCAGTTAACACGCACGATAACAATATCACCAACACTTAAAACAGGTTATGCACATGAAGTTAATACTGGGATAAACTACTTAATTAGTGATAAAGCAGGATTAACCTTAAGTTACCAATATGTACGAGGATTAAATGTCTTTTTAACTCGTGATATTAATCCTGTTGTTCGCCCAATACCAGGAGATCCCTTAAATAGTTTAATAAGAGGACGTATAGATCCTACTAAAGGTCAAGTACAAGCTTTTGAGAGTTCAGGGGATAGTTACTATAGTGCGGGCACTATATCATTTTTTGTTAAATTCCCTAAACGATTTTCTTTACTTGCACATTATACAGTCTCTAAGACCATTGATAATTATATTGATGCTCTACGTACAGATATTTTAGAGTTACAGAACCCTCTTAATTTACGTGCTGAGAGAGGTCTTTCATTACAAGATTTGCGAGGGCGGTTTGTTTTTTCCAGCACTTTTAATACAGGAAATAGCGGTAATTGGCTTTTAAGAAATTTTGATCTTTCTAGCATTATCACACTAAACTCTGGTCAGCCCTTTAACTTACTTGTTGGTGCAGATTTAGATGGTAATGGTGATGTTGCTCTACCAGCTGATCGTCCTAATGGTATAGCTCGTAATTCAGGCCGCTTGCCTGGTTTTGCATCAGTAGATTTCCGTATTTCTCGCTCTATCTTTATAAATGACCAAATTAAAATTACTGCTTATGCAGAAGTCTTTAATCTTGCTAACCGTACTAATATCAGTGATGTTAGTCGAATCTTTCCAATTAACTCTAATGGAACTTTTAATCTACCTAGACAAGAAGCTGGACGTTTTATTGCAACCCCAGATCGCTTTACCGCAGCTTTTCGACCTAGGCAGTTTCAATTAGGCTTTCGGCTTGCTTTTTAGCCTATTTATTTAAGTAAACAGTTATAAGGCGATTGTGTAGAAAGTTAATGATATATCTTAGTTATGCGCTAAATAAGCTAGCAGTCGCCTTATAAAATCGATACCAATAAAATTAATAAAATCAGTAGAAACTTAAGAAATACTCTTCCAATAAGTAGAAAATTTGAAATTAGCCATATCTGAAAAGGAGGCTACTATGTTACGTCCTATATTCTTCTTGTTCTTTTTATCAGTAAATATATTGTCTTTTAATCATCTATATTTCATTTCAGCTAATACAAACTGTCCTTTAGAAGTTTCAAACCTTCAAGTCTTAATGGTTAATAAAGGTAATATTAGTATCGTTACAAACAATAATATAGGTCAGGTTGGCAATGCCTCCCGCATTGATAATAATGTTTCCGAAGGGCCATTATCACAAAAAAATGAGCATAAATTAGTTTTTACTTTCAAAGCTAAAAATATTAGTGACCAGACTATAGCCTGTTTTTATTGGGAGTCTCGCTATTTAAGCGCTGAAAATAAACTTATGGTAAAACAGATTAAAAGCAAAAAAGTCATTAAACCTAATAAAGAAATTGACATTAAAGAAACCTTGCCAATTACTAATATTATGCAATTACCTCAAGGAGCCAAACTTGGTTATCGTGTTACTAAAATAGAGTATGAAGATAAATCTGTCTGGGAAGATTCTAGTAACACAGATAAAGGGTTTGTCTATATTAATATAAAGTTTGAGAAATAAGTCAGTTTACCAGAGCGAGAGAAAAATGAATATTTTATTAGCAGCTTTAGGAAGCACAGGAGATGTTCATCCAATAATTGGTTTAGCCATAGCCTTAAAAAAGCGTGGTCATAAGGTATCAATGATTGCTAGCCCTTATTTCCAATCACTTATTGAAAGCGTAGGTGTAGAATTTATTGCGTTAGGAAGTATTGAGCAATATCTAGCAGCATTAGAAAACCCAGAAATGTGGAACCCTAAACATGGGTTTAAGTTTGTAGTTAAAGATTGTGTATTGCCAATGATGCGACCCTTATATGACATAATCACTAGTTATGACCCAAATAAAACCATTGTTGCTGCCACTTCGCTCTGTTTGGGTGCAAGACTAGCACAAGAAAAACATAAATTCCCATTAGCAACTATTCATCTACAACCTTCTGTAATAAGAAGTGCCTATAGAACACCTATGTTACCTGGAGTAAAGCTACCAAAGCACCTACCACCAATTGTTATCAAACTATTATATAGTGCTATAGATTTTTTTTTGATAGATAAACTATTTGGCCCAGTTCTAAATAAGTTTCGTAAAGAACTAGGGCTATCAAATGTTAGTTCTATTATAGGGCATTGGATAAATTCTCCAGAAAAAGTAATAGGTCTTTTTCCAGAATGGTTTGCTTCCCCAGAAAAAGATTGGCCCCAAAATACTGAACTAACAGGGTTTATTAATTTTGATGCTGTTAAAGAAAATGAAAAATTAGCAGATGAAATAGCTGATTTTCTTGGTGAAAAAGACCAAAGCTTAATTTTTACCGCAGGGACAGCTATGAAATATGCAAAAGATTTTTTTCAAACCTCAATTCAAGCTACACTTAAACTTGGTAAACGTGCCTTATTATTAACTAAGTATGCCTCACAGTTACCAGATAAACTACCTTCTACAATTAAACATGTAGAATATATTCCTTTTAGTCTTGTACTAGGAAAAATAGGAACTTTTGTCCATCATGGCGGAATAGGGACTTGTGGGCAGGCTTTATCAGCAGGAGTCCCCCAGTTAATAATGCCAATAGGTTATGACCAGCCTGATAATGCGGCAAGATTAGAAAATTTAGGAGTTGCTAGTGTTATATATCCTGAAAATTATAATACTGAAACAGCAAGTCAAAAACTTTCTTTTCTACTTAATTCGGCTAAAATCTCAGAACAGTGCCAAAAAATACAGAAAAGAATTGATTTTACAAAAGCTCTAAATGCTAGTTGTGAAGCAATAGAAAGCTTAGCTAGGTAAATAGTTTAAATTCTGCGGGTTTTCCGAAAAAAATGAAATAAACACACAACAAAATTTTAATTTAACCGATAAGCTAATTGAGACTAGGTAGAACATACTACCGCGCTCTCTTTACCAAACAATACTTTTATTAAACAATATTTTTTCTTTTAAAGTTTACCATTTATATAAACATAATATTATTAAAATGTTTATATATCAGTTTTTCGCAAAATATATTTATTAAGTTACTTTTAATCAATTAGTTACCTTAAACAAGTAATTAACTTTATAATTTTTTCTTTAAAGTTTCTGACAACATATTTAACTAAATATCTAAAAACATATAGGAGATAATTTTATGGCAATCAATAATATTAGCAACAATAATTCTATTATTAGTACCTCTATTCAATCACAAAATAATAATGTCGAAAACAATATAGATACCACTTCAAATACACCAGCTAGTACAGAAACAATAAGACGAGAAGATACTAGTTCACTCGGTTCTTCACTTATAAGATTACAATTACAACAATCATTACCTTCAAATAATTTATCAAGTGCTACATCAGGTATTTCAAATAATTCTACTATTCCAAATACTTTAAGTGCATCAACTAGCTCTACTACTTCAACAAATAGTGCTAGTTCAACAAGTTCTACTACTGCTACAAGTTCAACTAATCCTACTACTTCAACACCAGCACTTAATCCTTTAGGTACATTTCAACAACCACTAAATAATTTTTTAGCAAATATTTTTAGAGTTCCAAATGCTGCTATTAATAATACTCAAACAAATATTCAAGTAAACTCTGCTAATCAGTTTCAAACAGGAGAGCTTTCTTTGAACGGTGGTGGCACAATACGACTATTTAATAACCTTCCACCTTCAAATGTTTTTCCACCACAAACCACTGCTCAAATACCAAGAGTTTATTTAGATAGCCAAGGAGTTATTTCTGTCGCTAGATCAATGCAGCCCTTAGCACAAGATCAACGTAACCAAATTGCTAATTTATACTCTGTTGATCAAGCATCACGTCGTAACTATGGGGTAAATGTTCAAAATATAGCTAGTGCTCTTACTCAAATTAAAAATAGCAGTTCCTTAGATCCACAAACAACCCAATTAGTAAATGCTGCAATAGCTTCTTTAGGCAACTCTTATAATCAAATTGCCAATTTTGCTGGCCGAACCCCTGACCCCGACACAGTTTATAAACAAGTAACAAACGTTCTTCAACTTTTAAACGGTAAAGCTGGTGTTAATCAAAGTAGTGTAAATAACGCACTTAATATTGTTGGTATTGGCTATTCTAACTATTTATTTAATCGTCTTCCTATTAATGGAACTAACAATCCTACTGCAACAACAGCAGCAGCATTACCTGCTTTTAATGCTAATAAACCATTATCACAAGCACAAGCAAACCCAAGCGCAACTTTTGGCAGTAATGTATTGTCCTACTTAAATTCAATAGGTATAACCGGAGTTGATCCTGGTCAAATTCAATATCAAGTAAATTCAGCAGATAAACTACAAACTGCTTCAGTACGAATCCCTGGTAGCAATCAACCTGTAACTTTATTCTTTAATGGTAATTTCCCTGTAACTAATGCAACTCCTCCTCAAATCGAGTTTGGTGGTATTAGAGGGGCACGCGATTTTACTAGAGTTGAAAATGGCAACCCTGCAACTCAACAACGGTTAGTAAACTTTTACACAAATAATGCTCAACCAAGGGCTAATTATGTAGCAAACTTAAATAATATAATAGCTGGACTACAAACATTCTTAGGTGGTTGTGATCCTACAACACAAAGAATTGTGTCAGACAACATTACTCTACTACAAAATGCAGTAACAGGTCTTAATGCTACTCCAACCAAAGTTCCTGATGTTCTTCGTTTATACAAACAAGTTGGTCAAACACTGGATTTTCTAGGACAAATAAACCCAAATACGTTTAGTAGTGCTCAACGACAAGCATTAAACACACTTAATTCTTCAACTCTTCCTATTGGTATTACTAACTATTATGCTAGACCAGTAACCCAAACACAATCTGCTTAACTTTCTTAACTTCAGCTTAAGATTAAGCCTAAGATCGACTATGTGAGTAAATAAGGTGGAGAATGAAGAGAAAACGAACCCCTTTTAATTAATTATTAGGGCGGAGTTTTTCTCTTCATTTTCTTCTTTTATTTACTAAAAATTTGATCAAAGTTCTAAAAAGTTCTAAAAAAACTTTCATTTTTTAATCAATAACCTTAATGGATAACTTCATCTCTTAAAAACTTTTTGTGTTACCAAAAAGTACTCCTCCACACATTGCTTCTAGTAATTGATCAGGGTGAGGTGCTGCATTTCCAGTTGATGGATCATTTCTTACTAGTTCTTTCTTAGCTAAATTTGGAGATTGTATACTGCTTGGGCTTTGTAGTGAGTATAGCGAACTTATATTAACAGGCACGGCAGGAGTTCTATTGTCAGCTATCAATTTATAAAATGCTACAAAATCAGTATCTCTAACATTTCCTGATGCTCCTCCATCTGTACAATCATTCTTAATATTTATTTTTATATCATTCTTAATGTTTAATGGCACAGATATAAAGTCAACTTGGTTTCCAATTTGTAATTCAGCACTCTCTACACCTATAAGAGGAATAGTAATTTGAAGTGATTCTGCAATAGGGCGCGGTCGCCAAGTAGAGAGGGGCATTCGAGAATCTTGACGTACAAAATCGACCACAGAATCTTTAAAAGCTTTTTTATCAGCTTTAAATTCACCTGCGTTCAAATAAAAGCGTCCTTTAAAAAATTCTTGCCTAAGCGGTAATGTTTCTTTATCTCCACAGCCTTCAAGCTTTTCTATGTCTACAAAATAATCAAAAGCATCACCATTTTCAACTGTTCCTCCACGAGATATAGAAAGTGGTTTTTGGCTCTGAAGATAGAGTTTTACTTGCCATCTTTTTTGGTTTTCTGTAAAGTTTTTATCATTAATTTTAAGAGGTTGGTCATTTATTAAAAATTGTGTTTCGTGTTTTCTTTCATCTAACATTCCTATCATTGCGCGGTTATGTTCTTGATCAAAAAAAATTGCAAATAAGCCAGAAAAATAAATATTGATAAATCTATTTCTAGCAATAGGATGTTTAATAATATTTGGTTTATCAGTTGATTTAGACATAGTTAGTCTCCTTTTTTTAATTCTTCAAAATGGTTTTTAATAGCTGTTATATTTATTTGGTAATTTTGGGTGTCTAGAAATGGTAGAAACTTGAAAATTTCTTCAATGTATTTTTGTGATTCATCTATATCGCCTGAATGATAAAGCGCACAGGCATAAACAGATAAAATAAAAGGGTTTTGATAGTTTGTCATAGCTACTGCACGCTTACTAAACTTTAGTGCTTGTGCTGTGTTTTGCAGTTCTTTTATTGGACTGTTTAATAATAACCATGCTGTTTCTGAGAGCATTTCAGCGGTAAAAAGTTGTTTCTTATTTTTATCGATAATTTTGTATAAAAATTCTTTAGCTTCTTCTTTACGATCTAATGTAATAAGTATTTTAGCTTTTTTAAGATATAGAGTTGTTAATTTTGATTGGAAGAGAAAGTGGTGTGAGTCATAGGAAAGCAACTGGTTATATATATCTACTGATTTTTGATAGTTAAAAATAGCTTTAGCAAATTGTTTTTGTTCTTCTAAGCTTTCTCCTAATTGTGTAAAACATTGGGCTAAAGCCCATTTTTGAAGTAGTGATGGAGTCTTATTTGCGAAAGAGTTTTTATAATCTCCTATGGCTTTTTCATACTGTTCTATAGCAAGAGCACTATTTTTCTTACTCATTGCTCTTGCTATTTGGTAATTTGTTATCCAAATACTATAGCGGAGTTGTTCATTAAAGCTATCTATATCAGCGTGTTTTTTATAAATTTCTTGCTTGCGTTCATATAGTTTCAGTGCTTCTTCTATTTCTCCAGCATAAAGCAATGAAGTTCCAAGTAGTCCTAAACAGTCGGCAAGTTGAAATTGAAGGTTTGCATCATAAGGTTTTTCTTTACTCAAATGCTCAATAATCTCTGTTGATTTTTTTTGGTACTCAACCGATTTTAAGAATAAGTCTTTTGTAGCTGCTGTTTTGTTTCCAACTTTTTCAATAAGAGAGTTTGAAATAGTGTGCAGTATAAAAGCTGTTTTATAAAAGCTTGTTGCTTGAATAAACTGTGTATCACTATCTTGGTATTTCTCTAATAGCTTGGATGAAAATAGGCTCATTTCTTGAGTTATTTTGCTTGCTTCAACTAAATTACTAGTTTGCAAAATATTAAGCATACTACTGTAAATAGTGAAGATAAGTCGCTGATGCAAGAAAGTATTTTCATTATTTTTATTGAGTATTTCAGCAAATAATAGTGCCTGTTTATGAAAAACCATTGCATCATCAACTTTTCCTAAACTGTTTAATACATCGCCCATTCGCTGATAGGCAATACTCAAATTATAGATATTTTCTTTATCTTGAGTTTTTTGGTTAAAGACTTGTTGAAAATATTTTAATGATTTCTCATAGTTTTTTAGTGCTCCATCTGTATCGCCAATGTTAGGCAAAAATGGTCGCCCTTGAATATCCGCAACTTTTTGATAGGAAAATGCAAGGTCTTTTTGTAATCCTAGATCATTCTCGGCATTCTGCTCTTGAGCCACTAACAGCTTTAATGCCTGATTTACAATTAGTTTTCGTGCTGCTGTTGAGCCAGGAAGATTTTTTATTGCATCATGAGTTTCAAAGACAAAAGAATTAGCAATTTCACGTATTTCTTTACTCTTTTGTTCTGCAATCTGTCGCTGCTCTCTAGCAATATGCATTTGCCAAACGGTCATAGAGATGCCTGTAATTAATATAAATATTACAAATATTGTTAGTATCATTGCTTTTTTGTTGCGACGAATAAATTTTTCTGTACGGTAGAAAAAAGTATCTTCACAAGCCATAACGGGAAGACCTGTAAGATACCTTTCAATATCAGTTAAGAGTTCATTAACTGATAAATAGCGCCTTGTTGGTTCCTTTCGCATCGCCATCAAAATGATGTTATCTAGATCTCCTAAAAGCTGTTTTTGAAGACGTGTAATATTTGTTTTTCGACAAATGCTTAATTTTTCTGGTGAGATATATTCAATTGCAAAGATTTTTAACTCTGATTCTAATAGCTTTACTGCATTACTTGGGCGTATAGGCTCATTATTACAAATAACTCTAAGTAGCTCTTCTGTTGTGCCTTCTTTTAAATGAAATGGATATCTTCCAGTAAGTAGCAAATATAGTAATAAACCTAATGAGTATACGTCTGATAAAGTAGTTACATTTTTTCCTTCTATCTGTTCTGGACTTGCATAGGCAGGAGTAAAGAGCCGTACCCCTGTTTGTGTTTTGGAAACAGTCAATGCAACACTATCAACTAAAGAGGGTTTGATAACTTTGGCAATCCCAAAATCTAATAATTTTACTGTACCATCTGTAGTGACTAATATATTGCTTGGTTTTAGATCGCGGTGTACTACAAGGTTTTGATGTGCATATTGTACTGTTTTACAAACAGTCTTAAATAAATTTAATCTTTCAAATATGTTTAACTGATATGTATCGCAATGAACATCTATCGGCAAACCATCTACCTTTTCCATCACAAAGAAAGGAAATCCATCTGCTGTTATACCACCATCTAGTAAGCGTGTAATATTTGGGTGTTGTAGTGAAGAGAGAATTTGTTGCTCAATACGAAAACGTTTTAATACAAGCTCTGTATTTGTATTACATATTAATATCTTAATGGCTACTGTTGAAGAATGTAAATTTGACTGATTATATGCTTCATAAACTACACTCATTCCACCCTGACCAATTTCGCGTGTTAAACAATACCCATTAATCACTCTTTCAACAAATAGACCTGTGTGTTTAGGATCTTCAGATGTAATTTTAGAATTATTTCGTGATGTAATCAGCAATGTTTTATCAAGCATACTAGACTCTTGGTGTGCTGCTAAAAGAGATTGGACTTCGTCAAACATTTCTTGATCATCTTTATAAAGCGAGGCAAGCATTCTTGAGCGTTCTTCTGAGGTGCTGTCTAGAGCAGCAAGAAAGAGTTTCGTTAATTGCTGATACCTTTCAGGTGTCATTTAAGAATCCTCTTTTGGCTTATTTAAATTGTTTAGAATAGTTCAGATAAATTCTATTAAATATTATGAACCTAAGCCTAATATTTAGGTATAGCTTTGCAAATTTACTTCTTATTATTTCTTATTATCGTTTTGGCTACTGCCAAATTCGCGTTGAAGCCAAGCGCGTGCCATCATCCATTCTCGGTCTATTGTGCGAGTAGAAACCTTAAGGACTTCTGCAATTTCACCATGTGAAAGCCCTGCAAAAACACGAAGCTCAACAATCTCTTTTTGTCTTGGAGAAAGTATTTCTAAACGTTTAAGTGCATTATCAAGATGAATGATATCAGTTGAAGAAACGGCTAAGACTGACTCTAGACTGTCAAGAGAGATTTCTACTGAGCCTTTTCCACGCTTTGCAGCCAAATTATTACGCGAATGATCAACTAAAATTTGACGTATTAAATAAGCCGTTAAACCAAAAAATTGTGCACGGTTTGTAAATTGAACTTGTTTGACATTAACTAAACGAATATAAGCCTCATGAACAAGTATAGTAGTTTGTAATATACCCCGATTTTGCTCACGGCGTAGGTAACTTCTAGCAATATGACGAAGTTCGTCATAGATAATGGGGATAAGCTCATCACGTGCATGTTCATCACCATTTCCCCAAGCTATAAGCATTTCTGTAACTTTCACAGAATCCGCTATTGACATAACAGATTGGTGCTCCTCTCGATTTGAAACATTGTTCCATCTGTAATGGTTAGAGTTTCCAATGATTAAGTGTTTTGTTACTATAGCTTCTTTTATAGTATTCGTCATAGAGTAATTTCCTTTTATCCTTTGGGTAAAATTGTCACAAAATTTTCAGCTTTGGTCTTTTTAAGGCTTCTTCTTTTCGCTTTACATTTTTTAGAAGCGTAAAAGCAAAATAAATCACGACATAATTTTTTCTTTTTAATGCAGTTTTCTTTTTTTAAATATTATGCTGGTAATATTTATTAAATTATGAAATGTTGAGAGGGAATCCAATGGGAGAAGCGCAAGTTTTTCCTGCCAAGCATAGTAGTATTTGGCTTTTAGAGGTTGGAAAACAACCAAAAGAATAATAGGTACTTTTGGTTGTTTGTATTACTTAAATTTTAGATATTTTGACAAACTTTTTCGCTATTTTCTTTTTGCTGAGCTTTAATACTTTCAAAACGTAACCCTTTTACATAAAGTAAAGTTTGTTCATCTGAGACATTACTTACACCATCGTAAAAATACCTAGTTGAAGTTTCTTGTTCTCTTTCTACTTTCCAGACTCTTGTATTAGTTAAATAATCTGGTTTTTCCTTATATGGTGTTATGAACGCAGGGCAAAACCATTTTAATCTATTGTTAGGCTGAGCCACAAAATTACCATTATCTAAAGCTATTATGTGACAACATTTGTGCCCACCATCTCCTGCTTCTTCAGCATCTTCACTTTCATACCAATCTAAAGTAAACATATATTGACCTTTTTCCCATTCACGGTTCTTTAAATGGACATTTACCCTGCTTTCCCTTAAACGTTCAAAAGTTGTACAAGTGATTTTATAGCTAAAACAATCCCAAAACTGCAAATAATCTAATGGCATTGTTGGGGCATCTGTTTTATGACACAGAGCATGTATTGGCAAACGCCATATTGTAGCCCCATTTTCTGTCAATATATGAAAGCCTAGTGCTCTTCCAGCTATTGAAGCTACTCCAAATACACATACATTTATTAGTTCTCCATGATGAGCATTTCCATCATATAAAAACTCTTTCCTTAGAAAACAATAAAACCTAGGAATGTTAACATTTAGTGTTGCCATTTTTTAATTATCCTTAATGAATTTATCTATATCCAAACCACAGTTTTATTTGCCTAACTACTAGCTTAACTATTTGTGTTTGGAAAACTTTAATCCACCATTAACCAACTTTTCAGCAACGTAGTAATTATTTCGTTTGTTCATTTTCTTTACTCTATTCAAATAATTTTTAATCCCAGCATTTGATACACTCTAGTATCTAATAGGTGCTAGTAGAGACTAGATAACATCTATTAATTATATATAATAGAATTGCAGAACATATTTATATTAAGGAGACAGAATGCAATCAGAGATATGGATTGCTTGGAGTGGATTTCTAGGAACACTACTATTGGTATTTGTAGGACTATTAAATTATTCAGTGTTTATAAGACAACTAAGAATAGCAAGAGAACAAATTCAAACGGCAATAAAACAAGTTGAGATTGCTCAAAAACAACCAGAACTACAATTAATTCAAAGATCTATAACAGAAACAACAGAGCATGTAAAAGTGCTGGTAGCAAAACCTTATTTACGCCCTTACTTTTATGAAAACAAGACTTGGCAACCTACTGATCCTGTAAGCTATGATGAAATTAAAGCAATGGCTGAATTAATACTTAATAATTTTGCTTCAGCGCTTATGCATTCAGCTTCTTTTCCTCAGTATCCAGGACGAGGTATTGAACCTACCATAACCTTTCACTTAAGAAATAGTCCTGAATTACAAATTTTCTTATTTGAAAATTTTGACCGTTTTCCTTTTACTGGATTAACCTTACTTTGTCTTAAAAACCAATCACTAAAGGAAACAGAAGAAGACTTAAAACGACTTATTTCTATAGTAGAATTTAACGAAGCCGAAAAGCAGAGACGACAACTATTACTTGAAATATTTAAGAAACCACAAAACCGAACCCCATTAGAATTCACTAAGCAAAGTATGTCGGGTAATTATTTGGAATGATTGCCCGATTTAGGATATTTTTAGAATTAGATTCTTTAATAAAAATAAGCTAGCTAATAATAAAATTAATCTATTATCAGCTAGCTTTATTAAGCCGTAGTTTTCTTGATTTTTTAATCTTACTCACAGGGAACTTAAAAAGATTTCTTGTCGTGCAAACTACCACATTATAGTTAAAAATATGATGAATTTGACTTTTTCAGTACCAACATTCTTAATTTCATAATGGATTTCATGCTCAACCTCAGTTTCTACTGTTTGAGACTGTGGGAATGGCTTCTTTTCAGTTATTATCAATCTTCGCCAAAGTCTGGTTACTTCAACAGATGTATCTTGGGCAAAGCCTTCAATAGTGCTACCTGTAGCAAGTGGAATAGCCTGAGCACCCCATACTGCATTAGCACCTGGTGTTGCATTGTTCCAATGTCCCTTATAAGTTTTACCTGGCGCAAGTTCAACTTCTTTGTTTGTGTTAATTACTTTTAGATTTGACATATTTTCTCCTTAATAATGTTAAACTAGCTAAGCTGTGTATTTATAACTATTTAGCTATGATGATTAATTAAAATAAATACAGTTTATTTCTCAGCAATAATATTCCTAAAGAATAAGTGTTTTAGACTATTATTAAGACAAAGCCATTTGCTTAGCCAAACAAAATATTAGCCTTGTTCATAGGAATATTTCTTACTTGCTGCTGTAAATGTTGTTACTGGTTAGAGTGCTAAGAGAACATTTCTTTGCACCTTTAGGTAGAATTAGGAAGTTTCTTTACAACTATTTTGCTAGGAAAATTTGTAGGTTTAGCCTTGAGTTAAAACGCAGGTTACATCGTATTTAGCTCCATCTCCAGAAAAAGAAAGTGTTTTGGCAAGGGGAGCAACTGTAGGAAGAACAAGATCAAGAGCTGAGAGAGTTAGCTCTTTAACAGCTATCTTATCATCAGGGTTTGGAAAACCAGTAGGAATACTTAAAGCAGAGTTCATGTCATTGATTAATTTAGTAACTAAGTTAGACCTTGACAAACCTATTGAAGCAGCTAAGGTTGCTGTTAGTTGTGCTTTAACCAGTCCTCTAGTTGCATTAGGAGAGCCTTCGTCTTTCTCCATAACTGCCACAAGAAAAATTACATCTGTTGGTTGTAAAATAGTTTTTGCACTTCCATTAATTGCCCAAAAAAGTGTTCCATCACTATTACGGCTTTCTCCAGTATCAACACCATCCCAAGGGCCATATAAAGTGACTTCTAAATTAGGTAGAGGAACAACGCTAAGATCTATACTGGCAACAAGTACATAAGGGGCATCACTTTCAAAAAAGAATGTTCCTTGTTGTTTAGCACAATAAATACTCCCAACCTTAATTTTAAGAGGGAAAGGAGCAACATTGCTAAGAATGCAACTCTTAAAAGATGAATTTAGTGCAGCAATTTCTTGTTGCAATTTTTTTACTTCAGCTAAAGATTCTGGATCGGGCTTACCAGGATGAGGATCGTCTTTTCCTTGAATATAACCTGGGGCTGTTTGTATTTGTTTAATTTTTGCTTGTAAAGATTTTATCTTATCCATAAATGGTTGGCATGTTGCAGGGGTACTCATAAATTTGCTCCTTATTCTTTAGATTCTTTTATAGAACTCTTAAATAAAAAATTGCGAATTGAGTTTTTTTCTCTTTTCGCTTTACACTTTTTAGAAGCGCAAAAACAAAATAAATCACGACACAGTTTTTTCTTTTTAACGAAGTTTTGTTTCAAAAATATTATGCTGATAACATTTCTTAAATAAGGAACAAATTGGAGAGAGGGTTTATATAAAAATTAATAAAATAAACACTTTAATCCTAAATACGTAAGCTGCTGACTATCAACTTATTTTTAACTTATTACTCGCTTTCAAGGCTATAAAATTTAGTATCTTCTTTTACAAAATATTTAAACCAAAAAGAGGAAGATTTTTGTCCTGTTTTTTCAACTTTTGCGCCTTACTTATCGAAGCTAATATTAAACCTACTAACTTATGTAAAAATAGTAGAAGCTAATAGAGAAGCCTATTTTACTTAAACTAATGAAAATTTGATTTGAAAGGAAAAATATGTTGGAAATTAACACAGTTACAAAAAACAATGATTCTTCAGCTAAGTACGCTTATAATTATACTTATCTTCCACCACTTGCTATGATAGAGACTCTTCCTTCTTCAGAAGATTTTTCTGCACGTCCTCTTTGGATTGCTTTAGTTGCTCGTTCAGTACTGAACATTTTAATCAACGCAATTATGATAGGCATTAATAAAGAAGATGGAATAGCTAAATATATGGAAAAGTTACTAACTGCCTTAAAAGATAGCACTAGCGAGCTAAAAGCAGATGCAAAAGCTGCTTTATTAAAATCAATTGAGAGCGAGCTAAAAGAGCAAGGTTTTCCAACTTCACTAGCTAAAATAGAGGCTTTCTTAAAAGGAGTTGTAGAATCATTTGCACAAAGCGTTACAAAAGAAACCCTTAATGATCTTATAGAGATAATTATGAAATTAGGGGCTTTATCTGGAAAAGCTACTAGTCTTAAAGATTACGACAAATTATTTCAATTTATTCCATTACCAGCAATTAGCCAAAATTTTCAAGAGGACTCTGAGTTTGCAGCAATGCGAGTTGCTGGCCCAAATCCTTTAATGATTGAGCAAGTAAAAACATTACATGGCAAATTAGAAGTTACTGAAAGCCACTACCAAGCTGTAATGGGTAAAGAAGATAGTTTAACTAAAGCATTATCTGAAGGACGACTTTATTTAGCTGATTACACAGTATTTAATGGGGCACTTAATGGGAGCTTTCCAGATACTCAAAAATTTAACTATGCCCCATTAGCGCTTTTTGTCGTACCATTAGGTAAAACATCTTTAATGCCTGTAGCAATTCAATATAACTTACAATCTAATGGTCAAACTGTTATTTTTACACCAAACGATGGTTATGACTGGCTAATTGCTAAAACCCTAGTGCAAATAGCTGATGGTAATTTTCATGAAGCAGTTAGCCATTTAGGAAGAACACATCTATTTATTGAACCATTTGTTATGGCTACACATAATCAACTCTCAGAGAAACACCCTTTAAGAATTTTAATGACACCACACTTTGAAGGAACATTAGCCATCAATAACGCTGCCCAAGGTTCACTAATTGCGTCTGGCGGAGGTGTAGATAAATTGCTGTCTAGTTCAATAGACCAATCTAGAGTTTTTGCAATACAAGGAGCACAAAGCTATTTACTAAATGTTAGAACTTCAACACTAAAACAGACTCTTAAACAACGAGGTGTTGATGATGTTTCATTACTGCCAGATTATCCATATCGTGATGATGCATTACTTGTATGGGATGCAATTGAAGTATGGGTATCAAATTATATAAATTATTACTATAAATCTGATCAAGCAGTAGAAAATGATTCTCAATTAAAAGCTTGGGTTGAAGAGTTAATTTCTCATAATGGAGGACGTGTAAATAATATTGGTCAGAACAACTCTATTACAAAGCGCGATGAACTAATAGAACTAATTACACAAGTTTATTTTACTAGTAGTGCTCAACATGCAGCAGTAAATTTCCCTCAAGAAGATATTATGTCTTATACACCTGCAATACCATTAGCAGGATATATACCTATAACAAAAAATGGAGGTGCAACTGAAACAGACTTTTTAAGACTGTTGCCACCATTAGATAAAGCACAATCACAATTAGAACTTGTATACACTTTAGGGTCAGTTTATTACACGACTTTAGGTGATTATGGTGATAGCTATTTTACTGATCCAACCATTAAAAATTATTTAACTGAATTTCAACAAGAATTAGTTAAAATTGAAGCAGAAATTAACAAAAGAAACCAGACTCGTAGACCATACAAGTATTTGCTGCCTTCAAGGATACCTCAAAGTATAAATATCTAAGGTTTCTAGTTTTCTATTCCAAAATAGAAAACCTACTAAACCTAAGTAATAGTGCAATAAATAGAGTGAGTTAGTAAGGTGACTTAGCTAATTCACTTTGTTTACTTGCAGCTATTGCTTATTTTGACCTTTTTTATCCCTAGTTTTTTGACTATTCACTACTTTTGCTTGCTGGGAATTGCTGTAGAAGATAAATCGCGTTGTTTTGATGTATAAATTGTACTATAGTATGACATTTTCTAGAAAATATCATACTTAAAACTTAAATTTTTACTCATACCCCAGTTTATTGTATTGCTCTTCACAACAAATCGCGAATTACCGTTACAAATCGCTTAAGTATTTAATATGTTGCTAGGGATATAATGATTATGTATAAATTGAAATATTTCAAAATGTTAGTATTTAGTTTAGTACTTTGTTTTTCGATTTCTTTTACTGCAAAAGGCCAATCAGCTGGCTCACCTACAGCAAATATTATTGGTAATCTTATGGATGAGCAGAAATTTTCGCTTGGAGGGGTCAAAATAAATGTTAAGAATTTACAAACTAATGTTAGTAGAGAGCTTTCTTCTTTTGAAGATGGGAGTTTTTTAATAACACAATTGCTGCCAGGAAAATACTTGCTCACTTTGTCGCTAGAAGGGTTTGCTACAAGTAAATTAACCCTTGACCTTGTTCATGGCACTACTACTAACATTACTCTATCCTTAAAGGCTGCTGATATTAAGGAAGAAATTATAGAAGTTAATGCTAATAGTCTGCTAAATGATACCCGAACAGAACGTAGTGTTAGCATTGGAGAAGATTTAACTAACTCTCTACCTATTGATCCTGGTAATAGTGTTTATGCTGGTAATGTAGCTTGTCTATTAGGGGATAGAGCATTACCAAGATCTGTTTCAGTTAACTTAGGGTTTGTTTTTAATAGCCAGCAAGGTTCTTTTAATAGTACTAGTACAGATGGCGTTGATAATAATGATACTAATAATGCCCCGCCAAGAGCGTTTTTTAGCCTCTCTAGTGTAAAGGATTTTCAGATCCTCTCTAACAACTATTCTGCCGAATATGGGCGTTTAGTAGGAGGGTGTTTTGTTAATGGTATTACTAGTAGGGGAGATAATGAATTTCATGGATTATTACTAAGCCAAATACGTAATGATGGCTTATCTGCCCGTAATGCGTTTGCTAAATTTGAACCTGAATCAGAACGTTATTTTCTAGATTCTATGTTAAGTGGGCCAATAATAAAAAATAAACTTTTCTTTTTCTCCTCTTTTTCCCGCCTTTCAAGCAAAGATAATAGTGTAGTTACTATTAGGGATAATACTATTTCATCGATTAAGCGTTTAGGGTTTGATGTAAACAATGGCCCAATACCTTTTTCAAATGGTATTACTACGTTTCTTTTCCGCTTAGATGGATATTCTCAAAATAACAATTTTTCTGTTCGTTATAATAGTAATTTTGTTTATGATGGTGTTTTTCAACCTTTTATTGCACAAATATCTGATACTAGTGCCTTAGCTCAACGTTCAGAAAATAATAGCCTTTCACTTCAAAATACTTATTTTAATAGTAATCTAAACTTAACCAATGAAACTAGGGTTTTAGTTGAAAAAACTAGTCAAACCTTATCACCAAATAATAGTAGTCCGTTGGTTACTTTATTACCTCCAGAAGGTTTTACTCAATTTAACCGAGGAATAATTGAGGCTCAACCAAGAGAAGACCAATATTTTCAATTTGTTAATAACACATCTATTAATCGTAAAAAATATTTCTTGCGTTTTGGCATAGATTTGTTTTACAACCAAACTTTGGATAACACAAAAGCTATTTTACCCACTGCTGGTCATGCGATTTTTTTAACTTTAGATTTTGCTAAAATATTTAATCGCCCTAATTTACCTTTATTTACTGGTTTAGAGGCTTTTGATCCTAGTTTACGTAGTCCTCAGCAATTGGCTTTTCTTCGTTCTTTACCACAGCAATTTCCCCGATTAGGGATTCCTCAAAACTTAAATTTAGCCAATCTTCCTTTGCCTAGTACCTATATTCAAGGTTTTGGGAATAATAGCACAGGGTTAGACAAAATATTATTTTCTGCCTTTGTTCAAACTGATATTAAATTAAAACCTAATTTTATGTTACGTGCAGGTGTTCGTTATGACTTAAATAGAGTGGATTTTGGCCCAGATAACAACGGAAATATAAGCCCAAGAATAGCTTTTTCCTATCGTCCAGGAAAAATTTCTCAAATAAATGTTCGAGGAGCTTTTGGGCTGTTTTTTGGTACTCCTATAACAGGGCCTTATTTAACAAGTAAAGTTTTTAGCCAAAATTTTCAACTAGTTAGCTTGATTTTTCCTCTATCAGCTATTCCTTTTTCTTTGCCTAATCGCCGCTTTTCTCAAGGGCAACAACCTCCAACGGATATTAATTTTGTTTCACAGTTAAACCAAAATTATCAATTAGCTTCACAGTTACCTAATAACTATGCAAGTCAAGCTAATTTTGGTATTGATTATTTTATAAATAGTAAAACAGAAATTTCACTGGATTATAATTTAACACGTGGAGTTAAGATTGCTTCTATACGTAATATTAATCCAATTGTTAGAGTTGTTTCAGGTGATCCTCTAGCTAGCGCTATTACTGGACGACCTAACCCTAATCAAGGGTTGTTATATGAGTATTCGTCAGCTTTTGATAGTTATTATAATGCATTAACAATAGTTGCTAATCGTAAATTAAGCCATAATATAGGTTTTATAGCACAATATACTTTTTCTAAAGCTATTGATAATATTGTAGATATTTCTCCTATAGGGATTCAAGAGATAGTAAACCCTTTGGATTTAGCTCAAGAAAGAGGTTTATCTTTACAAGATATTAGAAATCGGGTTACTTTTTCTGGAGTTTGGGATTTAACAAATACTAATCCAATATTAAAAAATACTCAGATAGCATCTGTTTTGATATTACAATCTGGGCAGCCATATAATTTGATTGCTACAGCAGATTTAGATGGAAATGGAGACTTTTTACCAGCAGACAGACCTCAAAATATTGGACGTAATAGAGGAATCACACCAGGGTTTGCAACTCTTGACTTACGTTTAATAAAAAAGATAAATCTTACAGAAAAACTCCAATTAGTTCTTTTTGTAGATGGATTTAATGTTCTTAATCGCTTAAATATAAGCCAAGTTGATAGAGGGTTTCCTTCTGATCAAAAAGGAAATTTTTCATTACCTAAACAAGAATCAGGACGTTTTATCGCTCCAAAGGAAATTTATAGAAATGCATTTGGAGCTAGACAAATTCAATTAGGTTTTAAACTGAGCTTTTAAAATTACTGAAAAACTAGTAAAAGACCCTGTTATCAGCTTGCTCGCTCAAAAGTTAAGCAAAGCTTTTGACCCTTCTTTTATTTTCTTCTTTTTTTATTACTAACTTGCTTACGCTATATTTCTTCCTTATTTTTACTTTATCTCAAACTTAACAAATAGTTAGGTAACATAAAACAAAAAAAATTTTGATTTGTGACGGATTTTTTTGAAAAAAACGTCTATTAGTAACGACGGAAATAGTTTTTATAAATTACTTGTGGGTAAACCAATCAAAATAATAGTTTAGGAGGAAACCAATGATAATAGTATGGGGAGAAAGGTTGTATGGGAAGGTAAATCAAGTAGATAACCAAATCCATGTAGCAACAAGGTTTTTTCACATTCAATTTATTCCATTAATACCGTTACAGTCATTTATAGTAATCAATGGCACAGAATCAGATGGTCAATTTCAAGGGCTTGCTATTGCTATGAGCCTTAAATCTGTTCTTGCTGCTTATCTTAGAACTTTGTTGGTAATTGGTTGTATAGTTTTCATTTTTAGAGCTTTTATGATGTTTTCTGGAGAAAGCCCAACTACTATTCTTGGAATGCTTAATTTAATGGTTGGGGGCTTTCTTGTTTTAAGTTTTTGGGGTTCTTATCAACTTATGAAAGCTGATGAACAGGAGGCAAAAAAGCTTTTCCAAGAACTTAGAAGTGTTGGAATTTATTAAAACGTTTTTTGAAAATATAAGAAAAGGGAGAATGAATATGTCAATTATTTCTGCTAACTTAACAGGGAATTTATCTTATTTAGACCAAGATAAAACAGATAATACAAAACCACTTGATTTAACATCTGTAGTTACTACATCTGTTGAATCACTTAGCCCAACAAACCTAGAAGAGAATGATAGTAAGAATAGTAGTTCTAGTATCAGCAATAAGGCTCAATCGTCTTCTTTGAAGGATGATGACACTTTAGATAAAGATTTACAATTTACAGCTTCTTTTCAGAAATCACAATTACTTTCTAAATTACCTAATGATAAAGATATAGCTAATCAACAAGATTCAGTACAAAAAACTAGTACAACTAGTACAGCTAGTGCAGCTAATGAGTTAGGAGATTATGGACATTTATCTACAGGGCAAAAGAGATTAGTTGATGATCTTACTAGTCGCCAAAATGCAGCTAATAAAACTAATCTTTCACCAGCAGAGTTTTACAATAAGCTAGAACCTTCTCAAAAATCTACTTTTGAATCTATTACTAATGCTTTAGAAAATACTACTGTTATTAGTAAAGACGGCAAAAAGACTAATGCTCTTGATACTATTGAAACTGTTGATGTTATCTTAGGAGAGAAACAAGGTAGTACTGATGGTAAAGAACAGTTTCGTTTGTTTGTAACATTAAAAGATGGTGCAGGAAATAATATTAGGACTGCTAAAAATTTTGAAAATGTTCCAGGTCACGGAGAAAATTATAAACATGGCCGTCAGCTATCAGGAGGCGAGCCAAGTATACAAATATCTGTTTCCCCTGATGGGAAAAAAGCTGATATAGATGTAGATTATGAATCCAAGAATCCTGTTACTAATTTATTTAATGGTTTTAAGCATCTTAAACCATCAAATTCAGATGTACGTCATGCCGATCATTTTGAAAAACATAATAAAAAGTTTGCTTCTGAAGCAGGTCAACAACCTTTAATTAAAAAATATTAAAATGTATTAGTTTGGATTAAGAGTTTGTTTATCTATAACTACTATGTGTATTATGTTAGTACACATAGTAGCTATTTGTATAAGCAATGTACTAAAGGGGTATATGATTAACCAAATACTTAAATTGCTATTTATGATTATTTTAAGCCTAAATTTATTACTTACTTCAACAAGTAAAGCAGTTTCTCAAAATTGGTTACAAAATCTATCAATTGTTCAAGACCCAACAACACAAGAGGAAAAACTAAAAAAAGAGTTTGAAATAAATCTACAACTTGCTAATCAAGGAAATGCCGATGCCCAAAATCTAATAGGAATAAACTATGCTGAAGGTGAAGGAGTAGAAAAAGATGATAGAGAAGCAATAAAATGGTTTTTCAAAAGTGTTGAACAAGGAAACACTTTTGCTGCTTGTAATTTAGCCCTACATTATGGAAGTGGTCGAGGAATAAAAAAAAATACAGTACAATCACTTAAGTGGTGTCTTATTTCTCACTCATTGGATGGGCTAAAGTGCCATCCAAATGATTTTATTAGTGCTCTTAAACCTACAAAGTCGCAACAAAATTCTGCTTCAAAACTTGCTATAGAATGGTTAAGAAACCATCCAAATTTTTCAAATACTTTTGGCAAAAAACCTTGGATGTCCAAAAACTACAAATTTAAAAGTAGGACTTTTAGATTTTGACATTTTTTAACGGGTTTAAAGTTTTTCGTGACAAAGAAGCACTGCTTATTTTGTTGAATTCTAAAAATGGAGCTGAGGGGAGTCGAACCCCTGGCCTCTAGAGTGCGATTCTAGCGCTCTGCCAACTGAGCTACAGCCCCAGATTATGTAAAACAATGAATTTGCTTTAAGTTATTCTCCCCAAACTACCTCATAAACTTCTTGAGGCTCGCTTTTACCTTTGACTTCTATTGGTGCTAGTCGTCTAGTAGGTATTTTGTCTTTAATTTTTTCGTAAGTAGCTGCACTAACTAGAACATGAGTTGTAGAATTTTTGGAGTTAGATTCAAGCCTTGCTGCTAGGTTTACAGGATCACCTATTCCAGTATATTCCATACGTCGATTTGAGCCAATAAAGCCTACTGTAATTACACCTGTGTTAATGCCTATACCAATGTTTATTTCATGACCAAATTGGTCAAAGAATTTTTTACGTAGCTCTACCATTCGGCGTTGCATATCCATAGCAGCTAAGGCTGCATTTACAGCAGCATTTTCTTTTGCTTCTTTATCATCATAGCCTACACCAAATAAAGCCATTAGACCATCACCCATATATTTATCTAACATGCCTTGGTGGGAAAAGATTATATCAGTCATGTTAGTAAAATATTCATTAAGAAGTTCTACAATTTCTTGGGGTTGTAGTTTTTCTGAGAGTGGAGTAAAACCTCTGACATCAGCAAAAAGGATAGTAGCTTCTATATTAGTTCCGCCTAATTTTAGAGATTCTGGCGATTCTAGGATTTTACTAACAATATTATCTGGTAAAAACCGGCCATAGGCTTCACGAGCTAGAGCTTCTTTCATCAAGCGGTTGTGTGCTTTAGAGTTATCAAGTGCCATAGAAGTTTGTGATGCTATAGCGCTTAGTAGATCTAGATCTTCTGAGCCAAAGACTTTAGGGATTTCAAACCCTGTAGTATTTTTACGATTATCTACATATAAAACCCCTATGGGTTGACCGCCTACAATTAGAGGAGCACATATTACTGATTGAACCCCTTGGATAATGGCTGTTGCGCCGCCTTTGTTAGCATCTTGAGCGTCTAGTAAAAGGAGTGCAGCTTGTTCTTGCATAACTTGTTGAACAATAGCTCTAGGTGGAGTTATATGCTTATCTTGATTGTCTTTTTGTGAGCGGAACTTAACAGCTTTAACTACAAGTTCTCCTGTTTCATCATCTTTAAGTTGGACTACACAACGTTCGGCAGGTGTTACACGAAAGAGCATCTCAGACATTTTCTCAAAAATATCTTCTAGGGCAAATACTGAGTTAAACATGTTGCCAAGCTCATAAATATAGGTGAGCACTTCTGATTTTTTACGGAGTTCTTCTAGCTCTTTTTTTAGTAAGTCTGCATCTGTGTCACTAGAAATTTTGCCAGAATCCATTTTAGGAATTAGCATAGATGCATTTACTGGAGCACGTAATAAAACAGTGTGTGAGACGCTTGGAGCAGCTTTAGCTACTTGAGGTGCGACTTTTTCGCATTGTAGTTTTAATAGATATTTGCCTATTTGCAAAGTATCCTTTTCAGTAAAAACTTGTTCACCTGAAACACGTTCGCCATTGACAAAACAGCCATTAGCGCTTTGTAGGTCTACAAGAAAAAAGCTATCACCACGACGGCGAATAAGAGAATGTTCTCTAGAGATTTGAACATCTATAAGAACAACATCATTACTTTGAGGAGAACGACCAATTTTTGTTTCTGGTTTAACTACCTCATATTCAAAAGATTCACTTCCAACAGTAGAGCTTATTTGTAATTTTGCCTTCATAAAATGCCTCTAAATTAAACTGGGTAAAGGCGCTGGTTGATTATTTGAAATATTTATCAGAAAAATTTTACTTAAGGTCTTAAGTTACTAGTTTCTCCGACTGTAAGTGGATGAGCTTCTTGTTTTCCTTTAAAATCTCCTTTGCCATCATTATGACAAGGTAAACAAGCATCTTTTACTGAAGGAGCAATTATATCTTGCACCCTCTTACCTTTAGCTGCATCTTTATGACAGAATTTACAGTCTAGAGAAGGATATTGACCTTTTTCTTTCTTGGTTTTTTTATCGCGTACATCTTCTTCATGTGATTTACCATGAGTAAAGAAATTAAAATCTTTGTTTTTAACTTTGTCATCAGGTATTTGGACTACTATACCACTTACCACAGGACGCGGTGCCATAAAGGGTTTATGACATTCTAGGCACTCTCTCATATAAGGACGCTCATTCTTTATTTTGAATTTAGGATCGTCTTTAGCTGCGGGATCTCTGAGTTCTTCGCTATGGCAGCGAGCACATTCTGGATGGTAAGGAAGGAAGAAATTTTCTTCTTTTTGCTCTTTACCTTCTTTAACGTGACAATCATTACACCCTGAAGAGGTTGCAACAGCTTGGATTTTCTTTTGATCATCACTGAGTTCAGGAAGTTTTGGCCCAACATTATAATCCTTAGCTTTAGTTCCTACGTGAACATCATGAGGGAACTTTAAGCCAAATTGGTCATCTCTTTGTTGAGGGAATTTAGGTAAGACAGTTTTTTTATCAGGTTCGTGACAAATTTCACAAAACCCCTTGCTTAGAGTAAGTGGCGCAAAAAAATGACATTCCTCACAAGCAAAATGTGGAGGAAATTGAGTAGTTTTATCATCAAATGTAAAAGGGATACTTGCGTCTGCTGGTTGTTTATAAGCAAATTTTGGAGGTTTGCGGTTAGGAATATGGCAGCTTAAGCAATCTGGGCTATGTGATGCATGGTCAAATTTTGAATAGTCTACACCAGAACGCACTGGTAGAGGAGCTAATCTTGGGCCTTTTTGTGGGCCTGTAGTTGGGTTAGTGGTTGGGTTAGTGGTTGGGGTTTTTTGTGAGCCACCCTTTTTAGTTTGGGCATCAATTACAGAAAAATCTATATTAAGTGCTATAGCGCTTAAGAGCACCAAAAGAAATACAACTCGTTTTAACTTTAGCATCTGGTAAGCTCCATTATTTGAGATAAACCACTACACGGTTATCTTGAATTTGACTATGTTGAGGAGATAATCAAGAAAATTGACTCAATGACAGTTTTCCGTGATGGCAAGAGAATATTAATAGAAACTCATTCTAAAAATCAAGGCATCTGATATTAGCTTGATAAAATAAGTTAAAATTTTTATTAAGAACTTATTTATATAAATAGGCAAAGATTTTTCTTAAAGATTTTCTTTTATTCTATTAACTTCTTCTTGATACTTATCTTGAGTTAACTTACCGTCTTTTAAGGCTTTACTTAACTCTTCTAGTTTATTTGCAATATGTTTATTTTCTTCTATAGTGCTTCTGGATTTTTCATATTCTTTTTTACCTTCAGATTTTTTTGCTTGATATATATCTTTAAGTGAATTAAGAGGAATATTTTTACCTGACTCAAAATACTTTACTGCAACATGGCCTAAAGCATAGGTAGTTGAAAATGCTACTGTTGCTCCAACAACACTACCCCAACCAGGGACTAATTTTGCAAGACTAGAGACAGCTATACTTGCACCTGTTCCAATACCTAAAGATACAATTATTGCTTTAGCTAAGGTTCTATCGGTATCATAACCATAGATCTTACCTATATCAATGATCATAGACATTTGTGATGTAAGTATTAAAGCATCAGCTACTAATGGTACTGGAATTGCTCCAAGTAAAGTATTTATAACTAAATAAGTTTTAAGGGTTTTTTGTCCTGCTAATTCAGGGTTTTCAACCTCTGTAGTAGTATCAGAGGAAACTACCATATTAGATATATTTATAATGTTATTTAATTCTGCTATTTCTTCAGGGGATATATTCCATCTAGTTTCTAGCATTTTTATTAAATGTTTTTCTATTTTAGAAAAATCTCCATCAGCATTGGCTAAAAGATAAGCTGACTTAAAAGCATTTTTTTGACTTTCAGATGATTTAATTTCATTAAGTACTGATTCTAATATAACTTCTTGAGAGAGTAACTTATCTACAGTGTAACCCTCTGGAAGAGCTAAGTCTTTAATAGCATCTTCTAGGGCTTCTCGTTCACTTTCTTCTATTTTCCCATCAGCTTTGGCAACTGCTACTAATAATTGTAGTGAGGCAATGGCTTCTCGTGGCTGCATAAATTGCTCCTTTATACTAAATATCTTTAGATATTATAATTTAGTTATATAAAAACATTCATATAGAAAGAAAAAAAGTAATATATCAGTAACTTAGTTATTATGGCTAGCTATTTAACGCTAAGGTTAAGAAAGTAAACATAGATAAATAGATTCTTTAGAAAAGTTGTGAAAGCATAATTAATTCTGTTAAACTAGCCCAGATTTTTGCTTTCTTATCTAAAACTTATCTAAAATATAGAGTGTCTAAAAAATAAACCTTATGTCAATATCTGCTAGACAATTTGTTTCACAAGGACAACAAAGGCTTCTAGAAGTTCAATCTATGCTATCAGGCTTAGGTAATACTTTTGAAAAACATGGTCAAACCTTAGTTGAACTGCAAAATATTTATAATCAAACTCTAGATGAACTAGTGCAAATAAACTTACCCAATTTAAGCCAAGAGGCTTTTAGTCAAGTTCGTCAATATACTGGATATGGTCAATTTGATGTTAAAAACCCATTTATAACAATGAATGAGGAACATACAAGACTAACCCAGTTAATTAGCGATATTGATTTAGATGAGCGCTATTTACGTCAAGATGAACTAGTTAACCCTATTTCAGGGGAATTAATATTAAAAGCAGACTCTATTAGGCAAAATTTTAATTTACTTAGGGATTCTCTTCAGCGTTATGAGTCTGAACCAAGGTTTTTACACTTAATTCAAAGTGCTTACGATACACCTGATTATACTGGTAGGATGTGGCAGTTAGATTATTATCGTGATTGGCGTACAGGAAGTAGTATTTCTAAGAAATTTGGAAAGCATTTTTATGAGATTCGTAGCGATTACTTACCCTTAAAACAAGCCCATGACCATACTTATAATGAACTTGCCGAAGCAGAAAAAGAAATTAATGATGTTAAAAATTTAGTAAATTTACGCGGGCAGTCTTTATATAGATTAAATAATTTACCTCAAGTAATTTTACAGGAATCTCAAGCAGCACTTCGCCAACATTTACAATATGTTGATAAAGAACAATTATTTAGTTGGGCACAGGGCGATCATGCTCGTGAAGCTCTAATTAAAAAACTGGATGGAGTTGAGAAAAAATTAAACTACTTAAAAGAAATGGTTGCCTATCAACAACAGCAAGAACAGACAGCTTTACAAGAATATATTTATAAATTAAATAAAAAAGTAGTAAAATTTCAACGTCCTAAGTATTATCACTATACAGTATCAAGCCGTGACGCAGCTATTTTATACATAGATCCAAAAGAAAAACTATTTCATAAGAGAAATAAATTTTGGAAATCTTATGATGTTGTTTTTGATTTTGATGACTATGATTATTACGATTATCAAAAAGATATGCTTTGGTGGGATTTAATGACTGATGGAGAAATAGATGGTAACTATATTAATGAAGTAAACCATTTTTATTCTAATCATCCAGGTTATAGCTATAGACATGATTATTATTATGAAACCCATTCTTATCATCACCACCACCACGATAATGATTTAACGGATTTTTCATGAGCAAACGACTTACTATAGTTGCTTATGCTGTTAATGGTGCAGGGCTAGGGCATTTAACTAGAGTAATAGCAATAGTTCGTTGGGTAAGACGCTTAGCACGCTTGGCAGGAATTTACCCAGATATTTATATATTAACTTCTTCAGAAGCCTGTGGACTTGCTTTAAGTGAAGGTTTTGCTACTTTTAAGATTCCTAGTAAAACAGTTATTCGTGAAGCACAGATTCCAAAAGAAGATTATTTAAGGCTTGCTCGTCAATGGGTTTGGCATAGTTTAGGGCTATTAAAACCAGATATTCTTTTAGTAGATACTTTTGCAGGTGGATCTTTTGGAGAATTGCTTTATGCCTTAGACGGGCCAGGCTCAAAAGTCTTTGTTAATCGTGCAATGAGGGCAGAATTTCAAGAAAACCTTCAACCCCTTTTTTCTTATTATGACCGAATTTTAGTTCCTCAAGAAAAACACTCTGAACAAATATCTTTCCCCCCTCAAATTATGCCCAAAGTTCGTTATTTAGGGCCTATTATGCTAAGAGAAAGAGTTGAACTACGTAATAGAACCGAGGCTCGTCAAAGATTAGGTATTCCTAATAGTAAACTTTCAGTTTGGCTTACTGCTGGAGGTGGAGGAGACCCTAGAGCCTCAGCAGGCTTAAGTAAATTGGTAGAAAAGTTAAAAGAAAATCAGGATTTACATTTAGTTATAGGAGCAGGGCCACTCTATCGAGGTGAGCCAATTAGAGGCTCAAATATTACTTGGGTAACAGATTTTAATGTTTCTGAAGATTATTTAGCTATGGATTTTGCTTTTTCTGCTGCTGGATATAATTCATTTTATGAGTTGCTTTACTCAGGCATTCCTACAGCTTTTTTTGCACAAGAAAAAATTGCTGATGAACAAGGACGCAGAATAGAAGCCGCTTTAGCTAAAAATTGTGCCTTAAAAGTAGAAACTAATTCTCAAGGATTTCTAGAAGAAGATTCCTTAACAAAAGCTATAGAACAGCTTTTAGATAAGAGATTAAGAGAGAGCTTAAGTTTAGCAGCACAAGAATTTGTCTTAGATAATTTTGCTCAAGAAGCAGCATTAGAAACTTTAGCTACTCGTTTGCCAAAAAGCTCTTTGGTTCAAGCGCAAGAAATAGGAAGCGCAGAACTTTTTTATAAAATTAAAAAATATCAACTTGATTTAGAATTAGCTTATGAAATACTCCCTACTTTTGGTTCTAAAGAGTTTTTAGATGGTGATGAGCGTCAAGATTTGTTTTATCAACTATTTGAGAGTAGCAAAACGCAAGCAGACCTTACAGCAAAACTTTATTTATTGATTTCACAAAAACTTGCTAAACCTACAAGTGATCTTGAAGCAGAGGAATTAGTAACATCTTCAGTAAAAATAATTAATCAATTAGAAAGGTTTGCTGATGAAAAAGGTGCAATGTCTTTTTTAAGGCTTTTACCTAATGAACGACAATCTCAGCCACAAAAAGTTGCTCAAGAGTTAGAGAATTTTCTAGGTAAACTATATGATACAGGGGATTCTCTATGGAGGGGGATTGCGCTATTTAGCCAAAATGGTAAATAGCGCATTTTTAAAGTTATCTCTTATCATTAGTTTGAGCGTCATGTTTTTGTTTATAGATTTTTCTACTTGCTCTATCTTGTTCACGATCTAGCTTTGCTTTTTCTTTTTTAGTAACTTTACCGTCTGCTTTTGCTTCTTTTTTATCCTGTTGTATTTTAGCTTCTCTAGCCTCTAATTTAGCTGCTTCTTTTTTTGTTAGCTCTCCGTCCTTAACTCCATCAGCAATGCGTTCTTGTTGATTTTTTTGGCGTTTAGCAACTTTTGGGGTGTTTGTATTTTGTTGGGCAAATGTAGTAAAAGCAAGAACAAATAATAAAGAAATAGACATAAAAACTTTAAGTAGTTTAGACATAAATAATTTCCTTTCAACAATTAATAAGTTGTAACTAAGAGCTATGGGCTAGTGAAAAAGTTTGAAAAGTTATTAAAATTTTTTCAAAACTTTTACTCCAAGTAAACTAGCAAGATTAATCTTCTGTAGTATACTTGAAAACTATTTTCAAAAAACATAATTTTAGAACATTATAAAATCATGAAAAAGTTGTTACCTGTATTTCTTGTTATCTGGGTCGATCTATTAGGTTTTAGCATTATCTTGCCTTTGCTGCCTTACTATGCCAAAAGTTTAAGCCTTTCTGATCAAATAATAGGCTTACTAGTTGCTACCTATTCAATTTGCCAATTTATAGCAGGCCCGTTTTTAGGTGAAATGAGCGATATTAAAGGTCGTCGGCCTGTGCTACTTTATAGTCAAATAGGCTCATTACTAGGCTTTATAGTTTTAGGCTCAGCATTATTTTTACCTAATCCTGTAATTTGGCTATTTTTATCACGTGTTATAGATGGTTTATCTGGCGGTAATGTTACTGTAGTTCAAGCTTATATTAGCGATGTTTTAGAGCCTGAAGAATGGACAAAAGGCTATGCTATTATTGGTGCTGCTTTTGGGCTTGGGTTTTTATTTGGGCCTGCACTTGGTGGAGTGCTATCAACTTATGGTTATGAATGGCCTGCTTATGCTGCTGCATGTTGTTCTTTAATTAGCATTATAGGAACGTTTTTTCTTTTACCAGAACCTAAGCGTCGTATTAATCCAGATCGCAAAGGTGGTCTAGCAGTTTATTTAAGAGTTTTTGATTACTTTAGGATAAGTAGTTTAAGGAATTTATTAATTATTTTTCTCTTCTTTGTTTTACCTTTTAATTTATATACATCAATGTTTTCTCTTTATGCGCTAAAACAACTAAGTTTTACGGCTCGCGATACAGGCTATTTTCTAGCTGTAGTTGGATTGTTTGGTATAATTTGGCAAGGTGGAGCAGTTGGCCCAATAGTAAAAAGATTAGGAGAAACAAAGTCTTTAATTTTAGGTTTAACTTCAAATGCTATAGGGCTTTTTAGCATAGTTTTTGTTGATGTTTGGTGGAAATTAATTGTAGTAGCTGTGTTCTTTTCTTTTGGAACAGGAATGACTCGGCCAGCTTTAACTAGCTTAATTACCCAATCTGCTCCTGAAGATAGGCGGGGAGGGGTTTTAGGTATAACTTCTTCAATAGAAAGTTTTTCTCGAATTGCGGCCCCACTTATAGGAGGTTGGTTAATAGGGGGCTTACATGCAAACTGGTTAGGGCTTGCAGGAGGTATTTTTACTTTAATTGCGCTTCTCTTAACCGTTTTAGGTAGATAAACTATAAGTAAGTATAGTTAGTTTATCTAGAGACTTAAAGCTATAAAGCTAAAGTTTAGCAGCTAAGAGTTGTCTTTTCTGAATACTGCCGTCATAATAATCTGTTTTTCTGATCCTTAAATTTCCTAAAGAGTTATGATAGAACAAATTACCCCTGCCATTATTGCTAATCACGGCCTCAGTACTGAGGAATATCAAAAAATTGAAACTTTACTTGGGCGTTCACCAAATTTAACTGAATTAGGTATTTTTTCAGTTATGTGGTCTGAACACTGCTCTTATAAGTCTTCTCGCTTTCACTTAAAACGCCTTCCTACAAAAGGCGATGTGGTTGTACAAGGGCCAGGTGAAAATGCTGGTATTGTTGATATTGGAAGTGATTGGTGTGTTGCTTTTAAGATTGAGTCTCATAATCACCCAAGCTTTATTGAACCTTTCCAAGGCGCTGCAACAGGTGTTGGAGGCATACTAAGAGATATTTTTACTATGGGCGCAAGACCTCTTGCTATTCTTAATAGCTTAAGATTTGGCTCCTTAGAAACATCTCATAACCGCTATTTAATGAATAAAGTAGTAGCCGGAATTGCTAACTATGGTAATAGCTTTGGCTGCCCAACTCTAGGCGGTGAGATCTATTTTGATAATTGCTATAGTAAAAACCCTTTAGTCAATGTTTTTGCTTTAGGTGTAATGAAAAGAGATCAAATTTTTTTAGGCAAAGCTACTGGAATCGGAAACTCAGTCATTTACGTAGGTGCAAAAACTGGGCGCGATGGTATTCATGGTGCAACAATGGCATCTGCTGAATTTGATGAAACTACCCAAGAAAAACGCCCAACTGTACAAGTAGGAGATCCTTTCTTAGAAAAACTTCTTCTTGAAGCTTGTCTTGAGGCTATGAGGTCTGGCTCTGTTGTTGGTATTCAAGATATGGGAGCAGCAGGGCTTACTTGTTCAAGCTGTGAAATGGGTGCTAGAGGCGCTACTGGTATTGACATAGAGCTTAATTTAGTCCCGCTACGTGAAACAGGTATGACTCCTTATGAGATTATGCTTTCAGAATCTCAAGAGCGAATGTTACTCGTTGCTCAACCTGGCAGAGAACGCGAAGTAATAGATATTTTTACTCGTTGGGGATTAGATGCTGTAACAATCGGGCGTGTAACTGATACAAAACACCTAAGAGTATTTCATAGTAATATACTAGTTGCAGATATACCCAACAGTGCTTTAACTGATGAAGCCCCAATTTATAATCGCCCAATGCAGGCTATAGATAACCCTCAACCAAGCAAAGAAGAAATAGCAAAAAACTATCCTTTGGCACTAGAAGATGTTAATAAAACTTTTAACCAACTTCTAACTTCTCCAAACCTTTGCTCTAGAAAATGGGTTTATAGCCAATATGATCACATGGTTAGAACAAATACTATAGTGCTGCCTGGCTCTGACTCTGCTGTAATTCGTATTAAAGAAACCCGTAAAGCTATTGCAATGAGTCTAGATGGTAATGGACGTTATTGTCACTTAAACCCATATGAAGGTGCAAAACTCGCTATTGCTGAAGGTTGCCGTAATTTAGTTGTTACAGGTGCAAAACCTCTAGCCGCAACTAATTGTTTAAATTTTGCTTCTCCAGAACGACCCCAAGTAATGTGGGCATTTAGCCAAGTAGTTGATGGTATTAAAGATGCTTGTCAAAGCTTTTCTACTCCAATAACTGGAGGTAATGTTAGCTTTTATAATGAAACCGAAGGAGAAGGAGTTTATCCAACTCCTGTAGTCGGTTTAGTTGGCCTAGTAGAAGATACTAAGCAGATAACCACTTGTGGTTTTAAGTTCCCTGATGAAATTGTTTTACTCTTAGGGGAAACTAAAGAAGATTTAGGTGGTAGCGAATACTTAGCCTACCTACATAATCAAATTATTGGTCAAGTTCCAAGCCTAGATTTAGATTATGAAAAACAAATTCAGCAGTTTTGCTTAAAAATAATTAATAGAGGTTTAGTCTCATCTGCCCATGATGTTTCTGATGGAGGGCTATTAATTGCTTTAGCAGAATGTACTTTAGCTTCACAAAGCCGAAATTTAATTGGAGCGACTTTTGAAATAAACCTAAGCTCTCAAGCTTTTGCTGATAATGTTTCCTTTGCCGCAGCACTTTTTGGGGAATCTCCTTCACGTATAATTATTTCAGTAAAAGAAAATAAGCTAAAAGATGTTGAGGAATTAGCAAAAGAGCAAAATATTGTTTGTACCCGCCTTGGACGTACAGGCGGCGAAAATTTTCTTGTAAAACTTAATGGTCAAGAACTTATTAATGAAAATCTTGCAGAACTTAATAATAAATGGCAAAAAGGTTTAGACAATTTACTAGATAATTCTATTATGTAGTAGGTACTAATATGGCTGATCAAGAACAAAAAAATTTGGGAAACGAAGATGAAAAATCTGAATTAGATGAAAAATCTAAATCAGAAAAAGAATCACAAGCTTTAGTAAAAACCGATAGTAAACCTAATGTTGGAGCATCAATGACTACTAAAGTCGGCGTAGGTTTTGGTCTAGCTTTAGGTATTACTGCAATAAGTTCTTATGTAATTTTCCGGCTGATGAATAGAGTAAAAGTAGAGGGACTAGAAAATATTCCAACCGAACATGAAAATGTACTCTACTGCTTAAACCATAACTCAATGCTAGATAATTTTGCTTTTGAAACAACAGTCTATTTACCTAAGATATTTTTTAAGCCAGAATATTTACCAGTGAATTTAGCAGACAGAAAGAATTTTTTTGGTGATCCTGCGTCACGTAAATTTAAAGATAAAGTGATGAGACTTTTAGGAAAACACTTTTTTACACATTTACGGGCTTATCCTGTAGATCGTCAAGGCGGTGATATGGGGCAAGTAGACAAGTGGGTGGAACTATTAAAACATAATATTGTAGTCGTTTTTCCTGAAGGAACACGTTCCCGAACTGGACAAATTGCTGAAGGTAAACCAGGTGTTGGCAAGATGATTTATCAAGCACGCCCTACGGTAATTCCTGTACGTATGATTGGAATGGATGAGGTTTTAGCTGTAGGAAAAATTATTCCTCGTGCTTTTCGTACTGTTCATATTGTAATAGGAAAACCTATGGATTTAACTGAATGGATAAATTACCCTTTGCCTAGCGATCCTGGAGAATGCTATGGTCTTTTTAAGGGAATTGCTGATGAAGTAATTGATGCTATTAAAGCCTTAAAACCAAGTGGAAAATAAACTTTTATGAGTCAGATAAAACAATATCGTTCACATGGTAGCGGAACATTCCAACTAACTGATTTTAAGCGAGTTGGAGATAATGTAATCTTTGAAGCTGGGACGCTTGTTTTTCATGCTGAAAATATTTCATTAGGTAATAATATTTATATAGGCCATTATGCAATCTTAAAAGCTTATTACAGAAATGAAATGGTAATAGGGGATAATGTTTGGATTGGGCAACAATGTTTTTTTCATAGTGCTGGAGGTATTTTTATTGAAGAAAATGTAGGCATTGGCCCAGGAACACAGATTTTAACTAGTCGTCATAGTGAAGAAGGTAGGGAAATCCCTATTTTATTTAGCACGCTAGAAATGGCACCAGTAAGAATTGGTCGTAATAGTGACATTGGGGTAGGCTCAATAATTTTGCCTGGGGTTAGTATTGGAGAAGGCTGCCAAGTCGGCGCAGGCTCAGTCGTGACAGCGGATACTGAGCCTTTTTCAGTAGTTGCTGGCACGCCTGCACGCTTACTCCGCCTACGCTAATTTTAGAAATATCCTCCTTAATTGCCTTGTCTGAAGGGGGAATAAGGCCATTAAGTTGATAGTAAATTATTGTTTGTCCATAAACTTCATCTGAATGGCTAACTGATTTAGTCCAAATTTGTTCTACTTGATTAAGATCTCTTTCGCTTAAATGAGCAAGTTCTCTTGAAACTTCAGAAACAGACTCTTTTAATATTTTAACAATTTTATCTTTTGTGGGATATTCTTTAACTGCTAATTCAATTACTTGAGTCTCTCCTTTTATTGCATTGATAACAGTGAAGTTATGGCTAGCAACGTGTAACATTTGTTCAGCAAAACTTAAGGTTTTGCCACTTGGACGAAAATGATAGCGATCTGAAGGAAAATTCTCTGCCATCTCTACTAGCTTACTATTTACATCATTAAGCCGCTTAGAAAAACGACTATTAATAGAACAGGACTCAGGTTGAGATGGAGTAAATAAAAAGGGTTTAATACCATCGTGATTCATTAATCCTAAGGTTAATAATGCGACTAATGACCATTTAATTGCTAAACGACGACTTTTTCTCATGACCTGAACTCCTTTCTTCAAGCATTGGCAGAGGATGTATATCCAAAAACTGTGCCAAAGTTTACAAAAAGTTAAGTGTTTTTGTTAGACGACTTAGGAAAGTTTGGGCAAAATTGAAATCAAATTTGGTGCCCGCTTATGGGATTACGTTGTTCAAACTTGAAAAGGTTTAGAGTTTTTCCTAAAAATCCGATAAATTTTTTTCTTCTCATATCTTTATGCTATTTATAGGCATTTATTTGTTCTAATTAAATTTATGCATCTACTTGTTCTAGTAAATCTGCTAGTTGGACTAAGTTATTTACTTGATAAGTTGGATAAGGACCACCTTCATTAGCTTTTTCATTTTTACGATTAACCCAAACAGAGGGAATTTCAAGTGAATTGGTTGGGATAATGTCATGAAAATAACTTTGTGCTGCATGTAACCAACCTGTTTTTTTTCCTCGTCTATCGCGTGCAACAAAAAAATGCTCTAAATTTGGTTTATAAGAATGAACTTGTTCTGCTGTTACAACTAGTTGAAAATTCACTGTAAAATGCTTACGGGTTTCAGCTAGCAACTCATCATCAATATTTGAAAGTAACCCTAGCTGATAGCGCTTAGCAAGTCTTTCTAATGCATTATTAGTATCAGTAAAGGGCTGCCAAGAGGGTAAACTAGTGGCTAAAAATCTAGCTCGCTCTGTAGAAATTTCCCAACCTAATTTTATTGCCATACGCTCTGCTACTTCGGTTAATATATCTGAGTAAAGTTGATAGAATTCTGCTTGAACTACTGGTTCTATTTCAGCATGCGCTCTAACAATCTCTTCTTTAGTAAAATCTTTTCCATCTTTACTGGCTTCTTTTTGAAATGCATTAGTAATGCCATTTTCCCAATCAATCAAAGTTCCATAACAATCAAAAGTAATAATCTCAAATTGAGGCATTGATTTCTATAATCTCCTAAGTAATAAGATTAGTTTTTAGGATAAAAGAAAACTTTAGTAAAATCACTAGTGATCTGCTTTTTCTTTCCGTTTAGATTTTTAATAGAAATTAATATAGAATTACTTAAGCTTTTATTGACTTGCCAAAAATGGCACATTTATATTTATCAACTTGCCAAAAATGGCAGATAAATTAATAAAAAAGAAAAAAAACTTAAAACAGCGAAAAATTAGTAACTTATTGATTTTGAATAATTAACACTATATTTCCTAATCTGACATTTTTATTTTTTGCTATGGAATAAAAATTGCGCTTAGGGAAATTGCTTTGTAAAAAAATCAAACAAACAATAGAACTTCCCTAAGAAAAGTATCGAGGTTATAATGTTGCGCTACGTTTGATTTTCTAAGGCTAGTCCTTAATTTTCATTATTTATTTCAAGTTTATATTTTTTAAGAATTACATCACTTTACGATTAATTGGTAGGAAAGGAAATTTTAACGCTATGTCAGAAAATAACCCAGAAAATAACCCATTTAAGCAAATGAAACGTAGCGAAGCTAAACGTTCTAGTGTTGATACAAGTTTAGCCGTTAAAGACGAAGAACTATTAACATTTACAGAGAGTTGTAGGGATCTTTATGAAACAGGTGTCCCAATCAATGAAATAATGAGACAACTTCAACGAGCAATCCCAAATAAAAACTTCTCTATGGGGATAGGTTTACTAGTAGATGACCTAGAAAATGGTAAACTTTTAAGCGAAGCAATGGGACGATTCCCTAAGGTATTTGGAGATGATTACCGCTCCTTAATTCGCGCTGCTGAAAAATCAGGCAAATGGACTCGTAAACGCGATAGATATGGAGAAATGAAAGAAGGCATTTTAGATATGTTAATTAACTATCTAAAACGTCGCAAAGGCGCTCGTGAAAGAGTAAAAGCCGGTTTAATTTATCCTTCTTTTATTATTGGTGCTTTACTTGTAGCCGTAGCATTTTTTGCCTTCCTTATTTTACCTACGCTAAAGGACTTGTTTAGTAGCATTAATCCAAATTTAGTAAAAGGCTCAATTACTGGTACTCTATTTACCTCAGGAGAGTTTGTTAGAGAATATTGGTGGTTGATCTTAATTACAGTAGGGGGCGTATCTGGTTTTATTTACAATTATTTTAAGTCCGATGCTGGTAAAAAATTTTGGGCACATTACCAATTAAGGGCTAGAGGTGTTGCACCTATTTTTGTTAATATGAATATGGGTGAAATTATGTGGTTAATGGGTACGCTATTTTCCGCTGGTTTAACTCCTCAAGAAGTTTTAGAAATTCTAGCTAGTTCAACTACTAACCAAGAAATATCAAAAGCTTTAGAGCTTGCAAAAGAGTATTTATATCAAGGTATTCCTTTTTGTGACGCGCTTAAAAAAGCACATTGGACATTTGATGGTCAGGTTTATATGGTGATTTCTAGTGCTCAAAAAAGCGGCACTTTAGGCTCTACCTTACAAAACTATGCTTCCCAACTATTTGAAAAAGTTGATCAAGGCATAGACAAATTCCTTAAAATGCTTGAACCAGCAATTTTGATTGTTGCTGGAATTTTTGTAGGGATACTAGTAATAGGATTTTATGGCGGGCTTAGTGGCGCTGTTGCTGGAATAGGCAATAATGGCATGCCTGTCACATATTAATTTTTATAGCTTCTGTCATTTTTGGCAGTTGTGCCAGAAATGACAGAACACACCATTGCCATTTTTGGCAGTTACTTAAAAATAATTTAAGACTTTAGAGCTATTTTTAACCTCTTTAAGTCCTTAAATACTTATTTTATTTATAGTAGGAAAAACAACTGAGCTTATAGGGCTAGATATTAACTTAAGGCACATTGATTGCACTATTTGAGCGCAAAATAAAACCTTAAATATCTAACTATTACTCATAACACATTAAAGTCATAATATTTAATTAATATTTAATTAGTATTTCTTAGTATATTTAATTAGTATTATACTTTTTAACTAAATCAAACATAAGGTAAATTTATATGAAAGGCTTTACAATAATAGAATTAATCATAGGTTTAGCTATTGCGGCAGTTGCCGTAGTAGTGGTAACTGTAAGTATCGGCCCAGGCATTGCCAATCTACAGCCAGATCGAGTCATTATTCAAATAGCCTCTAACCTTTCAGAAGCAAAACGCGCCGCCTTAAGAGGTAGTCTAGACATAAAAAAACGAACTTTTGACCTAAGAGAAGATCTTAAAATTTCAACTCAAGGCGTAGTCGTTACTACTGAACCTATTGAAAGCTCAAGCCAATGTAGTAGCAATTGTTCTTCTGATGAACTACTAATGTGTGTTTCAGGTCAGCCATTTTGTTTTACCCCTTCTAACACTTTTACTTTTGAGCGATTTTCAGGGAAAGCCCCAGAATCGCACGCAATCTTTGTAATAAGTAGCAAACGAAAACTTGCCATTCTAATAAATGAATCAGGTGATTATGCTATTGTAGAAATGATTCAAGGCCAATGGAGATCTCGCACAGATTTACAAAATCTTACTGCTCCTAATCAATCTACTAAGAAAAATGAGGAAATTACACCTAATAAGTAGCCGGAATTTTGATAATTTATTTTGACCAGATCAGGAGATTTATATGTTTAACGTAAAAAAAGCAAAAGGCTTTACCCTGCTAGAATATATTATTGCATTTGTTCTTGTAGGCGCTGTGATGTCAACATTATTTAGTTTAACCATAGGTGGAGTAAAAAACGGTAAGTTTATACAAAAACTTGCTGATGTTAGAGTCCTAGCTTCACAAAAAGCTACAGAACTCTATAATGATCTTCCTAAAAATCTTAAAAATATTCCCATAAGTCAAACTACAGGCGGGTCAATAGATCCTAACAACCCTGCACAGGGCTATTTTGATCTAGTCAATGACTCAGGTTGTGTTGTAAGCAAAAGCGTCTTGCCAGGTGGAGGCGGAGGTGGAAAAGGCGATCTTCCTGGTGGGGGCGGAAAAGGTGATCCACCAGGCGGAGGCGGAAAAGGCGATCAGCCAGGTGGAGGCGGAACAGGTGGAACAAAAGGTTTAGTTGATGGAACTAATCCTAAAGGTGGTATAGGAGGTGGAACAATTGGCGGTTCAGAAGAACCTACTAAAGATATTCCTAATGAAAACGCTATAGATTGCGCCAACGCAACAACGACAACCCCAACTAATTCAACTATACCTAGATTTCGTCGGCAGTGGCTTATTGCTAAAAATAAACCTAATGAAGGCGACACAACTATTTATGTTGTAATAGTTTACCAAGATACAAATATCTTAGCTCGCTCCATCGCCCTAGTTAAAGTTGATGGCGCTACTACTATGAGCAAATAAAAAATACTTATTGCCCCGCTAAGGGCAACTAAGAATAGACCAGCCAAAATTATTCTTAATAATTTTGGAACTATTTAGGAGTTATTATGAAAAAGAGTAACAAAATCCCACAGTTAGGATTTACTTTAGTAGAAACAATAGTTCTACTAACCTTAGGAGCAATAATAATAGGGACAAGTGCAAGTCTCTATATTCAAATACTAAAAGTAAATGCTCGGCAACAAAGAATAAATTCAGTAGAACGCTCACTATTAAATATAGAATTATCATTAAGACAATCTTTAACAACATTGCCTGGAAGAAGCTTAGGGACATTTGCAGAAGGATTTTCTACACCACAACTGCCATCAGTAGGAAATGTGCCAAATGATAAAGGGATACTTACTCCAGCCCGTTTAGGAGTAATAACTCCATTCAAATTAAATGGAGAAGA
>JACQZQ010000009.1 GCA_016213785.1 Acidobacteriota bacterium
ATGCCCTAAATAACATTTGGACTATGCAGTTTGATTCTAAAAATAGGATGATTAGTAAAAAGTTTCCTCTTACTCCAAGTGATAATGGTAGCCAACGTGAAATGAGAGCGGAGTATAACAAAAATGATGAATTAATAGCAGAAATTTCTCCTTCTAATAGAAGTACCCACTTCACTTATGATGCTCGTGGTCAAAGAAAAACTATGACAGATCCTTTGAATGGTACAGTATCTTATGATTATGACATAAACCAAAATCTTATTTCTCTCAGGGATCAACGTAATAATACCACTCAATTTGATTACGATGAGCTTTATCGTCTTACCAAAGTAACAGATCCTTTAGGCAAATTTATAATAATGAACTATGACTCAGAAGGTAACATAACTAGTCAGATAGATAGACTAAATCGTACTACAACAACTACTTACGATATTCTAGATCGTCCCCTCATTATTCAATACACTGATGCAAATGTCTCTTGGCAATATGATGCTGCTGGACGTAAAATTAGAGTTGATGATACTCAATTTGGTGGTACTTTCATCGCTTGGACTTATGATAATGCTAATCGCTTACTTAGCGAAACTACGAACCGAGGGACTGTTTCTTACACATACGATCAAGCTAATGAGAGGATTTCAATGACTGTTTTAGACCGTCCTCCTGTAAATTATACCTACGATTCTGCAAAAAGGCTTTCTACTATAAGTCAAAATTTAGGTCAAAATTTAGAAACTTTTACCTTTAACTACGACATTTTATCTAGAAGAATGCAATTACAGCGCCCTAATGGTGTTAATACTACTTACGAGTACGATCAAGAAGATCGCTTGACTAAGTTAAAGTATCAGAAAGCGAACGATCCTATTATAGAAGATTTCCAATATGCTTATAATGCAGATAAAGAGATTGCTTCTATTACATCCTTGTTTTCAACTCCTAGAATCCCTTCCGTTGATAGAAATGCTAGTACTGCTAAGGCTAACAACATAATTTCTCAATTTGGAGGAAATACTTTCCAATTTAATAATGTTGGCGAAACTGTTTCTAAAACAGATTCTACTGGAACAACTCAATATCAATGGGATCATAGAGGTAGGCTTACTCAAGCCACATTAGCTAATAATGAACAAGTGAGTTATAAATACGATTCTATCAACAGAATGAATAGTACAACTACTAATGGACAAACTACTTCTTTCCTTTATGATTTAGAAAATATAGTGCTTGATATTAATGATGATAGTAGCAAAGTTGATTATATAAATAGCTTAGGGATCGACGAAAAGTTGCGTCAATTTAGTTCTTCCACTAGTTTCATCTATTTCATCCACAATCATTTACAGTCTACCGTAGCTTTGACTAATAACAGTGGTAATTTGATGGAACGTATCCAATATGAAGCTTTTGGCCAAAGCACAGGTAGTATGCTTACGCGCTTTACATACACTGGTAGAGAACAAGATTACTTAACCAAGTTAAATTATTATCGCGCTCGTTGGTATGATTCTCAGCAAGGAAGGTTTTTGAGTGAAGATCAGATAGGAATGGCCGATGAAGTCAATTTATATATCTATGTTGGTAATAATCCTATCTTTTATATAGATCCGCTCGGATTACAAAAAGAAATTCCTTTATCCGACAAACAGAAAAACAGTTTTAATTGTTTAGCATGGGGATTAGGATTCTCGGGCGGCGGCGGAGTAGGCCCTGGTTATGGAACATGGCCTAAAGAAACTCGTCCAGACGATGCAAGACAATTAAGAAAATATGGATGTACCTCTATTTCATGTGACTCAGATAAGAAATGCTCATGTCAGCAGTATAAAATTAAACTTTACGTACCTATTAGTTCTACCTCATATCCTTGGCCAGGTTGGCACGTAATGCGCCAAGATTGTGGAGGAAAATGGTCAAGTAAAGATGGTTTAGCTGGAGGTCTTTATACAGACATAACAGATCCAGATTCATATTGGCAAAAGGAATTCGTTTACGCTCCTGAGAAAGCTTATAAGTCTTGTTACTGTTGTCCAGCTAGAAATCTAAAAAAATAATTGCGTACATTAAGGAAAGCTTATGTGGTACAGGAAGATTTACTTTACTCTAATTATAGTTTTTTTACTAATGGTAGTAGCTAGTTACTCAATTTATTGGAAAGCTAAAGAGTCTTTAACAAAAGCTATAGAGGAAGGTAATAGTCCTAGAGTAGAAACTTTACTAAACTGGGGACTACCAGTAAATACAGAAGATGAAATGGGTCGTACACCATTAATGCATGCTGCTTTTGAAGGCAATATTAAAACTCTAAAACTAATCTTAGATAAAGGAGCAGACATAAATGTAAAACATAGGTTAGGTTTTACGGCACTACACTTTGCAATAATCAGAGGTCATCAAGATATCGTAAAAATACTACTAGCTAAAGGTTCTAATGTAAATAACCAAGATAAAAATAAAAAAACTCCCCTAATGGAAGCTTCAGAACTTGGTCATAAAGAAATTGTTCAGATTTTGCTAGATAAGGAAGCTGACGTTCACGCCCTAGATAATACTGGGCAAACAGCTTTTATGTACGCTGCGGCATATGGCAACCAAAGTTTACTTGAAGATTTTATAAATAAAGGTATTAATATAAACGAAAAAGACTACAATGGTGAAACTGCATTGATGAAGGCAGTAAGTATTAATTTTTCTGATATGGTTGAATTACTCATTGTTAGGGGAGCAGATATCAACGCAACAACAAACTATGGTGAAACAGTTTTACATAGAGCAGTTGCAAGACAAAATCTTAAGGCTATTCAAAGCCTAATAAGTGCGGGTGTCGCTTTAAATGTAAAAGATAGCAATGGTGTGACCCCCTTAAAACTTGCAGTTAACGGTGGCTATGAAGATATAGTTAAATTACTCAAAACTGTAGGAGCCAAAGAGTGATTAAATAAATTTAGAGCAAAGGGGCAATAAATCAGGTAATAGGCTTTGAGGAAAGAAATTTCCCAATCCTCTTAAATCCATAAGGATCTTTTCAAGGGCACTTTAGCGGGCGTAGCTCATGGTCTATTACTTGTTTACCCCCATTAGGGAGGACGTCGCTTGGCCAACAACTTTTATCATTTTGATTTGCCTCACCTCCTTTATGATCGCCCATCCGCATAATGCCATCTGTATTGATATAAAATGAATAATGTCCCATCTTTTCATCAAAACCTACTCTTCTTGGGGAATACACCAAAGGAGTTGCATGTAGCTCAAATTTGTCACTTTGTACTTTAACATTTACTTTATACCATCTAACGTCTTTAAACAATTGAGGATCAACTAACCCTGCTTGAATAAGTTCTTGTAGCGTTGCAAAACGATTATTACAAGTAGCTTTAAACGCCATTTCAGCTTGATAGATGCGAACTAACGCATTCGTAGCGGCATCTTCATTTCTTATCCTAGACTGAATTAATAAATGAGGCAAAATAGTAATAATTAAAGCTACTAATATGATAACTATAACAATGATAATTGCTCGTTTCATTTTATGTTTGTCTCCACGTCTTTATGGGATTCCAAAAAGAAATAGATGTGTCCCAGAAAACTTATATTGTCACCAAGAAAATCCTATTAATGGATCAAATATCATAGAGTCGCATCCTTTAGAACTTGCTTCAACTCTTACATGTAGATAACCGCCAAAAACAGGTAGTACATTACTTTTTTTAAATTTCCAAATATGACATAAAGAACCGAACTCTTGTTTAATTTCAAGAAATCGAATTAAAAATGCACTTTGTTGATCACACGAAATGGGGTAGGCTGTAGGATCACCTGAGAGTTCTCCATATATCCATAATGTGCCTGATACTATGCAAATATCGCTTCGATTTAGGCGAGTATTCATTCTTCGTTTCGCAGCCTCGAACCATTCTTGTAATTTTTCTCTGTCTTTTGCACAACAACTAGCCTCGCACAAACCACTGGGATCTTTACTGATAATAGGATGGTTCCCAACATACGTGTACAAATTCATACTATCTATAAAGCCAATAGGATCTTCACTAAGAAATTTACCTTGTTGAGAATCGTACCACCTAGCTCGATAATAAATTAGTCCAGTTAACTCATCTAGTTCTCTACCGGTATATCCATAGCGAGTTGATGAGCTAGGAGTAGAATTGCCAAAAGGTTGATAAGTTGTTCGTTCAACGATGTTGCCAGTGGAGTTAGTTAAAGAGACAGTGCTATCAAGGTGGTCTTGGATAAAGTAAAACGATCCATTAGTTGTAGATGACTGCCTGAGTTTTTGATCTACTCCAGCCCCGCTCAAATAGTCAACTTTGCTGGTATTATTAATAGTATCTAAAACAACATCCTCATTATCATACAAAAAACTAGTGTTTATACTGCCAGTGCTAGTGGAATTTCTACGACCAAGAAAATCATAACTATAGCTAATTTGTTGATTATTAGGCAATATAACCCTAGTTAGTCTACCTCTATGATCCCAAAGATATTGGGTAGTTCCACTTCCAGTTATAGTTCTACTAGTAGTTTGTCCTACATCATCAAAGGTAAAACTAGCGCTTCCAAACTGTTGTATCCTGTTAGTGGAAGTAGAAGGGCTAACTGTTTGGTTTGTTGGAAGCTGGTTGATCGAAAACAGAGAAGTTATACTAGCTATTTCGTTATCTGCGCTATAAGTATACTGAAAATCTTCAATTGCAGGATTTGGAGCCTTTTGGTGCTTAAGTCTAATTAAGCGATTATTTTGATCATAGCTATAATCAGTAGTCACACCGTTAGGTCTTTGTAAGCTAGCTCTCCTAGAAAGAATATCGTAAGTATAAGTAAATGTTTCTAACCGTTGCCCTAAGTTTTGCTCTATTGTGAATAGTCTACCAACAGAATCATAAGTATAATTCACTACTGGCCTATCGGCAACAGTCATAGATATCTGTTGATTTGCTTGATTATAAGTGTAAGAAACTGTTCCTTGATTGGTGGTTTCGCTAAGTAAACGGTTAGCATTATCATAAGTCCGAGCAATGAAACTGCCACCAAATTGAGTATCATCAACTCTAGTTTTACGCCCAGCAGCATCATATTGCATAGTAACAACGGCATCTACATAGTTTATTGTAATGGGACGATCTAGTTGATCATAAGTAGTAGTAGTAGTTCTATTAAGTCTATCAATCATTGTAATTACATTTCCAGTAGGATCGTAGTTTTTGAGAGTAAATTTACCCGAAGGATCTGTAACTTTAGTAATTCTATAAAGCTCATCATACTCGTAAGATGTAACATTATTACGTTGATCTGAAAGTGTAATTAAGTTTTGATTAATATCGTAATTATAAGTTACTAAACCACTTAGAGGATCTGTCATAGTTTTGCGTTGTCCTCTAAAATCATAAGTATAACGCCAAGTTCTTCCAGATGGTGAAATCGCTGCTATTAATTCATCATTTTTGTTATACTCCGCTCTCATTTCACGTTGGCTACCATTATCACTTGGAGTAAGAGGAAACTTTTTACTAATCATCCTATTTTTAGAATCAAACTGCATAGTCCAAATGTTATTTAGGGCAT
>JACQZQ010000063.1 GCA_016213785.1 Acidobacteriota bacterium
GCGTAAGGAGTCATTAGAGATATAGCCAGAAGTAAAAGCACGACCACCAAGGCTAGGGTCAAGTGATTCGCCAAAGGGAAGAAAGTCTCTGCGTACAATAACCTTGCCATCAAAGTTAGTAATAACCCTAGGGCTACCTAGATGATCTGGTGTGTGGAAGTGAAGCGGGTCATTATTATCAGAAGTAGCAACAAGACCACTTGCACCATAATAATACTCTTTAGTAGGACTACTAAGAGGAGGAAGGTTCTCTCCTTCATACTCAGCGATTAATTGAGAGTTGTTGTAGATAAAATGAGTAATAACTCCATTTGCAGTTTTTCTAACCCTCAAACCACTGCCATCATACTCATAAGTAGCAATTACACTAAAACCACTAAGAACTTTAATTAGCCTATTTTCTCCATCATACTCATAAGACTTACCACTAGGGTCAGCTATTAAGTTACCAGCATTGTCATAGAGATAACCAGCATCAGTAATTCTATTTTTATTGGGTGAAATAGTAAGTTGTTGCTCATTAAGTCCAATTACTTCCTTTCTATTTCCATATCTGTCATAAACATACTCTTGCTGCCAAGAAAGGTTTGTTGCAATATCTAGATTAGTAGCAGAATCCTTTTCAACTTTACTAATCAGAGAATTGGCAGAGGGTGGAGTTGGCTGGAAGGAGTAAAGACTATCAACACCTGAACTATTGGTTGCATATAGCCTGAAAGTTTCACAATCAACATTCTCCACTTTAGCAACTTGACCTTGCCCTGAACCTATAAATTCTCCTCTAACAATAACATTTGAAAGACTTCCAAATATCTTAATAACCCCTTCACTAGGGTCATTAGGGTCAACATAATTAAATGTAACATCCCTAGCAGAACTACAAGGTAGTGTTGCATTACCAAAGACTTTTGCTGGTACTTTAGTAGTACATATAAACTTAAGTTTTTTAGGAATACGAGCAATAACTTCGGGTAATTCTGTTTGAGAAGTATTATAGAAAATACCTAAGCTTAGGTTAAACCTCACAACTCCACTAGCAGAATCCAGAATCAAAGTGGGTCTAAAAATATTAGTAAGACCAAAGTCAGAAGCTAAAGCGTCTATTGCCAAAGCATTAGGGTTATCAGCAGAGGCTGCAAAATATTCAAAAGATGCTGAACGGCGAGTATTGAAATCTTGGTTATCAATCTCAAAGTTTACCCCATTAGTGTCAAGGTCTAAACCAGCAGAAACACGCGAAGTATTTGGAGGAATAACAACTGACAACCTCTCAGCTACAAGATAGAGATGTTGACCATTACCTGCTTGACGATCACCTAAGTTAAGCTCAAAAGCAATGGTAGCTCCTGCTCCAGAATTATCTCCAGGACTAGAAAGAATCTCAAAATGAGTGTCAGTTTCTCTAACATTATCTGACTTAAATAAGACTCTATTGTCAAACTCACAAAACTGATTATTAGCATACTCACTAGCTTTAGATAAACGGTTAAGCTCATCATACTTAAAGTCTTGTGTTATAGGGTCAGAAGAACCTGAAGTTAAAGTAATCCTAGCAATATTACCATTGTTTCTATTTTCTTGAACGATACCATTATCAGTAAGTGTACCATAGACATAATCTATTCTCATTTTATCGCTAGCAGAAGTAGAAACACTAGTGCCTAAACTAATGGAGGTTGGTTGTAATCTAGAATTGTACTTAATACTATGCTCAAGGCTATTACCTAAACTCTGTACACTAAGAGAACCACTAGCTGTGTACTCTATTTCTTTACTTAAAAGAAAACCATTTCGAGTAACTTGAGATAATTGACCTGCAATATTATAGTTATGCGCTATCACCTTACCAGAAGGATAAGTATGTTGGGTAGGTAAAGATGCTAGGTTATAATCATTCTCACTAGTATGATGTCTTCCACTGAGCAGTTGAGAGTTTTTAGTAATTCGTCCTCCAACATCATAAGTATGAAACCAAGCAGTAGCACTTTGGCTAGAAGTACTAGCACTTGCCATAGCAGTTTTACGCCCAAGAGTGTTTTGGAAAGAAAAGCTTGGCGGTAGAAATACTCCTGAAGGTAACGAAGAAGGTATTACATCATAAAAGTAACTAACATCAGGAGTTGAATTAGAGTAGTTTTTTGTTGCTAAACGATTGAGCGAGTCATAAGTATAAATAGTAGTAATATTACGAGCATCAACTTTTCTAGTCAAATTGCTAGCATCATCATATTGATAAGTAGTAGTACCAGAAGAAAATTCAGAACCACTCTCAGGACTAGTAGCACTAATTAACCTGCTTAGAGCATCATAAGCAAAAGTACGAACTTGGACACCTTGATTTACTTGTTCTAGGTTGCTTCTAGCGTCATAACGATAGCTTGTTATTTGGTCTAGAATATTAAATTCTGAAGAAGGCTCATAAACTTTAACAAGTCTGCCTGCTGCATCTGTCTCACTCTTACGTTGCTTACCTGCTTGGTCTGTTACTGTTACTAAATTTGTATCATAAAGAGTATTAACTGTCCCTGTTAGATTATTTGCATTATCAAAGGTTTGAATCCTAAATACTCTGCTAAGGGCATCATATTGACTTATTGTATATCCATCTGTTGTAGATGAAGTTTGGCGAAAAGGATTTGTAATTTTTTCTACTCTTCCTAATGCATCATAGAAAGTTTCTGATTTTACTTCGCCATTAGGATCTGTTCTTCTTTGTCTAGTTGTTCTTAAAAATCCATCAAACTCACTCTTAGAAGTTAACACCCTTCCATTATCTAAAGACGTTTTAACCTCCACAGTGTTTGGATAAGCACCCGGTGCACTATAAGTGTAACTAGTGCGTCCAAATCCTCCCTGTGCGTTATCTAGGGGTCTTATTTCCAAGGTTAGACGATCTAGCTGGTCGTTATATTGAAAACTTGTAATGTCTCCATTAAATCCTGTGCTAGAAAGTACTGCTCCTGTATCAAAATCAAAGCTCCTACTAGAAGTTAGAACCCGATTTCCGCTTACTCCTCCACTTACATACTGCTTGGTTTGTTCTGGAAATGTGAATTGTGATGTCAATTCATAGATAGTTTCTGTTCTTTGCTCAGGATTTGGCCCTAACACTTCCACTACATTTCCTAATACATCATAGTGGGAGTAGAGTATAGATGCTTCTGGCTTTCCAACTCCTGTTGTTACACTAGTAACATTACCTCTTTGTACCCTACTTGGACTTTGATAACGCTGTGCATGAGTATTTACTGTAAGGGTTCTTGGTACTAAAGCAGCATTATTTGTCCCACTATACTGGTCATACTCATATTTTGCTGTATTTTCTGCATCACCTGACGCATTTTTTATCGTTTCAGTGTCAATAAGTGAACGTAAATGAGTGTCTAACACAGTCTCTAAGTCTTGTCCTTCTTGTGCATTCAGAGAGGTGTAATCTATTCCATTTAATGTACTTATATAAGTACGCTCTACTTGTCTTATGATTTCGTTATTGTAACCTGTTAATGTTTCCCTTGTGACGTTGTTAAACTGGTCATATTCATAGTCAGTTTTACTAGTTTTTGGCGTTGTACCATCAAGCAAACTATTAGTAATTTTAGTTACTCTTGGGTTATTTTCTGGCTGCGCTAATGTATTTTCATCTGCACCTGCTACCCACGCTACCCCAGATTGCTGTTTATATTTAGTAATAGTACGTCGCATTGCGGTTGTACCATCAAAGTTAAATTGTTCTGTTTCAAGCTCTTTACCTTCTAACCAAGGTCGATATCCTGTTCGAGCTGGTGTCCCTCCCATTCTATCTAATCCTCGCTTAGGATGACCCGAAAATTTATGCGTGCTTTTACTTAAAATCCTCTCTCCATCATTAGGATCTACCTCTGTTTGCTCAACAGTTACATCTCCATTATCTATTTTTGCTGGATCTGTTGGGTCAGAATACGTAACTTTACCTTCAATTGGCCCATTATCAGAAGGATATGTCCTTCTTGCCACCACCCGTCGGAAAATTTGATTCAAAATAGTGTCATAACCACCGTTATTTAGACCAATATTTGGCCCCATATCAAATTCAACTACACCTCTAGCTGGTGTTTTTACCCTTACTACTTCTCCATAACTGTTATATTTGAATTCCCATTCATGTCCCTCAGGGCTACCACTAGGGTCAGAGTCAGGTAAAATAACCTCACTTACTGTTCTAGGATTAAAAGAAAAACCTGGAACTGACATTTGAACTGCTTCAACTGGAAATAATTCATCTATATTCTTTCTAGATTCATTTGCAGCTAAATGATTCTCTAGTCTACCCCCTCTAATTGTAGTAACTCTTGCTTGTCCTAATATGCCTTTAACTGTAACTGTAGCTAAAATTCTGGCAGACACATCATAGCGAACTTCTATTGTTCGCCCCATGTTGTCAGTCACTCTTTTTAAGCGATTGCCTTCATAAGTATATTCAATAATATTGCCATTATTATCTCGTTGCTTTACTACCCTACCTTGCTCTATACGAAAACGTGTTCCATCTCTAAGATACACATACCCGCTTATATTAGTGTTGCTTAGACTAAAGAACCCATCTTTGATTTCTGTATCACTAACGAAAGTAGCAGAAGTCCCATCTTTTGACTCAAAACGTTTGCCTCTAGACACACCCTCACAGTTGACTAAAAACCTTGGTTCTCCATCATAAATTCTATCTCTAAAGTCATAAGTTGTCCCATCTGGTGCAGTAAATGTAACTATACTAATGGTTTTCTCAGGTTTAACTGGTTGGACTCCTGGCCCTGGAAACACACATGTTCGGTTTGCTTTGTTATATATGGCAGTGCTTACAACTCTTAGACTTCCTGCATGAATTGTCCATCCTGCTCCTAATGACGATATTTCAGGATCAGGCTCACTATAACTTGGTATATATGCAACACTCACAGTAGAAGGTTCATTTATTATCCTCGCTGTAACATCTGTTTCCACTTTATCCACATACCATAACTTAGAGTTATAACTAAGCACTACTCCTGCACTCATTCCCCCTCTGCTAGTTAAACTAGCTAAAGGAAAGGACATAGACACATTCCCATTAAAAAGATTTATTTTATCAAAGTTGCTTCCTCCATAACTGCCTAAAGGATTTACTCCTTTAGCAAGCCCTGTAGGAATTGATTGTGTTGTAGGACTAGTAGTTATTACGTTAGGGGTTTGTCTTGGAGGTGGATTAGTTTGACCAACAACCAAAGTAACCATTTTTAACGCTATGAAGATTGCAACAATATTTCTTTTCCAACTAAACATAATCTATTTCCTTGTCTATACTTAAGGTACTACTGTAATTGTGCATGTCCATTCAGGCCGACCTGACACTGTAATTGTCGCTGTTCCTACTTCCAAAGTAGCATCCATAAAAATGTCTTCCCCTGCTTTTGCTAACATACTTAAAGTTTGACTACCCTGTGTGAATACATAAGTGAGTTCTAATCCACTGCGATTGCGAATAATTATAGTTTTTTCCCCTGCTTTTACTCTCAATTCATCAGACTCAAACCCATATCCATTTGAATAAAGAGGAAGATGCTTCCTCACTCTGAGATTGACTACCATTTCATCACTTGAACTAAGCTGACCATCTGTAGCTGAAAATTTCAGTCTATAAACTCCAGCTAACTCAAAGACTACAAAAGTAGTTAAAGAATTAGGGTCACTAAAACTAACATTTGAAGGGCCTTCAACCTTACTCCAAGTAAAACTAAGGTTAGACCCTACAGGAAATCCATCATCACTAGCTGTTGCACTTAAAGCTATCACCTCAGGTAATAAAACATCTATATCCGCTCCTGCTGAAACCACAGGTGCTTGATTAGCACCAGCATTAACAATAACTATCACATCATCGCTAGATGATAATGCGCTATCACTTGCTGTAAGTCTCAAAGTGTAAGTTCCTGCAACTAAAAATGATGCTTGTGTGATTGCTCCATTAGCATTAGTAAATGTAACTGCTCCAGGGCCTTCAACCCTACTCCAGGTAAGTGTTAATTGACTTGGAGGATTTGGGTTACCATCATCTGACACTTGTCCTTGCAAAGTTACTGAGTTAGGTAAATTAATAGTTTGATCCTGACCTGCATTTACTTGGGGAGCTTGGTTATTAACTTGTACTGGATTTACTGTGATTGTTAGATCATCTGTACCTGTTAATATTGAATCTGTTGCACTTAACCTTAATACATAAACTCCTGCTTGGCTAAATGTTGCACTTGTTGTAGCTGTGTTTGCGCTAGAAAAACTTACTGTTCCACTTCCACTTACTTTGCTCCAAGATAGAGTAAGTTGGCTGGGGGGATTAGGTAGACCATCATCTGTCACTGTTGCAGTTAAATTAGCAACACTTGGTAAAGTTATTGTTTGGTCTTGACCTGCTGAAACCACAGGCGCTTGATTTTGTGGTGGTTGCTGATTAACTGTAATTGTAACTGTGTCTGAAGCACTTAATTGACTATCACTAGCCTCAAGTTTTAGAACATAATTACCAGCTGCACTAAAAGTCGCTGTTGTTGTAAGAGCATTAGCGTTACTAAACGTTACTGTTGCTCCTGATGGAGATGATACTTTACTCCAAGTTACTGTTACTTGCCCTGGAGGGTTAGGTAGACCATCGTCTGTTACAGTTGCTGCTAAATTTACTTTATTGGTTGGTAAAGTAATGCTTTGGTCAAGACCTGCATTTACACTAGGAGTTTGATTTATTCCATCTGTCCTAATTATATCTACTGTAGAAAGTCCTGAATTTCCAAATATATCTGTTGCTGTTACTGTGATTGTATTATTGCCATTAGCAATAGGTATTGTGGCTGTATAATTGCTAGCAGTAATATTAGCAGTAACATTATTAACTTTAACCTGTGTAACTACACTATCATCGCTAAAACTTCCTGTTACTATTATAGTTGCTGTATTTATAGTTTGATTAGGTGTAGGGCTAGAAATACTAACTTGAGGAGAAAGACTATCTTGAACAAAACCCTTTAATAGACTATTTGCATTTAAGTTTGCTCTATCACAAATAAGTAAGCCTGTTAATTTACTGTTAGAGTTAAGGTTTACTGTTCCTAGAGGTGCTTTTATTGCTCCATAAACCTCTGTATTTGAGTTAAGGGTTACTCCTCCATTAGATATGTTCAAAGACAAAGATACTGGACTTGAGGCATTGCCTACTTTTACATTACTACTTAAATTTACTGTATTTTGTATATTTAAGGTAACAGAACCCTTTACTTGTATCTCAGTGCTAGAATTAAGATTTAGACCTTGTAAATTATATGTTGTGCTTTGGTTATCTACACCTAATATAAAACCAGAATTACTATTAGAAGTAATTTGTCCATAACTACCTGGAGGGACAGCTAATAACCCATAACTGGAGTTAAGGGTTAAATTCCTAATAGTAGAAAAATCTCCAGGAGACTGATTTTTAGTTAAAGTAACATCTCTATTACCTTGAGGTGGAGCAACATTACCAAGATTGTTGATTACTATAGGATCTGTTTTTGTGATTATGTGATTAAGAGTAGTATTGCTATTAAGATTGATACTATAACCTGTAGGGTTTGAACTTCCTGTGCCTGCTATTGTTCCTCTATATGTACTATTACCACCTGCATTAATATTGATGTTAGGTGTTCCTGCAACATAGATATTTCCTGTTACAACCGTATTTGAATTAATACTAAAGGATTCTCCTTCTAATACTCTTATGGCCCCTTCAACTCTATTACCATTAAGATTAGGCGAATGTCTTGTTATTAAAACATCGGATGGAAATTGTAAGCTAGGACTAACACTAGTATTACTCTTAGAAACTGACTTATTTAGATTTTTGTTGTCATCTATTTTGTGCCCTGCTAAAGCTAAAACTTTAACATCTAGCAAATTTGTTATTAACAACAATGCTAACAAACACCTATTCCAAGCATTAAAGCGGTTCTTACTAACAGTCTTGTTTTGCTTAAAGTTGTCTTTTCTTTGATTCATATTCCCTACTTAGCAATCTAATGAAAGATTTATTACTACTTCCTCAATATGTTATTTTTAGCTTAGTATACTTTCTTTAATACAAAGGAAAAGTCATTATACACATGTAGTTTTATCTTGCAACATAAATCTTAATTGTTTTGTTATAAATTATTATATACTGTATTAAATACTATTGTTGGTTGGTTTGTAGTAGTCTTAATTTTGCTTCTTGGTTTCATCAAAAGCAAAAGCTATTTAGGGTAATTCACTTCTCCAAAGCCTTCAGTAAAACAATTGTTTTAGAATATTTGGAAAAGGTTCAGAGCAAGCTAGAGGTTGTATTAAAGTTGAAGGTAACACTAATATAATGGAGTGTTTTAGAGAATGAGAACAATAGAGGTAAATATTTATTACCTAGAATGCGGCTCACAAATTAAAGTTAGTAATAAGTAATAATTAGATAATAGGGGTGTTTCTTTTGTGATGTTGTATGAAAAAGACTAAGCTACTTTAATATTAAGAGTTATTACTCTTCTATTATGTCAACAATTGCATCAACATCAGCCTTAGCAGCAGCAACACGCATTAGGGTTCGCACAGTACCAATGGTTTTACCACCTCGGCCAAGTAATTTTCCCATATCTGTCTTTGCGACTTTAATTGTATAGTAGAATTTACCTTGTCTTTCGCGTTCCGTTACTACTACATCATCTTTACTATCAACTAAAGTGATAATTAAAAACTCCAATAGTTCTTTTAGCCGATGACGACGGCGCGGAGCAGGTCTTTCTGATATTCGGGGTTCTCTGTAAGTGTCAGGTCTATTACTAAATCTATGATTCCTCATGGTTTTTATTCCAAATTAGTGAATAAACTGGGTTTTTATTATAAATAAAATAGAAGTTCTAATTATGTCTTTGAAGTGAGCAATGTTAACAAAAAAATAGTTATTACCCTAGCCTTATTAGCAGATTAGTTTTTCTTTATTACAAAGTAGGTGATGATTTTCCTAGAGACTTTTCTAAATCAGTATTTACAAAACGACGATAACTTAAAACCGTAATTACACTACCAACAATACCATAAGCTAAAAGTAACAGGCTATCATAAAATCCCAGGTTTCCACCGCTAATTAAGCGTAAAAGTATAAAAGCTATTAAAAGTAAAATGGGGCTAGACATTAAAACTACATTAATTGTTCTACCCCAACTAATCCAACGTAAGTATTTATTTTGGTTAGAAAGCTCTGACAAGCTAAGCAATAGAGTCCCTAAAAGAAGTAAAGGGACAAAAGAAGGATCAGGAAAGAAAAACTTTAATGCAAACCCAATTGTTGCAAAAGCAATCATTATTAAGGGTTTTACTCTAAAGCTACTAACTTTACCTATATAATCTAGTAGCTGGTATTTTAAGCTCATCCAAGTTATTACGTAGGCAATAGCTATAAAGCCTAGAATTTCATAACTCCAAAGGGTTGAAAGTGATAGCCCATAACCAAAAGAAAAACAAACTAGACCTAAAAGTTCTACAATCAAAGCAAATTGATGTTGCCAAGGAATTTCACGGTCTACTATTTGAAGCCTTGTATATTCAATAATAGCCTCTATTTCTGGCTCGGTGATCTGCGGGTTTTGCTGTTTTATTTCTTCAATTTTAGCTCCATTTATTAAGGTTTCGACTAAAGGTAGAGCTAAAACCTGAGAAACGCGAAGTGTAGGCTGTCCTTTAGCTACTGCTGGATCAATAACAATTTGCTCTCTCCAACCCATTTTTCCCTCTTTTCATAAGAATCTTAAGAAATTAGTGACTTTTAATTAGGACATTAAGAGATTAAGAATAAGATTATTATTATCTGATTTGTTAGCTCAAGCTTTGGTTCAAGCTTTTTCCTACACATGTTATTATTAGTTTTTCTTAAATAAATCAATAAAAATTTTATTAGGATTTAATCAATAACTTATGAAGCAAAATAGAGTTGACGAGTTTAAAGAAATACTCTCCAAAAGAATTTTGGTATTAGATGGTGCAATGGGAACAAGCCTATTTGCTATGAAACTAACAGCCCAAGACTATGGTGGTAGTGAATATGAGGGTTGTCCTGAACAGCTTAATTTTACTAAACCATCAGCAATTGAACAAATCCACCGTAGTTATTTAGAAGCTGGTGCAGATATTATTGAAACTAATACCTTTGGAGGAACTTCTGTAGTTTTAGCTGAGTATAATCTCCAAGATAAAGCATATGAAGTCAATTTAGCAGCAGCTAAAATTGCTCGTCGAATTGCAGATGAATTTTCGACTAAAGAAAAGCCTCGCTTTGTTGCTGGTTCAATGGGGCCTACAACTAAATCTATTGCTGTTACAGAAAATATTACTTTTGATGAGCTTTCTAATTCTTACTATGAACAGGCAAATGGCCTTTTAGATGGGGGCGCAGATATTTTACTGGTAGAAACCTCTTTAGATACCTTAAATATGAAAGCTGCCGGAGTTGCTATTAAGAAAATCTTTAAAGAGCGTGGTGAAGCTTGGCCTCTTATGCTCTCAGCTACAATTGAGCCAATAGGTAGAGCAATGCTTGCTGGACAAAAAGCTGATGCGCTTTTTACCTCGCTACATCACTTTAACCCTGTAAGTATTGGTCTTAACTGTGCTACTGGGCCTAGAGATATGACAGATCATATCCGTACATTAGCAGAGATGGCGGATGTTGCTGTAAGTTGTATTCCTAATGCGGGAATCCCTCAAGAAGGCGTTTTTACAGAAACCCCAGAGATGATGGGTGATGTAATGGGCTATTTTATAGAAAAAGGTTGGTTAAATCTAGTTGGTGGGTGTTGTGGAACAACACCTGCACATATTAAACATATAGCTGAGCTTGTAAAAGGGAAAAAACCTCGCCAGCTTGCTAGATGGCAAGGAACGCAAGTCTCAGGCATTGAGTATCTAAAAATAGAGGAAGAAAACCGTCCTTATCAAGTTGGCGAAAGAATGAATGTTTTAGGAAGCCGTGCGTTTAAGGAACTAATTGCTAATGGCAAATATGAAGAGGCTTCAGAAATAGGTCGTAATCAAGTAAAAGCTGGTGCTGCAATTCTAGATGTTTGTCTCCAAGACCCTGACCGTGATGAAATGAGCGATATCTTAGCTGTGCTAAAACACCTAGTAAAAAAAGTTAAAGTCCCTATTATGCTTGACTCTACGGATCATAAGGTTTTTGAACAGGCATTAAAGCTAATTCAAGGTAAAGCAATACTTAATTCAATAAACTTAGAAAATGGTGAAGAGCGTTTTGAACAAGTTTGTCCTATTATTCATAAATATGGCTGTGCTGTTGTAGTAGGTACAATTGATGAAGATCCAAAACAGGGAATGGGTGTAACTGTTGAACGTAAGTTAGAAATTGCTGAACGCTCCTATAAATTACTCACTGAAAAATATGGACTACTTCCAGATGATATTATTTTTGACCCACTTGTTTTCCCTTGTGGTACAGGCGATATAAACTATATAGGCTCAGCAGAACAAACTATTAAAGGTATTACAGCTATAAAACAACGATTTCCAAAGACTAAAACTATCTTAGGTATAAGTAATGTATCTTTTGGTTTACCTACAGCAGGACGTGAGGTTCTAAACTCAGTCTTTCTTTATCACTGTGTTAAAGCAGGGCTTGATTTAGCAATTGTTAATTCTCAAAAACTAGAACGCTACCCTTCTATTGCTGAGGAACAACGTAAACTTTGCGAAGATTTAATATTTTGGCGAGGCCAAGACCCTGTAGCGGCTTTTTCTGCCTACTTTAAAGACAAAAAGGCTGTTAAAAAAGTAGTCTTAGAAAACCGTACTGTAGAAGAACGGCTTGCAGACAACATTATCCAAGGCTCAAAAGAAGGATTAACTGATAATCTAAAAGAAGCTCTAACTAAGTATGAACCTTTAAGTGTAATAAATGGGCCTTTAATGAGTGGAATGAACGAAGTAGGTAGATTATTTAATAATAATGAGCTAATTGTAGCTGAAGTTTTGCAAAGTGCCGAAGCAATGAAGGCCGCAGTTGCCTTTCTAGAACCGCTAATGCCTAAAAATGAAGGTAGCGGTAAGGGTAAAGTAATTCTTGCTACAGTAAAAGGCGATGTTCATGATATTGGTAAAAACTTAGTAGAAATAATTTTATCAAATAATGGTTATGAGATTATTAATTTAGGGATTAAAGTTACTTCAGATAAGCTAATTGAAGCAGTAAAAGAACATAGACCTCATATTATAGGACTCTCAGGGCTATTAGTAAAATCTACTTTAGAAATGGTTAATACGGCTCAAGACTTATCAGCCGTAGGAATTGAAATTCCAATTATGGTTGGTGGAGCCGCTTTAACTAAACGTTTTACTCTAACCCGTATTAAACCAGCCTATCAAGGGCTAGTAGTTTATGCTAAGGATGCTATGACTGGTCTAGATTTAGCTAATAAAATTCAATCTCCTAATGGTAGAGAAGAGCTAGAAAAAACTACTCAAGTTGAGGCTGAATCAATTCATACACCAGTAAAGCCTGTAGAGTCCACTCAGGAAAAATTAGTAATTGACTGGCAAGTCTCATTAAAACCTGCACCCGATTATATTGAGCATATTGAAGCAAATGCTGAGTTAGAAGAAATTTGGGATCTAGTTAACCCTAAGATGCTTTATAACAAGCATTTAGGTTTTCGTGGTAATTTTGCTGAAATGCTTGCATCAGGTGATGAAAAGGCAGTTAAGCTTTTTGACCAAGTTAATGCAATTAAACAAGAAGTTATAGAAAAAGGTTATTTTAAGCCTCAAAGCATTTATCGTTTTTTTAAGGCTAATTCTGATGGTAATGATTTAATTATTTATGATCAAAATGCTAAAGAGCTAACAAGATTTAATTTCCCTCGCCAATCAAGAGGAAATCAGCTTTGTATAAGCGATTTTGTTAAACCCAAAGCTTTAGGAATGGGCGATGTAGCTTTCTTTGTAACAACTTGTGGTCAAGGTATTCGTGACTTATCAGAAAAATTTAAAACCACTGGTGAATACTTAAAATCTATTGCTTTACAAATATTAGCAATAGAGAGTGCTGAAGCTTATGCTGAGCTTGTACATAAAAAGATCCGTCGCGCTTGGGGAATTGCTGATGATCCAAGTTTAACAAAAGAAGATATTTTCCGTGCTGATTATCAAGGTGTAAGGGTTAGTTTTGGTTATCCAGCTTGTCCAAGGCTAGAAGATCAAGCAATACTTTGGGATTTGTTAAAACCTGAGCGTATTGGAGTTAGTTTAACCGAAGGGTTTATGATGGAACCTGAAGCTAGCGTTTCAGCGCTAGTTTTCCAACATCCACAAGCGCGTTATTTTGCTGTAACAGCCGAAGATGTAGCTAGTTTTGAAAGAGCTACTTTTGTTACTCAATAAAGATTTATTATCTTAAATTCTATTTATTTTTGAGCATTTATGCTCTTTTCAATTTTCCCTGATGGGGCTTTTTATAGGTGTGTTTATGAAAACTCAAATCTTTCAAAAAATCTTTGCTATTATGTTATTTTTTGCTTTTACAGCTAGCTCTATGCTAATTGCTAGGGCTGATGAAGGGATGTGGATTTTTGGTAATCCCCCGCTTAAACAATTAAAAGAAAAATATAATTTTTCTCCTGATCAAGCTTGGCTTGACCATGCAAGACTTGCAGCAGTGCGCTTTCCTAGTGGCTCAGGCTCTTTTGTTTCTGCTAATGGGCTGGTATTAACTAATCATCATATTGTGAGATCAACACTTGCTAAACTTTCCTCATCTGAGCGAAATCTCTTAAAAACAGGTTTTTATGCCTCAAACTTTAATGATGAGCTAAAATGTCCAGATGTAGAATTAAATGTCTTAGTGCACCTAGAAAATATTACAGATAGACTTCAAGCCGCAACCCAAGGAAAGGATGCTAAAGCCGCTGAAGAACAGCGTAAAGTAGAAATTGCTAAGATAGAAAAAGAGTCTTTAGAAAAAACTGGGCTTAAATCTACAGTAGTCTCTTTTTATGAAGGTGGCGAATATTGGCTTTATCGTTATAAAAAATATACTGATATAAGAATGGTTTTTGCGCCTGAAGCCCAAGCAGCCGAATTTGGCGGTGATTATGATAATTTTACCTATCCTCGTTATGCACTAGATTTTGCCCTTGTTAGAGCTTATGAAAATGATAAACCTGCAAAAGTAGAGCATTACTTTAAATGGAGCACTAAAGGAGCAGAAGAAAATGAGCTAATTTTTGTAATTGGTAATCCAGGCTCTACAGATCGCTTACGTACAATAAGTCAAATTGAATACCAAAGAGATGTATCTAACCCTACTGCATTAAAGAGCTTAACCCGCCAAAGAGATCTCTTAGTTAAGTATTCTGCTTTAGGTGCAGAACAAGAGCGTCGTGCATCAGATACAATTTCAGGTCTTAATAACACTCTTAAACGCTTAAATGGGCAACAAGAAGGCTTGCTTACAGCAAAATTAATGCAACAAAAAGTACAAGAAGAAGATGATTTACGCCAAAAAGTAGCAGCAAATTCTGAACTCCAAAAAGCTTATGGTGGGGCTTGGAATGAAATGAATCAAGCCTACTCTAATTTTGTTAGTGTAAGTAAACGAGTCTCTTATTCTAGCCTTTCATCTTCGCAACTAGCTAGACTAGCCTTAAGTATTACTCAATATGTTATTGAAACTAAAAAACCTAATGGAGAGCGTTTACCTGCTTATAGGGACTCTAATCTTGAGTCACTTAGATTTCAGCTTCTATCCCCTGCTCCTATTTATACAGATCTGGAAGAGGTGTTACTAGCTGATAGACTACAAGAAATATTAGAAGAGCTTGGATATGCTGATCCTTTTGTTAAAGCCACCTTAAATGGCCGTTCATCTAAAGAAGCAGCTAAAGAATTTATTTCTGGAACTAAATTAGCTGATGTAAATTTCCGTAAAGCTTTATTAGAAGGCGATCTAGCAAATCTAGAAAAGAGCGCAGATCCTCTTGTTCAAATAGCATTAAAAATAGATCCTATAATTCGAGAACTAGATAAATTTTCACGAGAAAATTTTGATGCTTTAAGAGTCTCAGCAGGTGAAAAAGTAGCTAAAGCCCGTTTTGCTGTCTATGGTCGTTCAATTGCACCTGATGCTAACTTTACCCTACGTTTTAGCTATGGACAAGTAAAAGGCTATGAAGTAGGAACAACTCTAGTTCCTTATAAAACAACCTATGCAGGTCTTTATGATCGTGCATCTAGCTTTGATAATAAGTTTCCTTTTGAACTCTCACCTAAACTAGCAGCCAATAAATCAGCCGTTGACCAAAATGTTCCAATGAACTTTGTTTATACCGCCGACACAATTGGAGGAAATTCTGGAAGCCCTGTAATTAATCGTCAAGGTGAAATTGTAGGAGTAAACTTTGATAGTAATGCTCATCGTTTTGTTTCACGCTATGTTTATACAGAAGAGCGTGGTAGAGCAATGGCAGTTCATAGCGCTGGAATGCTAGAAGCATTACGTAAAATTTATAATGCTGGCGGCTTGGCTGATGAATTAGAAGGTAGAAAATAAACTAGCAAAAATGGGCTAGTTACTATGCTAGCCCATTTTTTTACAAATGTTTAGACATAACCATTTTACCAAAAGAAATATCCATCAATAATCTTTTCTATAAAAATTTACTCTATCTACTAGTTCGACGGCTTACGGTATATTACTTATCATAATAAAAAGTTATTCATCAATTTCGTTAGCGTCATCCTTTTTATCATGGTAGGCATCACGAAAATGCAAAACATTTACAGTATCATCACCTACAAGAAAAAGAACTCTGTATCGCTGAAAAATAATCTGCCTAATCTCAATGTTAAATTCTTCACTTTCAGGTGCTAAAGGATGACGATTAGGAAAAGTTTCAAGTTTAGCTATTGCTTCCATTAATGTGTTAAACCATTTTTAGCTTGCCTACTCTTGTTAGCTTCATACTTTATCCTTACATTAAATTTAATCTGAATTTGATGTTATCAGCAAAATTATTTTTTGCAAAACCTTTGTTTTTAGTTAGACTTATCTAAATCTAAGTAAAAATTAAAAGTATCAAAAACAGCCATTTTGAGAAAATTTTGCTTCTATTAGCCGTCGAACAAACGTTGCAGCGGACTTGGGGTTCGATTGCTGAAAGAGGTGCGCACTAAAGGAGGTGAAAAATAAAGGAGAAAGAGGTATATTAAAGAAGGAGGTATAAAATGATGAGTATAAGAATTGAAGAAGTAAAAGACGAACTTTATAGGGTTAAAGAAAAAGCAGAAATAGTAAAAGGAGAAATAGTAAAAATGTCACCAACAGGAGGAAAACCTGGTCGTGCAGGAGGGAAGATTTATACTAGCTTGGATAGATATGAACAAGAAACAGGTAGAGGATATGCTTTTCCAGATAATGTTGGTTTTATAGTTAATTTACCTAATAGAGATAGTTTTAGCCCAGACGCAGCATTTTATACTGGTACTTCTATCACAGAAGATTTTTTAGAAGGAGCACCTATTTTTGCTGTTGAAGTAAGAAGCAAAATTGATTATGGTGATAAAGCTGATCAAAAAATATTAGAAAAAATCTTAGACTACTTTGCTGCTGGTACTTTAGTTGTTTGGGATGTTGATGTCATCAAATCTGAAACTATCAAAGTTTATCGTTCTACTAATCCCCTTAATCCTACTATTTATCATCGTGGCGAGTTGGCTGAAGCAGAACCCGCTTTACCTGGTTGGTCTTTTTCTCTTGATTCTCTCTTTCGATAATCTAACAGTAGGCAACCAAACAAATGTTGCAGCAGACTCGGATTGTCGGCTCGCTAACGCTCGCCGAACTTTCCTCGCCACTGAACTTTTGGTTCGGTGCAATGATAATTTATTTGAACCAAATGGGCTAGTTACTATGCTAACCCATTTTTTTACAAATGTTTAGACATAACCATTTTACCAAAAAAGTAACACTTTTAATCTACACATTTAAGTCGAACAAAACGAGTTCTTTCATTACAATAAAAAGATTTAATTCCACCATACCCCCGACATGTAGCTATAGCATTATCACCCGCGACTTCACAAAAGGATCTGTTTTTTATATAAACATAGCGTGCAATTATCGGTTCTCCATTTATCAAATTCGGTATTAGATTACGATCAATAACCAATCCAGTTATTTGTGAAGATGTTGCTTGTTGAGAAGTAACACCATGTTTTTTTTCTACTGGCGCTTTTGTACTAACTTCAACATAATCAATTACCATTGCGTAGCGATGAGAGCCATCTAAAAATATCCTGTCATCTATCTCTAGAAAAATAGAATTCCCCCCTTGTGGATTTACTTCCCAAGCAGCAAATCCAAACGGACGATTATCTGCATCTATAGTAAACAAAGTAGCCACAAATGATTTAACCACTGTTCCATAAGTATTATTGTCATAATTTATATTAATCCCAACTCGTTCATCAGAAACAAGTTCAGCTTGAACAAGAGTAAGCGGCATATTTTGGGCATTATAGCAAGGTATTTGTATAGACGTTGATTGTATTAAAGAGTTCTTTAATAGATTTGTGGTATTTGGTCTAATATTAGCGGAAGAAATATCAGCTAAGATAATAATCGCAAGACAAACTATAATAAAAATCTTTTTCATTTTTGAGAACCTCTTTTAAGATCTATTGCAAAAAATTATTTTTGTTTTAATTCTTTAATAAGTAAGTGAGAGGTTTTCTAAAATGTATCGATTAAATTTGCAACTTACTTGGATTTTTTAAAATAAAGAAAGTTGCTCCCCTAATTTATCCTGCGAAGATTTAGAGTTTTGTTTACCATAAAGATGCTCTATCTCTAACTTAAAGAAATCACATAAGATAGAAGCAACTTGATTACGATGGCATTTTTCATGGTTATAGCAAGCGCATAGTAATATTACTGGTCGAACCTTTATAATAGGCTCTATTTTTAGAATGCCTCCTTGAGGGTTAGCGACTTTAATCGAACCTATTTTATAATTTTCATTTCCAAACTCTTTTATATGCAAATATTTATCAGCAAAAAGCTGTTTAAGATTTGTTTGTATCCAACGATAATCTTTACTATAAGGGTTTATTCTTATATCTACTAGTTTTGCTTCAAGAGAATTTACTAGGTTAATTAATTCCTCTGGCGTTGTACTAGTATATCCTATTGTATATATTTTACTCATATAATTTTATTATCTACGATAAACAACATGTTCTATTGACTTAGGTAAGTCTTGGATAGATGTTTGTAAAAAAGCAGGAAAAAGCGGTAGACTAGATAAAATATCGGGTTCATTTTTAACCCATTTAAATATTAGCTTTGTGCCTTCGTCCTCAGCTAGAAAAGGGCCTGGTTCAAGAACATATTTAGAATTACTAGGTAGTTCTATTAGAAAATAAAGAGCAACCTCATGATAATCCATATCTACATAAGTGAAAAAATTCTCAACAAACCAAAGTAGCCGACTTATTTTTATATCAATATTAAGTTCTTCTTTAAATTCACGTTTAAGTGTTTGTTCAGCAGTTTCCCCTATTTCCGCTCTACCACCAGGAAAAGTCCAAAAATTATCAAATTCTGCCTTATGTATAAACACTGAGCCATTATTTATTGCAATTCCTACAACTCTATAATTAAAACGCTTATTACCTTGGTCTATTCTAATCATTTGTCTCATGTGTTTAATAACTTCCCTATTTACAATAATTCACCTTGTAAAACGGTAATAGCTTTACCACTAAGATATACACGGTCTTTATCAAGTTTAATCCAAAGGGTTCCGCCACGAGCGGAGGCTTGATAAGCTGTAAAAGTATTTTTAGATAAACGCTTGCTCCAAAATGGGGCTAGAGCACAGTGAGCCGAGCCTGTTACAGGATCTTCATCAATACCTGAACCTGGGGCAAAAAATCTAGAAATAAAATCAAAGGAGTTAGAATCGCTTTGGCTAGTAACAATAATGCCTCTAACAGGTAATTTTCTTAGCCTTGTAAAATCAGGGGTTAGCGATTTAACGATTTCAGGAGAATCTAGCTCAAGAATATAATCAAATTTTGTTTTCCCTATATATTTTGCTTTTACGCCTAAAGCCTCCTCTAAGCCATCTGGAGGGGGAGTTTGTGTTTCTGGCGTAGCAGGAAAGTTTAACTCTATTAAATCATTGTTAAGTTTAGCAGTTAGGAGTCCGCTACGAGTATAAAATCTTGCTTGTTCATTAGGAGCAAGCAAACCTATTTGCCAAAGTATATGTGCACTAGCTAAAGTAGCATGCCCACATAAATCAACTTCTAGCAGAGGAGTAAACCAACGAAGATTAAATCCATCTTGATTTTTAACAAGAAAAGCTGTTTCTGAAAGGTTCATTTCAGAGGCTAGTTGCTGCATCCATTCTTCATTAACTGGTTCTGGTAAAACACAGACAGCAGCAGGATTTCCATGAAATTTTTTATCTGTAAAAGCATCTACTTGATATATTTTTAATCCCATCATTATTCCTTACCTTAAGTAATAGTTCTAAATATTAAAGAGTTGCTAAGTGATTTTCTAAAATCATTTTCATTTCATTAGCCGATGAATAGCGGTCTTCAGGCTTAATGGAAACAGCTTTTACTAGTATCTCATCCAGTTGCTTAGAAATTCTAGGGTTAAGTTTACAAGGACGAGGATGAAAAGCAAAATTAAAGCCAAAATTAGGATGAAATGGGGGACATCTACCTACAAGTAAATGTATTAGTGTTGCGCCTAGAGAATAAATATCTGTTGCTGGGCTAATAGAGCCTTCAAAAAGTTCTGGTGGAGCATATCCTAGAGTACCTACGGCAGTAACTCCACTAGCATTTAATGCAGCAATAAACCGAGCCGTTCCAAAATCTACTAAATATAATCTTTCCAATACTTCATCATAAATTATATTAGCTGGTTTCATATCACGATAAATAATTGGAGGGTTATAAGAATGTATATAATTTAATACATCACATAGTTGAATTCCCCAACTAACAACTTTCTTTTCTGAAAAAGGCTGGCGTGTTATATCTAATATTTCTAAAAGATCCTGTCCTGTTAAATAATCCATTACTAAATAATAAAATCCATCTTCTATAAAATAACCATGGAAGGCAGGAATTAGAGGATGATTAATTTTTGAGAGTAATTCAGCCTCACGACGAAAATCACTAACGGCTTTAGTATATTCTGAGAGGTCAATATTTTCTCCATTTTCTGTGCTAAGTTGTTTTATTGCTCTTAAAACATTCTGTTTTTTATCTTTAGCTAAATAAACTACACCTATGCCTCCACTACCTATTACATTCAAAATCTTAAACCGATTAGCTAAGAGCGTTCCCAAAGGCAACATACTTTCAGAATACATAAGATATACACCTACTTAGTTTTAAGCGAAAAATTTACATATTACAGTTTAAGAAAGCTTAGAAATTATGCCATATAAACCACCTACAATTATTTATGAAGAAAGATACCCGATATTTAATAAATTAAGAAAGTCTATTTGGCATTATTAGTTAACTTATTAATGAAAAATTAAGCTAAAATAGCTTAAACTAACCTAAACTATCCAAAACATTAAAGATTAAATTGATAAGGATAAAATATGCAATCATCAAGCAATGTGACTCAGATGCTACTTGATTGTAGCAAAGGCGATAAAGAAGCCTTAAGAAACTTAATGGATGTTGTCTACGATGAACTGCATAAGCTAGCAAATTACTATATGAACCTAGAGAGGGAAAATCATACTCTCCAAGCTACAGCATTAGTTCATGAGGTTTATCTTAGATTAATAGATCAATCTCAAGTAGACTGGAAAAACCGTTCTCATTTTTTTGGGGCTGCTGCACAATTAATGCGTAGGATTTTAATTGACTATGCTAGAGGTCGTAACAGAATTAAACGAGGTGGGAGTGAGAAAAAAGTTTCATTAGAAACCGTTGTTGGTCTTTCTGAAGCACCCCCAGATGTAGATTTACTTGCACTTGATGATGCATTAACTCGTTTAGCTACACAAGACCCTATTCAAAGCCAGATTGTAGAACTACGTTTTTTTGGAGGTCTATCTATAGAAGAAACCGCTGAAGTCCTTGGAATTTCCCCTGCAACCGCCAATAGAGAATGGAGTATGGCTAAAGCTAGGCTTTACCGAGAGTTAAAAGGAACAAAATAAAATTATTAAAAACGTCCTTTAAACTTTTATTTTTTGAGACAAAAATTTTTGTTATGTCGCCATGTAGTTAAAAGCAAAGTTCTAAAGTTTTTAAGGCAGCTAAAAATAGTAAGTCTTCTAATATAAAAGGACGTTTTATTATGCCCTCAGATAGAGAAAAAAAAATTAAAGAGCTTTTCTGGACAGCAACAGAAATGGCAAAAGAAAATAGACCGGCTTTTTTGTCTCAAGAATGCTTAGGCGATAAAGAAATGTATGAGGAAGTCCTCTCACTTCTAGAATCACATCAAGAGGCAGAATCCTTTCTTGAAACACCTGTAGCTAATATAGCCGCTAAACTAGCCAAAACCGGTAATACTAGTGAAACTACTACTAGCAAAGAGGCTTTTCTAGAACAATTATCTGGCCGTGTATTAGAAGGCAAATATTTAGTAGAAAAACAACTTGGTCAGGGTGGGATGGGAGCAGTTTATCAAGCTATTCACTTAGGAACTAAACGCCCTGTAGCCTTAAAGGTAATTGCACCTCAATTTATGACTCATGCCGAGTTTGTTGAACGCTTTAAGCGTGAAGCAGAAGCCGCTGGAAGACTTTCACACCCTAATGTTGTTAATGTTACTGATTTTGGTGTTGCTAGTTTTGGCTCAGCTAAAGTTGCTTATTTAGTAATGGAATATCTTAAGGGCTTTACTCTTGGCGAGCTACTTAAGAAAAAAAGTAAGCTGCCTATTAGTTTTACAATTGAAATAATAGAGCAAGTCTGCTCTGCAATTACCGAAGCTCATAACCAAGGAATAATTCATCGAGACTTAAAGCCTGATAATATTTGGCTTGAACCTGATGGTAGAGGTTCTTACTATGTTAAAGTCCTAGATTTTGGACTAGCTAAACTTCACTCTAGTAATTTAGCAGATGAAAAATTAAATGCTCTTCCAAATATACAAAACAGTTTATTAGGTATAAGTTCTAGCCCTTCTTTTTCTGGTGATTATACAAAAAAAATACAACCCTTTATTACTGGTCAACAATCTGGAGACTTAACAGAAGCAAAAACTCAACTTATTGATGAAAAAGCTACTAAGGTTTTTACTAATGTTAATACTGCTGGTAATATTGATCCTCGTTCTGTTCCTGAATGGATGACTCGTGTTGGAATGGTTTTAGGAACACCTCTTTATATGTCTCCAGAACAATGTCATGGAAAAGAATTAGACCCAAGAACCGATATTTATAGCTTAGGTGTAATTGCTTATCAAATGCTTTCTGGTGAAACACCATTTAGTGGTGATATGTATCAATTAATCCATAAACATTCAGAAATGCCACCACCACCATTGCAAAAGAAACGCCGTGATATTCCTAAAGCAATAGCAGAACTAGTAATGACCGCACTATCTAAAAACCCTACAGATCGTTTCCCTACAGCAAGAGCTTTTGCTACAGCTTTACGCGCTAATTTAGAAGGAGATATTCCACTACTTCATGAAGCATTTGGTATTTATTGGAAACATTTTCTACAAATACAAAGAATTTCTCTACCAATAAATTTATTTTTTGTATTTATTATCAGCTTAATATCAACTACTTTACTGGCAACAAAATTTAATTTTGTTGGTAATAATTGGGTACAAGGAGTTTGGTGGGTTTTACCAATAGTAGGTTTACTTTTCTTTGGTGAATTAAGTACTGGAGCTATTTCTTTAGCAATCAAAGAATTACAAGAAACAGGAAAAATTTCCGTTAATAAAGTTTCTCTAAAATTAACAAAAAGTTTTTCTAAACTTTTTCATTCTATTTTAGAAAGCCATTTTTTAGCTCTATCACAAATTTGGAAATTAGTCTTACCAGCATTTCGCACAAGCGTCCAATATTCTTTAATTAGCCCTATAGAAGTTCTAGAAAATAAAGAGAAAACTTTAGAAAGATCTAAAGATTTAGTAACAGAGCTTTACTCTATTGCCTCTTCAATAAAATTAAGAAGTTTTTTGATTAAGAGCATTGCTTATGGGTTATTTTTAGCGACTTTTATGGTAAATTCCTTTTTATATAGTGGGTTAGAGTTAGATTTTGTTTCTCAATTTGCCACTATGACATTTACTACATTTATACTTCCAGGACTATTTTTAGCTATTGTTAATCCATTGATAGATATAACGCTTGTCCTATTTTATTTTAAGGCTCGCGAAGCTAAAGGTGAAAACATTTATCAGCAAAAGAGCTTAGAAGAAATAGAAATTGTAGAAAAAATAAAACTAGCTCCTAAACGTAAAACAGCTTTAGCATTTCTTTTAATTCTTTCAATATTATTTTCTTCTCTTTCATATTCTCTAATAATTCCACCTTTCGGAGAAATTCCTAAGGTAATACGTCCTATTATTGAAAAAGTGCCTAATTCAGAAAATGCTTGGATTAGTTATAATCTTGCAATTCAAGACTTAATAGATTTTCCTGTAGCATTTAATAATCCCAGCAATAAATCTATACAAGAAATTATAGGAAACCTTTCTGTTCAACAGTTGCAAAGCCCTACTTATGGTAGCTTAGAAAAAGTTGCTTTAGGCTTTGATAAGTTTGATGAAAAGCAATTGGCATATATTGATAGCCATCAAAAAGCTATAAATCATTTACTAGAAGGAGCTAAAAAACCCAAAGTTCAGTTTTATTCTGAAGCGCCAACAGCCTATTCACCTGTGCCTAATTTGCTACAAATGAGAGCTTTAACTATACTTGCAGCAGCACAAGTGCGTTATTTAGCACAAAATGGAAAGCTTGAGCAAGCCCTAGATTTAGCTCTAGCAAATTATGAAATGGCTACCGATATTGGAGCAGACGAAAACTGCTCTTTAATATCGGGCTTAATTTCTGTGGTTTGTCGCAGTATTGCAGCTAGATCAATTTTTGTTTTAATAAATTCTGGTAAAACTACAGTAGAAATGGATAAAGAGATTGCTAGTTTTGTAACAGAACAAGACAACCGTATGCCCAATGCTTATCAATTATTTAAACATGAAAGAGAAGCTACTGAAGCAACTTTTGAAGATATATTAATAAAACAAACTACAACTGATTTAGATGTTATTTTTTATAATAACTCTGTCATATTAAAATTTTTAGTTAATGCTTTTCCTGGCTTACGTGTTAATATCTATAAAAGATATTATGTATTAAGCAGACAGAAACTAGAATTACTTCGTAATAACACAGAAAATTGGGATTTTGTTAAAGCAGAAAAAGATAATGAAAGAATTGTTAAAGAAGCTAATCCTTGGAATTGGGGCTGGACTCCTTCTGGTCTTATGGCTTCAGCAGTTTTTTACATTGCACTACCAAATACAACTGCAACAATGAAAAGTTTATATACAGATAATTGTATAGGAAAGACTTTAGTCACTTTTGCAGCTTGTTCAGCCTATAAAAAAGCACATAATGAGTTTCCTGCTACTTTAAGTGCAGCAATGCTTGAAGTTAATCTAGCGCTCCCAATAGATTTAGCTACAAGTCAAAGAATTGGCTACAAGCTAGAAAATAATCTTCCTGTAGTATGGTTTGCAGGTGTTGATGGAATTAATGATGGAGGAGAAAAAGCTTATAGCCCAACAGAGCGACATAGACCTACACCAGGAAGAGACTTTGTATTTTCTTACGGTCAACTGCCTTTATATGATTATAAATAAGAATCTAGGAATTATCTCTTTATTACTCTAAATAATCATTTTCTCAAGGGTTTGTGCTAGAAATAAAACTCTGTTAGCATAATCAAGCTAGATTAATTAAACAACTCTACCAAAAACCTTTGGAGAAAAAATGAAGATTATTTTGTGGGTTATGATTTTTGCTACCCTTTTAGTATCTTGTAAAATGCAAGAAATATCTCCTACTAATAACACTATAAACTTAGCTCAAAACCAAACAATAACTAATGAAAAAATTGATCTAAAAGATATGGTTCGGCGCAGTGAGTGTGGCGAATCTAGCATGGTAGAGGTTGATAATGAAAATACCAGTTTTTAATGGGCTTGAAAATTATAATGAGTATTCAGAAAGTGAAATGAAAGAACGAGCAAGTTCTTTCAGCCAAGAAATGAGAAAAAGGAGAACAGTGAGAGATTTTTCGGAAAGAGAAGTTGAATTAGAAATAATAGAAAAATGTATAGAAGCAGCAGCAAGTGCGCCAAGTGGAGCTAATCTTCAACCATGGCACTTTGTAGTTGTAAGAGATGCTGAAATAAAAAGACAAATACGAGTAGCCGCCGAAGAAGAAGAGCGAGAATTCTACAACAAGCGGGCAACTAAAGAATGGTTAGAGGCATTAAGTTTACTAGGTACAGATGAACACAAACCTTTTTTGGAGAAAGCTCCATATCTAATCGCAATTTTTGTGCAATCTTATGGAGTTACTGAGAACGGATCTAAAGTAAAGCACTACTACGCTCTTGAATCAGTTGGAATAGCAACAGGTATATTAATAACAGCTATTCATCATTGTGGTCTTGTCTGCTTAACTCATACTCCAAGTCCTATGGGATTTCTTAACAAGATCCTTGGCAGGCCAAATAATGAGCGACCTTTTTTACTCCTTGTAGTTGGTTATCCTGAAGTCGATTCTGTTGTTCCTAAAATAAGCAAGAAGTCTCTTCAGGACATCTGTACAATTTTATGAAATTTATCTAAAATCTGCGCCGAACAAACCTTGCAGCCGCGACTTTAAGTATAAGAAATACAGAGTTTACCAATACAATTATAATCAACTCTGTAAATTACTATGATTCTGATGGCAAACTTGTGCGTAATTATCTTAATCAACCTTTAGAAATAGCACCAATGGCATCAAAAGAATATGTTGTTGAAGAAGAAGATACAACTGGAGGAGTAGGAGCAAATTTTGTTGTAGAATGGTCAGCTAAAACTACTGTTACTGAACCTGTAGTTGAAGCAGTAATGATTACAGCTAGATCATCCCAAGGCATATCCTTTATAAGCACTGGGCGAGTTATAAAAAAATGGTCTAAAGAAAGCTCTAAGGACAATTAAGCTCAATCAAATAAGAAAGTTATTCAGACTTTATTTCTGTCCAGTAGCGATCATAAGTTTGAATAGCTGAGCCTACATCTTTAATAAATTCACAATTCTTTAAGCTCTCATCAGAAGGAAAAAGTGCTGGATTATTAAGTATTTCTGGCTTAATAAACTCTTTAGCTGCTTTATTAGGCGTAGAATAAGCCGTTATATTAGTATTTTCACCTGATATTTGAGGATCTAAAATAAAATTTATAAATAATACTGCTAAATCTGAATTAGGAGCACCTTTTGGAATACAAATATTATCAGTCCAAATTGTAGCACCTTCTTTTGGAATAAAATAAGCAATATTTGGGTTTTCAGCCATAGCCTTGCCTATTTGACCACTATAACCTTGAACTAAATAAGCATCGCCAGAAAGAAGTAGTTCAGCAAATGTTGCACTATCATAGACTTTAACTAAAGATTTTTGCTCTTTTAATAAATTAGCTGTTTTAGCAATTTGATTAGAATCAGTAACATTAAGCGATAGACCTTGTTTTTTAAGCGCTGCTCCAAAAACCTCGCGTACATCATCTAACAATGCAATACGGTCTTTATATTTTTCATCCCAAAGCACAGACCAACTATCAAAATTTCCATTAATCTTATCTTTGCGATAACCTATGCCTGTAGTTCCCCAAGTATAAGGTATTGAGTAGCGATTTTCTGGATCAAAAGGTAGAGCTAGAAAACGTGTATCTAAATTTGCTAGATTAGGTAAACTATCTCGGTCTATAGGCTGTAATAAATTTTGTTTAATCAGAATACTAACCATATAATCACTTGGGACGATTAGATCATAATCTACAAGTCCTGTTTGTAATTTAGCTAGCAAAGCCTCATTTGAATCATATAAATCAACTCTTACTTTAACATTATAGCGCTCTTCAAATTTCTTTAGCATTTCAGCAGATGCATAATTTGACCAAATATATAAATTAAGCTGTCGAGTTTGATTATTTGTTGTTACTCCACCAACTGCAAAAGAGCCAAGTAAAATTGTGACTAAAACAACTATGGCTAAGGCTGATTTAGGAGGCTGTTCTCTTTGAAGCTGATGAGATAAATAAACTAAGACTATTGTAACTACAAGTAACACGCTTGAAATAGCGTTAATCTCTGGGGTTACACCAGTTTTAACCATAGAGTAAATTTGTAATGGTAAGGTAGTAGCATTACTACCAGCAACAAAACTTGTTATTACATAATCATCTAAAGAAATAGTAAAAACCAGTAAAGAGGCTGAAATAATCCCTGGCATAAGTAGAGGCAAAGTAACTCTAAAAAATGTTTGTAGCTCATTTGCTCCTAAATCCATAGAGGCTTCTTCTAAACTTCTATCCATTCCTACAAGTCTTGCACGCACTACAAAAACTACATAAGAAACACTAAAAGCTACATGTGCAATTACTATTGAGGAGATGCCTAGCTTAAAACCTATTAGGCCAAAAAAGATTACTGTGGCAAATCCAATTACTATTTCTGGAATTATTACAGGTAAATAAAAAAGCGTGTCATAAAAAGCTCGTAAGCGTAGCTCATAACGTGTAAGTGCTAGCGCACCTAAAGTGCCAAGTACAGTAGAAAATATGGTTGAAAGTAGCGCTACAACAAGGCTTACCCTTACTGATTGAATTACTGCTATATCTCGCCAAGCAATTTCATACCATTTAAGTGTAAAACCTTGCCAAACAACATTAAGTTTTGATTGGTTAAATGAAAAAATAACTAAAATTACAATAGGAGCATAAAGAAAAAGATAAACAAGTGCTGAAAAGGCTTTTAGCCCTAAATTCCTTTCTTGATAAGCTTTTTGCTGGCCCATTTTATTTTTCCTCTACCTTTACTCCTGCTCGCAGTCCTATCCAAAGCAATATTAATACTAGCGCTGTAAGTAAAAAAGAAAGTGCTGCTCCAAAGGGTTGATTACGTTGTACAAATTGATTTTGAATTAAATTCCCAATCATAATTGATTTTGCTCCACCTAAAACATCAGGAGTCACAAAAGCGCCTAATGAAGGGATAAAAACTAAAATAATCCCTGTAATAATCCCTACTTTACTTAAAGGAACTGTGACTTTAAGAAAAGTTTTTATTCTGTTTGCTCCAAGATCCATTGCTGCTTCTAAAAGCCTTGTATCTAATTTTTCAAGCGAGGCATAAAGAGGCAAAATCATAAAAGGTAACTCACCATAAATAAGCCCAATTAATACTGCCCAATCTGTATAAAGCATCTTAAAAGGCGTATCAATTATATGGAGTTTTAAGAGCAGGCTATTAAGTAGTCCTTCGGTTCTAAGTAGCATCATCCAGGCATAGGTTCTAATTAAAAAGCTTGTCCAAAAAGGAACAACAGCCAAAATTAACAAAATGCTTTTCCATTTTTTATCTACTTTTAAGGCAATAAAATAAGCTACTGGATAGCTAACAAGTAAACAAACTATTGTTGTTAGCCCAGCAATCCAAATTGAACGCCAATAAATCATTAAATATAAAGTATTAAAAGACTGTAAGTAATTCCATAGACCAAAAATATATTCAACTCCGCCATACTCTCCACGACTAGCAAAACTATAAAGTAACATTACTGTAATAGGGCAAATAAAAAATAGTCCAAGCCATAATATTACTGGCCCAAGTAAAGTAAGTTTTTGTGCTTTAACCCGTTTATAATAAAAGTTTGTAATATGTTCTGTTATTGGGGGTTTCATTATTTTGCATCCTCGCTAAGAATCACATTACTTTCTTCATCCCAACTTAAGTAAACCTCTTGATTAACGCTATAGGTGTTACTAGCACTGCGATTTTGCTCATAAACAATAATAGAAGTTAAATCACTAAGTTTAACCCTCCATTGTGTGTTAGTACCAAAATAAACTTTTTCTTCTATTACACCTTTTACTATTGAATTTTCTGATAAAGTTGAAAGAGTGATTTTTTCTGGACGTATAACAAGTTTAACTTTTGAGCCTACTTTTAAGTTTTGACTAACTTGACTGGTAGAAAGAGTTAGTTCTTTGCCATCAAGAGATAAAGAAAAAGTCTTTCCAGTTATATTAAGTACTTCTGTTTCTAGTAAGTTAGACACGCCGATAAAATTAGCCACAAATTCAGTATTTGGCCGCTCATAAATTTCTGTAGCGCTTCCAAGTTGCTCAATTTTGCCTCGACTCATTACAGCAATACGATCTGACATAACTAGGGCTTCTTCTTGGTCATGAGTTACAAAAACAAAACTAATACCTAGTTTTTGCTGAAGTTTTTTTAACTCTACTTGCATTTCTTTACGAAGTTTAAGATCTAAGGCTCCTAAAGGTTCATCTAAAAGCAACACCCTAGGCTCAAGAACTAGGGCGCGTGCAATTGCAATTCGTTGTTGTTGACCACCAGATAATTCTTTAGGGTAACGATTCTCAAAACCTTGTAATTGAACCATTTCCAGCACTTTATCGATTTTTTCTTTTATTAGAGTTTTAGTTAAACCTTTTAATTCAAGACCAAAAGCAATATTACCTGCAACAGTGCGATGAGGAAATAAAGCATACTGTTGAAAGACTGTATGAACATTTCGCTTATATGGTGGAAGGTAAGTAACGTCCACCCCTCCAAGCATAATTTTACCTGAGGTTGGGTGCTCAAAGCCTGCAATCATACGTAGCAGAGTTGTTTTACCACACCCAGAAGGCCCAAGAAGTGTAAGGAACTCTCCAGATCTTATTTGAAGAGAAACATTATTTACCGCATTAGTATTGCCAAAAGTTTTTACAACCTGGGATAATTCAATATCAAATGTCATAAGTTTGTAGAAAATACCTGCGAAAGCCTTTATTAATAAGTAATTCTAGGCTGTTGCTAACAAAAATTAAATTAAACATTAATAAAAGAAACATAATATAGTGTTTTTTATTGGTTTTAAATGTTTTAAATTTAGAGAGCAAATGTCATGACAATAAGTAAAAAACCTATTACTATTACCTAAGCAAAATTGTTATTCTAATATTTGCTACAAACCAACTAAAAAAATCGCATGTTATAACAAGAGTAAAAATTAAACAGTAGCAGAACAAATGTAGAGCAAAGGATATGGTTATGACCATAGAAAGAGAAAAAATAGTTAAAGAATTATTTGGTCAAGCCTTAGAAAAACCTTTTGCCGCTCAAAAAAGCTTTCTTTTAGAAGTTTGTAATAATGATAGCGTTTATAGAGAAGTCCTATCACTGCTAAACTCTCACCAAGAAGCACAAACCTTTTTAGAACAACCTGTTGCCAACTTAGCAGCCAAACTAATTCAAAAAAACTTACAACCTACAAAAAAAACAACCTTTTTAGAACAACTAATAGGGCAAACTCTTGAGGGTAAATATCTAATAGAAAAGCTTTTAGGTTGTGGTGGAATGGGAGCAGTTTATAAAGCTATTCATTTAGGAACCGATCGCCCCGTAGCATTAAAAATAATAACTCCTGAGTTTATGAGTAATAATGAATTTGTAGAACGCTTTAAGCGTGAAGCAAAAGCCGCAGGTCAACTATCTCATCCTAATGTAGTTAATGTTACTGATTTTGGTATTACTAGCTTAGGAACTAACCAAATAGCTTATTTAGTAATGGAATATCTAAAAGGCATTACTTTAAGTAATCTCTTAGAAGAAAAAGGTAAACTACCTATTAGTTTTACAATTGAAATAGTAGAACAAGTCTGCTCTGCAATTTTTCAAGCACATAAACAAGGAATAATTCACCGAGACTTAAAGCCTGATAATATTTGGCTTGAACCTACAGGTTTAGGTAATTACCATGTAAAAGTCTTGGATTTTGGGTTAGCTAAATTTTATAACCCTACTAATCCTATTAATCCTACTATTAATTCTATTAATTCTGAGCAAAATAATATAATTAAGTTAAAAACTGTTATTAAAAATAATGCTAAAAATAATATAAATGAACAAGACACAATTAGACTTCTTGGTGGTTCTACAACTAAAAATCTAAATTCTGATGAAGCAGAAACAAAAATTATTCCAAAACCAAATGACGAAAAACTCCCTAATATTCCTAATATTCCTAACACTTGTAATACTGTAGATACAGCACTAGAAAAAACCTTAATTAGAGATGATAGCCGCTTAACCCTAGAAACCCAAGTAGGGACAATACTTGGAACACCTCTTTATATGTCACCTGAGCAATGTCAAGGTAAAATACTTGATTCTCGCTCCGATATATATAGCTTAGGTATTATCATATATTATATGTTAAATGGCTCACCTCCTTTTAAGTGTGATTCTCTTTATCAATATATTTATAAACATGCTAAAGAAGCTCCTGCTCCATTAAAACATATCCCAAAAGCTCTATCTAATTTAGTAATGTCTACACTAGAAAAAGACCCATGTAAACGGCCTGCAAATGCTCAAGCCTTTGCAATTGCCTTACGTACTATTTTAGAAGGTGAAAATACTTTATTAAAAGAATCTGTAGACTTTTATAAAAATAATTTTCTTAAGATTTTTACTATTTCTTTTGTAATAAACTCATTATTTATGTTCTTTAATGGTATATTAATTACATTTTTATTTCACACAAAATTTAATTTAGCTCTTGCTACAATTATTGAATCTTTATGGATAATTCTACCTTTGCTTTCTTTGCTAATTGCCACAGAAATAAACACTGCGGCATTTACTTTAGCAATTGAGCAGTCAAGTTATTCTAGTAGTAAGACTATATCTATAAAAAATATTTTTCTTGGTTTAAAACAGGTTTTTCCTAGACTAATTATCAATTTAATAGCTAGCTATTTATTATCTTTATTAAAAATTTGGAAATTTATTTACCCTTCATTTACTACTTATGTTGAACATTCTTTTTGCTCATCAATAATAATTTTAGAAAAAAAGAATTTTAAGGAAACATTTAATCGATCAAGACAATTAGTAGCAAATTTTTACTCACTAGCACTCTCACTAAAGCTACGTAGCTTTTTAGTAAAATTTATGGCTATGATAGTTTTATGTTTAGTATTTTTTCTAGATATAAATTTAGATAATTATTATAGAGAGACAAGCCTAGTTGAAAAGTTATTTCTATTTATTCCATCTATTTTGTTACTGCCTGGTTTTTTTATAAGCCTAGCTAGCCCAATAGTTGATATAGCAATAGCAAAACTCTACTTTAAGGCTAGAGAATCTATAGGTGAGTTAATAAATGATAAGTTTAATTATCAAGAAGATATAAAAATTTCTGAAACAGCTAAATTTAGTTTTATTTATAAAGCTATTACAGGCGCAACTTTAATGATATCAATTTTTTTCTTTAATATTTTTTATATTTTAATGGTGCCTCCATTTGTGTCCCCCCCTAAATTAGCCCGTCCTAAAATTGAAAAAATACCAGACTCTGAAAATGCTTGGGTAGAGTATGATCTTGCAATACAAGATCTTTTAGAAATTCCTACAGTCAGCTTGTTAGCTACTAATAGTTCTAGAGCAAAATCTCTAGAAACCATAGTTAGTAAAAAAACTTTGGATCTAGCAAAAAATCCTGCAAGTTCTGCTAACCTAGAAGATGTAGCTAAGGGTTATGTAGAGTTCAATGACGAGCAACTTGCTTATCTTGATAAACATAGAGGTGCAATTGAGCATTTACTAGCTGCAAGCAAACGTCCCTATGCACAATATAATAATAGCGAAGAAGTTTTAGTAGGTTCTAGTGAACCTAATTTTTTTCAACTTAAAGTTTTAACTAATGTTGCTTGTGCAAAAGCTCAACAACTAAATTTACAAGGAAAACATAAAGAAGCCATAGAGTTAGCCTTAGCTGCTTATCGGCTATCGATAGATATTGGAGCAGAACCTTATGCAAGTTTCTTGGCGCTTTTCACTAGTACAGTTTGTCGTGGTATTGCCACAGCAACTCTATTTAATATACTTAATTCATCTCAAACAGAGGCTCAAACAGATTTAGAAATTGCCCATCAAATTGCACTACATCAAAATCGTTCAATTAATGCCTATCAGTTTTTAGAATGGGAATTTCAGTCTATCTCTATCATTTTAGAGGATATTACAGTAAACCAGCAGTTTGATAAATTGGAACAAATATCTTTAGATAACTATATGGATGAAGATAAAAAGAGTTCTTTTAGACCTAAGACTTGGCTAATACGTACTTTTCCTGGGCTACGGCTAAGAGTTTATAATAGCTATCTAGTTCAAAAAGATAGCTTATTAGATACTTTTCAGAAAAATGGTCTAGCAACCTGGAACTATCAAAAAGTAAAACAAATCTGTAAGGAAATTAGCCAGCAATATGTTGGTAATAGCAGTTTATCTAAAGCTATTGTAACGGGTAAACAGATTTTATTCTTTGATTTAGATAAAGCTATAGCTCATGAATTAACTAAACCACCACACAACACTTTATCAAATATGATGAGTCTCTATAATACTTACACCCTATCAACAGCTTTAGAAATATTTGCTATATGCTCTGCTTATAAAAAAACAAATGGGGAGTTCCCTGCTAACTTAGAGCAAGCAATGAAATTTGCTAGGCTTGATATACCTAAAAATCTAACTAACAATAAAGCCGTTGGTTATCGCTTAGAGAATGGGGTTCCTGTTATTTGGTTTACAGGCTTAGATGGAAAAGATGATATGGGAAAAAAAGGCTATTCAAGAAAAGAGACTTTATCAGCATTTATAGCTGATAAAGATATTATTTTTGAGTTTGGAAAAATGCCTCTTTATTTCCCACCACCTAATAATCAATAAGTCCCAAACTGCCCTGCCTTTGCAGCCTTTCAGGGCAGTTGAGATTTTATTAAAGGCTCTAAAATTAATATTTTTCTTATAAATGCTTATTAGTATTTATAAGCTTTTTCCTATTTTACTCAGTTCTAAAAAGGGTAATGCTGCAAAGCCTATTTTTTAAGAGGCTGCATGCATTTTATACCAGTCCCTAGCCTTTGTTTGTACAGCCTTTTGTACTTGCTCCCAAGTTAGATTTGAGGCAGCCAACTCAGCTTTAGACTCTTTACGAACATCTTCGCTAACCCAGGTAATAAATTTTCCTATGTTTCGCATATCATAAACTTCGTTGCAAGCTTGGGTAAGACCTTGAAATAGACGAGCTTCAGTAACCATAAGTGTTACAAATTCATTTGTATTTCCAACAACCGAGGCTTCTACTTGAACTGCTGTCTTTGTATTTGCAGTACGGTGTTTCTCACCTTTTGCCTTAAACATTAATTGTGTAAACCCTGTAGGATCTCTAGGTATAGTCCCATCTTTTAGGCTAATGGGATAAAAAACCAGCCCTTCTCCAAGACCTGAGATACCAAAGTTTTTTTTCACCCAAGGATCTTCCTGTTCAACATTTACAACTGAGTCATTAATTATGGGAACTATTGCCTCTAAATCTGACTTGGATGAGTAGTTTAAGGTAAGGTCTATATTTTCCCAAGGAAGCACAAAAATATCAGCACTAGTTTCCCCTAATACCAGTTGAATCTCTTCTGGATCGGTTACAATATAGGCATTTTCTGCTTCTCCATATTGAAGAGCAAAGACTGCAAAAATTTTATTTTTTATTTTAGAAATTGCTGTCCCACCTTCAACACCTGGCCCACACCATTCCCCAAAAATAGTCAGAGTCTGGGGCAGGGTTCTAAAGTAGGTTTCTTGTGAGCAAACCCATTTGGCAAACCCTTTAAGGTCAGAGTTTACAGAAAGCATAATGGTACGACTTTGCGCAAAAATTCCATCTGGTCTTATTTGAACAGCACAATTAGTCCCATGAAGTTTGACTTTTGGTTTGTAATGGATAGTTGGGAAAGGGCGATTATCAAAGTTATGTAAATGTGTGAGTGTAGTGATTACATTATGAAGTAGTTCAATGCTATTCCAGCTGATGTGTTTAGACATGAGAATATATCCTCCATGTTTATTTACATTCCCTTGGGGAACGTCCACCAGCGTTTTACGCAGCTTTATTAAACTCTCTTGTTTGCTGTTTTGTCAAGACAAAAAATTAAGACCTGCGTAGAAAATTTATAACAACCTATAATGCAAAGCTCAGTGGCGATGGAAATCGGCGAGTCTTGATTAGCCAACTGATGAGACGACAACCCAAGCCCACTACAACCTTTTAGAGAATCTTTTCAATAATCTCATCAACACAATAAAACACTTCTGAAGGAGAATGCGTTAGGAGAGTGTCCATTCTAGTGTAACCCCAAGAAACAGCCCCAAAAGGAATGTTTTCAGCTTTAGCAGAGGTTAAATCCCTAATTTCATCACCAATGTAGATGGCTTTACTTGAATCAATCTTAGATTTTCTCAAAATATTTTTTAATTTAGAGCGTTTTCCAAACAAAGAAGTACCACATTGATGCTCAAACATAAGACCCATGTTATTAGGGTTTAATACCTTGCAAACATTGTCATAAGAATTACTAGTTATAAGACTTAATATAATTCCTCTGTTAGATAAAACCTGTAACATATTTTCCACACCTGCAAACAAGGAAATTTCTTCAATTTTTTCAGCCATTTTCCTTCTAAAACCATTTGCTACAATAGGTACTTTCCACAGAGGTAAACCTAAATAATTCATCAATTGCATTGCATCATAGCCTCGCAAACTTTCTACTTCTTTCATATCCATTTTCTTGAACTTATATTCATCTGCTAGCTCATTCACTGTTTTTAGAAAAAAAGGAAAAGAATCTGCTAATGTACCATCAAAATCAAACACTACTAACTTATATTTCATATAACCCTACACTTTCAACTTCTCTTTAATTTATACCACTTTAACGGATGCCAAACTACTTTTTAGGCATGTTAGGCTTGACGCTTATTTTTAGAGACTTAGAAAAAATTTAAAAATTTGCAAAAAATTTGCAAATTTTTTGATAGAAAAAAATTTTTCTATCGCCATGTATTAGTGAAAAGACAATAACACTAAATTAAATATAAGGAAGGTATAAAACTATGAAAAACTCTCAAGATTTTGCAACTAAATTCTACTCTTTAACATTTTCATTAAAACTAAGAAGTGCATTTATCAGACTAAGTGCATTTGCTTTAACTATAGCTATTTTCTTTATAAATATGTCTTGGACAGATGTTTCAGAAACAAGCTTTTTCTCACGTATGGCTAGCACAGTTGCAGCAACTTTAATTATACCAGGGCTTTTTATGGTAATGTCTAGCCCATTAACTAGTATGGCAATTTCTTCTCTTTACCTTAAAGCACGCCAAACTAAAAGCGGAAACCATAGCGGAACAGCAGAAGAAGCTGAAATTTCCCAAAAAACTTTATTTACAACTAAACGCAAAATTTTTACAGGCATAGCCTTAGCGTTATCACTACTTACTAGCAATATTGCTTATGGGCTAATGGTTCCTTCCTCTACTAAAGTTATTGCTGCTCCTCGTGTACAAATTGAAAAAATTGCAGATTCAGAAAATGCTTGGGTTCAATATGACTTAGCCATACGTGATTTATTGGAATTACCAATGCTTAGTAAATCTATGGGTAAAAAATTATATGAAGTAGTTGGTGATGCAACTGTTAAACAAATGACCAACCCTATTTATGGAAGTTTAGAAAAATATGCTTTTGGATTAGAAGAGCTTACTGATAAGCAAATTGAATATATAAATAAACACGAAAATGCAATAGAGCATTTGTTAGTAGGTGCAAAACTTTCTAAGGCACAATACTATACTGGAACTCCAAATATTTCTACACCAGTACCAAATCTTTTACAAATGAGAGCTTTGGCTAATTTAGCTGCCGCTAAAGCTCGTTATTTACAAAAACAAGGGAAAGTCCAAGAAGCTGTAGAACTTGCATTAGCAAACTATAAAATGGCTACTGATATTGGTTCAGAAACAAATGGTTCTTTGATCTCTGGTTTAATTTCTGTAGTTTGCCGCAATATTGCAGCTAAATCATTATTAACATTAATACATTCTGGAGCAACCACAGCAGAAATGGATAAAGAGATCGCTCGTTTTGTAGCAGAACAAGATAGCCGTATGCTTAATGTTTATCAATTTATCTCTTCAGAAAGACAAGCAACATTAGTTTCCTTTGAAGATGCTTTAATAAAACAAAACTACAATAGTGATACTATTGATACTGATGATCTTTTCTTTAATAACTCTACAGCACTAAAAGAACTAATTAAATCTTCTCCTGGCTTACGTACAAGAATTTATACTAAATACTATGAGTTAAGCCAAGAAACCCTTAACCTAATGCGTGAAAGTACTGAAAATTGGGATTTTGTTCAAGCAGAAAAAGTTGGTAAAGAAATTCTTACACAAGCTGATCCCTGGAATTGGAACTGGTCTCCTGCTGATTTCATAGCTACAGCATTATTTTATGTAGGAGTGCCTAATGCATCTGCGTCAATGAAATCACTTTACACTGATAATACAATGGGAAAAACTGTAACTACTTTTGCAGCCTGTTCAGCTTATAAAAAGAATCACAATGGATTTCCTAGCGATTTAGCTTTAGCAATGACTGAAGTTGGTCTTTCAATACCACAAGATCTTACTACTAATAAAGCTATTGGTTATCGTCTAGAAAATGGCAATCCTGTAGTTTGGTTTGCTGGTATTGATGGAATGAATGATGGTGGCACTCAAGCTTATGAAAGTGTAAAACGTCATATTGCAAGCCCTGGCAAGGACTTTATTTTCTCTTACGGACAACTCCCCTTCCAACAATAATAAACCTATAACTACTAATCACTAACTACCAATAGCTCTATATCGACAAGCCCTAACCTCTAAGGTTAGGGCTTATTTTATTTTATGCCTAGCCCATTATTAACTTTTTCATTACAATAAAAACCGCAATCTTAAATCTTAATCTTTATTTGATAAATCTAGATTTATTAAAAATTTTGTCTAGGTGTAAAAAATTTTGTCTAGGTGTAAAAAATTCTTATGGCTGAAAATAATAAACCACATATAGTGATTATAGGCGGAGGATTTGGAGGGCTTAAAGCAGCCAAATCTCTAAAACAGACCTCTGCAAAAGTTACTTTAGTAGACAGAACAAATCATCACCTTTTTCAACCTCTGCTTTATCAAGTAGCTATGGCTGGGCTTTCTCCAGCAGAAATTGCTTCTCCTCTAAGATCAATACTTCGTAGACAAAAAAATACAACTGTTGTACTAGATGAAGTACTTAATATTGATGTAAAGAACCGCTCTATAACAATGAGTAATGGAACTCTTACATATGATTATCTGATTGTATCAACTGGAGTACAAAATAGTTATTTTGGGAATAATCATTGGGCTAAGTATGCAATAGGATTAAAAGACTTAGATGATGCAATAGAAATACGTCGGCGAGTTTTAGTAGCATTTGAAGAAGCAGAGCGTGAACAAACGCCTGAGAGAGAAAAACAATTATTAACTTTTGTAGTAATAGGAGGAGGCCCAACAGGAGTAGAACTTGCTGGTACACTCTCAGAACTTGCTCGTTATGTTCTAAAACGTGATTTTCGTAGTATAAACCCTAAATCTACAAGAGTAATTCTAGTTGAAAGAGGAGAAAGGATCCTAACATCATTTCCTAAAACCCTTTCTATTAAAGCAACTGAGCAGCTAAGACATTTAGGGGTAGAAGTTCTTACTGAAGTTGGGGTTACAGATATTACGGCTGAAGGAGTAGAGCTAGGGGATAAATTTATTCCTGCTGCAACCGTACTTTGGGGTGCTGGGGTTCAAAGTAATGCTATAACCAAAACTCTTGGTGTAGATTTAGATCGCTCTGGACGAGTAATAGTTGAAAAAGACCTAACTATTGCAGGCTACCCAGAAGTTTATGTTATTGGAGATGCAGCTTGTTATACCCATCAAACAGGACAACCCCTTCCAGGTGTTGCACCCGTAGCAATGCAGCAAGGCGTGATGGCGGCTCAAAACATTCTTAATACTATTGAAGGAAAACCTAGAGAAAAATTTCATTATGTAGATAAAGGAAGTATGGCAACAATTGGTCGCTCTGCGGCTGTAGCTTATGCAGAAAGTCTAGAGTTTAGTGGATTTCTTGCTTGGGTAATGTGGCTTACAGTACATATTATATTTCTTATAGGATTTCATAATAGAGCGATTGTCTTTTTCCAATGGGTTTGGTCTTACTTTACCTATAAACGTGGTGCAAGACTTATTACAGGACATCGCTTACACGCTGGCGCACCAGAAAAAGACTTTGAGCCAACTACGGAGAGCACTAAATTGACAAATAAATAGATCTTAAAAGACTTTAAGCTAAAAATATAATAAGCCCATTATTTACAACAATAAAAATTTTTATTAAAAAGTTGCAAATTTTTCCGACTTTGTGTATGTTTTTTTACTACAATAAACGACTTATTATTATATAACTACTATTTATGCTCTAAAATTATCAAATTTATAGTTATACACTCTAAAGTAATATTTCTTTGACTTTTAAGAAGAGGGCTAAAACAACAATGTACTCAAAAAATAAAGGAAATTTCTGGAATACAAACTATAAATGTACAGACGGTAATATTTATCTGTTTGTTAAATATATACAAGGTGAACTACTTAGGGCTGAAGAATGCGCATTAGATCGCCATATTCAAAATTGTGAGAACTGCCTTATTAACTTCTCCTATGTTGAAGAAATAGTTTTAGGTAAACAAACTCTTTCTACAGATCAAAAAACTTTACTAATTAAGTATTTATCTGACCCAATCTGGCAATCTGCTATAGAAAAAACTAAACAAGAAATTGTTAATGAAGTAAAAGTTTCACTAAAAGACTCTTTATCTAATAGTAACCCTATTTCAAAACCTGTAGATAATAATGATAATAATATTGATAAAACCTATAAAAATTCTTATAAAAATGCCTCTAATTATAACTATCCTCCTCTTTACAAAAGACCTACTTTTATTACAACAGCCTTTGTTACAGTATTTTTCTCTTTAACTCTAGCTAATTACCTAATGATTTTCCATAGCCAACAAAAAACTAATCTTTTATCTAATTCCACTCCAAGTTCAATAGTTATAGCAAATGAAGTATCAGTAAATAGGAATTTATATCAAGAATTAGATAAAGCTATTGACGAGTATCTATTATTAAAAAATACTCTTCCCTTAAAAAACGCCAAGAAAATCGCTAAAGAGATGAAAGAAAGCTATGGGGAAAATTATGGAATAGATTTAGTTAGCTATTATAAATCATTGCCTTTATCAGACTTAGATAAATTATTAGTTTATCGTAAAGAGATGTTTGATTTATTAGATCAAGCGGTTGGTAGCAAATATGAAGAAAGATTAAAGCGAAGCCAAGAGCTAGAAAAAAACTTTTTAAGTGTCGGCAATAAAGTTGAGGCTTATAGAGCCAAAACACTTATAAGCAAAGCTCAGCATTTTCTTTATGATAAAAATTTTGAGTCCTCAACTAAAGAGGGTTTGACTTTTTCCCAAAACAACAATTATTTATTTTTGGAAGGCTATTTTCTACTATGGCAAGCCAAACACTTAAGTGATACTGCTAGTTTCAAAGAAGCAGATGACGCTTTTCAACAAACTATTAATATAGGCAAAAGAATTAATCTAGACGATATAATTAGTAGTTCTAATGTTTCCTTGGTTACGCTTTATCATCTTAATAATGATGACCAAAGATGTTTAGAGACAGTAGAAAACCTATTATTTAGCCCTAAAAAGATAAAGAAAGATCGGTTAGCTTCATTAATGCAAATAGCAGGTTTAGCAGCAGCTAACTTACAGAAAAAAGACTTATCAGAAAAATACTTAAACAAATCTGTTAAATTAGCTGAAGAACTACAAAACTCAGTAATTCTAGCTAAATCTTATACGTTTTTATCTTTAACTGCTGCTAAAGAAGCTAACCTATCACAAAGTAATTATTACTACCTAAAATCACTTGAGGCTATTGGTAAAATAGAAGATAGAGCCACTAGAAACATCTCTATGTTTATTAGTTTAGGCTACTATGGAAAAACTAAATCGCTTGAAGGTGATTATTCTCAAGCAGCCAAAGCATATGAGCAAGCACTAGAAATAGCAAAAACTATAGACCTAAAAAGTAACCTAGAGCTAAGCCAAATAAATCAAGGGCTAGCAGTAGCTAATAAAGAGCTTAAAAACTATAAAGAGGCGGATCAATACTTTGCTACTGCAAGTTACTATGGCAATTTAGCAAAAAAACATAAAGAGATTACAAATTGTTTGCTCTCATTTATACCTAATCCTTGTCAATAGAATCAGTATTTTAGTTTATGCTTGATTTACCAAAAATAGCTGCTTCACAAACTATTGGTAGAGGAGAAAAAGTAGCCTTTTGAACAGGTGCAGGCATAAACCTAGGCACAGTTGTTTTAACTGCGTCATAGTAGAAAGTAAAATGATTAATATTCATCATATCCTTTGGAGGTAAATTATTAATAGAAATAGAATAATTTACCCCTACCTCATAAGGTAATCTTATCTCTTCACCTAATCCACTTATAACTAAATTTTCCTTTTGACTTAACTCTATTTTAAGAGTAGGTCTACCGATTTGACGATTAAATGAATGTAATTTACTTCCAGCAACAAATTGATACTTCCCTTCTGTAATATTCTCAGCATAAAAAGTTCCTGTATTAAAGTGAATTTTGGTTAAGAAATTATCTTTTAAGTAAAGCTGCTTTTGAAATAGATCACTTTCTATATCTAAACACCAACGAAAATCTTGTTTATCTTTATTCATATCAGGAGAAAAATATCTTACTGGTTCAAGTTGTCTGTTAGGCACAGCTACATTTAGTACTTTTTTATATAATTCATTTCCAGATATATTATTAATTACTTTTTCTTTACCTTTTTCAATCTTTTTTATCAATATTTGTGGTGTATGGTGATGAGCATCTAGTATCCCGTCTGTTACTCTAGTAGAATTGCCAAAAGCAATAGCTTGAAGACCATCAAAATTAATTTTCACTTCACATTTTCCTAAAGCATTAACTGTATTCATACTACTTACCGCAGTAGAAACACATATAGCCATAAATAATACTAAAATAGACACTTTCTTCATATTTTTCTCCCATTTAATTAAATTTAGTTTATAAAAAGTGGTTATTTTTTTATTGCCACTGGAAATAAGATAGCATATTAAAAGGTATGTTATTCAACTTAATTAGTTTACTTAGTGTATATAAAAAAGATATAGACACACTGATCCTGAGATCAATTATTTGATCATTTATTTTATTATTTATTTTAATTATTTTTTTCGTTTTTTTACTGTCGTAAAAATTCTTTTTTTATATTAAATTGATACTTATTGACCTTCTTTTAGAGTAAAAGGATTAAAGTTTGTTTTATAATCATAAAAATCTTCATTTTCTGCTCTTTTTAGAAAACCTACGATTAAGTAAGTAAATGGGGTCATAAAAACTTCCCATAAAACTTTTAATACAAAATTTGTTATCATAACTTTGATAACAAGTTCTGTTTGCCATAAACCATAAAAAGCTACAGGGTAGAAAATTAAAGAGTCTACGCCTTCCCCACCAATAGTTGAACCAACGGTTCTAACCCAAAGAAAGCGCCCTTTAGTAATAATTTTTAGTTTTGCTAAAATAAATGAGTTAGTAAATTCACCAGCAAAAAAAGCAATTAATGAGGCTAAAACAATTCGATAAGTTGAACCAAAAGCTGTTTCTAAAGCAGCTTGATTAGGCCAACCCTCTGCTGGAGGCATTGCTAGTACAACGTAGGCCATAAAAGAAGCAAAAATCTGTGCAGTAAACCCTGCCCAAACCACTCTACGAGAACGGCTATAACCATAAACTTCTGTTAAAATATCTCCAAAAATATAGCTTAATGGAAAAAATAATATCCCTGCTCCAAAAGTAAAACCTGCAATTGAGCAGACTTTAGATGCTCCTATTAAATTTGAACAAAGTAAAACGGTTACAAAACTAGCCATAACAAAATCAAAATATTTGTATCTATGAAAAGATTGTTTAGTTTCAGACATTTCTATATTCCTTTACCTTATTAATTTTTTGATTACTTTTATAAGTAGACTTTTTTACCAACATTGCTATTTAAGCGCAACTGCCTTTCCTCATAAATAATTGTTGTGTGATATAATCGCCAAAATCCTACTGATAGGAATTAATCTTTATAAGTAAATAAAAATTTTAGAGGTTTAAGAAAATATCTATAAATCCTTAAACTCTTTATTTTTCAAACTTTTGCCCTATTAAGGGCACCTAACAATAACCCAGTTATTTATGGCTGGAGAATTAAAAGAAAAAATCTAGTTAGTGAGGTTTGGTGTTGTGACCAAAAAATCTAAACCCGATATTCGTATGATTACCAGGCTAGTGCCTCCAAGCGGCAATCTAGTACAAGGTCAATCTGAAGTAGCACTCCATCCTGCTTTAGTTAGCGCGCTTAGTGATGTGATTAATGATGGACTAAATCATTACTCTTTATTTGAAGGCGTACCAGAACTAAGAAAAGCTGTAGCAGAAAAAATAAGGCGTTTTAATAAAATTGAAGTTGATATAAATCGTAAACCCTACGAAGTTATTATTACTCCTGGAGCAACTGGTGCATTAGTAGCAATTGCACATACTTATTTAACTAATGCCTCAATGATTTTATTTGAACCCTATTACCCCTATCATAAAAAAATCCTAGAAACCTGTAATGCCCAAGCCGATGTAGTAGAACTTGGAGAAGACCTAAGCCTAGACATAAACCAACTGCGCAAGCGTTGCCGTATAGGTAAAGATCGTAAAGACTATCCACTTAAAGCGATTTTAGTTTGTAGCCCAACTAACCCAACCGGCAAAGTCTTTACTAGAGAAGAGTTAACAGCAATTGCTGATTGTTGTAAGGAATTTGACCTTCTTTGTATTTCTGATGAAGTTTATGAGCATTTTGTGCTTTCAGAACAAGATCATATCTCAATTGCAACTCTAGCAGACATGCGATCAAGAACTATCACTTGTAACTCTTTTTCTAAATCCTGGGCTGTTTCTGGTTGGCGCTTAGGCTATGTTTTTGGTGGCGGAGAACTTGTTGGGCCTCTACATAATGTAGGGAATATTTTTTATGTCTGTACCCCAACCCCACTCCAACACGCACTATCAAGAGTCTTAATGACAGATGAAAACTATTATGTCAATTTACGAGATGTCTATAAAATTAAGCGTGATATTTTAGCTAAAGCTTTAACTCAAGTAGGCTTTACTCTTTATGATTCACGCTCTACTTTTTATATGTGGGCGCGTATTCCTGAAAGATTTGATGACTCAGAAACATTAAATAATTTCCTAATTGAAAAAGCAAAAGTGGCTGGTGTTCCTGGTACAGCCTTTACTGATGGTATAATAGGCGAAAAATATATGCGCTTTTGCTTTGCTAGAGAAGAAGCTATGCTAACTCGTGCAGCAGAACAAATTGTTGATGCGCTTAGTTAAGTGTAGCTTAAAACACATATGTATATACATATTTTAGAAAAATTCCCATTTGCATATACATATGTGTTTTGATATCCAACTCTAAATCTATTCTACAAAAATCATCCTACAACTAGTTTAGCAGCATTTTTAGAAGCATTAATTTTTGCTATAAAACCTGAGTTAAAAGGTAGATAATCCCTTTCAATCCCATCACTAAAAATCACTCCTCCAGAAGGCATAAGTGACTCTAAAACCAAGGTTTGTCCAGGTTCTAAAATCCCTGTAATTAGACTTGCTCTTGAGTATTTACTAATAAAGGGTTCTCTAACAACAAATATAAGACGAGGATCTTCCCAAGCTAACTTAATTTCTTTTCCACAACTTCCACCAAAAAAAGTAGTAACACTTGAGGCCATATTAAAGATTGAAGAAAGCCACCCTGTTGAACCTGCACCAGTAGAAACTATAACCCCACTAGATGATTGAGCCTCAGTTTTTGAACCATACTTAATGTTATACCGAGCAGAAATATGTGTCTGTGCACCAATAAAAAGATCATTAAAAGCAAGTAAGCGCTGTCCATCATTTAAGCTGACCTCTGCAAGTGTCACAGATCTGATTTTCATTTTATTTTGTGACACTATTTCAATAATTTTTTCTCTTTGTGACAGTTGAAAAGGAAGTAAAATCCCATCAAATCTAACTGGATCAGGGTTAACAGCAATAATAGGTTGCGAGGTGACATATTTAGCTGTATTAGCCACTAAACCATCTTGTCCAAGTGTCACAATTAAATCCTTTTCCGTAAATAAAAAAGTAGGTAAAAACTCACGATCAATAACTTGCAGTTTTAAGCCTATTTCAAGCGACTGTCTTAAAGTGTCTAGGGATTGTTGGTAAACAGTGTCTTCTTCTACATAATCTGAAAAATCACCTCCAGAATGTTCAATATAAAATTTTGCTTGCCCACGACTATTAAAGCGTTCTATTAGCTCTAATAAACGAGTTTTCCTTGTCACAATAACGATTTTCTCATACATAATTACTTCTTTCTTGTATCTAACCTTGTATCTAGTAATGTATTAAGTAAATCTGGGGTAATATTTAATTCCCCTATTTTTTGTGCATTTTCAGCAAGTTCACGAAAAGCTAAAGAGATCATTAATTTTGAATCCCCTGCTCCACTACTTACCGCCATTAAAGTCTTCCAATCCATATTGCGAAGTGGTGCAAGAGTAGTTTCTAAAGCATAGGCTCGGCTATCAGTATCTTTACGGTCATTTTCTACACGTTGGTCAATAAGTAAAGCACGTTGTTCTTCAATAGCAATTTCAGCAGCCATTTGAGTTTCACGAATTTTGCGACGTTTTTCTTCTACAGCAATTTCAGTATTTAATTCACTTTCCTTAATCATTCTTTCTTGTTCTACTGCTGCGTTACGCCTAGCATAAATCGCTTCATCGCTTTTACGCTGAAAAGCTTCTCTAGCCTCTGCTTCCATTGCCCTAGCCATTTCTGGTGTAGGCCGAATTGAAAGAATTGAAAAACCAATAACATCAACACCTAGCATTTTTACAGAATCAGCATTTTTTAATTCATTTATTACTTCATTAACAATGCTAGTAGAACTAACTAAGGCTTCTCTTAAAACCAAACGTTGTACTACAGATTTAGTAGCAACTTGAGCAGTGCCTATTAACCTTTGTTTAAGCAGTTCAGGGTCATCACAACGATACTTTCCATTTAGTGCAAGACTAAAATCCAAGAGTTTTGATAACTGCCTAGCATCACTAATCCTATAAGTGATTTGTCCCTGAATAGTTACAGATTGAAAATCAGCCGTAATCTCATTAAATACATAAGGCAAGTCTGAGCTAGCAATAGGAATAGAAACAATAGTTGAAAAAGGTGCATAGTAAAAAAAAGAAAGTCCCACCCCTTCACGTTTTATTTTTCCATTGCTATAGTGCAAGACATAAGTAGTTGGATTTGCTTTCATAAACTTAATACCAAACATATTTACCTCCTAAATACTATGTCCTAATCTAGTTAATTAGTTAGTGTCAGTATTACACTATTCATTATTTTTTGCTAGAAAAATCTTTGGTATTGTATTATTACTAGTGTTTGACAACCTATCAACATCAGCAATAAACCTTAATACAACTATTTCTTCTACAAACTTTTGAGCAATCTTGGGCGTTGCGCATCCTACGACTACATTTGGCGAAGCCAAATTAGTCGATAGACAAGCAACGCAAGCACGAAAGTGCTTAAATACTAGGTATCAAAATTAGGTTGTGGGGGAGGAGAATCCTGATCTTGAATATAATCAATAAGCTTCTCAAGAGGAGGGCGGCCACCAACAGAAACAACAGCATAAGCGTTATTCCAGAAATAAGGCTTCCAAAAATAAGGACGTAAATACTCGGAAAATTCCTGACGAATACGACGGGCAGAAACAGTTTTCAAATTACCAATCATACGAGACAAATCCATAGAAGGATGAGCCTCTACCAATAAATGAACATGATCAGCCTCACCACCAAACTCTATAAGGCGACACCGCCATTTTCTTAATACATCGTCAAAAATGGTTTTAAGACGAGAAAGCATATGAGAAGTAATGCATTTATGTCGATACTTAACTGTGAATACAATATGATAAAACAGTTTATAAGCTGAATGAGAAGAAGTATTTAGTTGTTGTATATCCATAGTGATTTAATATATAATACAAATTATGAACAAAAACAAGAAAACTCCACAAATGCCAGAAAATATACGTACAGATAAGTGGAAGCTCTTTCCAAATCAACTACAGTTAAGTTACCTAGAAGAAACGGTAGCTATTTATAGAGCATTAGTAAGGGCATTAATAGGAGTAATTTATGTTCATTGGAAAGAAATACAACAATCTTCTAGTGCTTGCGCTACAGTAGAATGTCTTATACATTGTACTAACAAAAATCCTAATCCTCGTTATAAATACTTTGAAGAAAAGTTTTATAAATTTCCATCATACCTGCGTCGAGCAGCAATAGAAGTAGCAATTGGTCAAGTGAGTTCTTTCATTACCCGTTATGATAAATGGCAAGCTGGAATTAGAAGACATAAGGATGAGCAACCACCAAAATTAACAGCAAAAGTTAATGTATATCCAGTACTCTACTTAGGACAGTGCATTAAATATTTAGATAACTACCAAATAGCTAATGTTAAAGTATTTAATGGCAGTGATTGGGTTTGGACTCAAGTGCAAATAGCAGGCAAGAGAAAACGACATACAGTAGAAACTAATAAACAATTATCTCCAAGCCTGATTGTTAAGGGGAAAAAAGTTCATCTCTCAGTACCATTTCGTATTAATCCAATTAAACTCAACAACAAGCAACAAGTAGTAGCTAGTGTAGACTTAGGAATAAACACTGCTGCAACTTGCTCAATAGTCTCTCTAATTGGCACTGTGACTGCTAGGTTATTCTTAAACTTAGCAGCCGACATAGACCAAAGGGACAGGAGACTTAAATTAATCAGCAAAAAAGCAAGTCTAACAATGGGACAGGGTGGAAAACTACGAAAAGGTTTCTGCCAGTCTCTTTATCGTAAAGCAAGAAATATAAATCAGCATATTGCTCAAAAAGTTTCTTCTGAAATTGTAAAATTTGCTCTAGAAAACAATGTTTCAACTATCGTCTTTGAACACTTAGCAGGATTCAGGCCAAGGGGTGGCAAAAAAGCCTCTACTTTAAGACAGCGTTTCCACTCTTGGTTACATCGTCGTATTGTTGAATTGGTCAAAGAAAAGTTCTTAGAAAAAGGTGGAAAAGTAGAGTTTGTAAGTCCCGCTAACACTTCTAAGTACGCTTTTGATGGTAGTGGTCAAGTCAAACGTAATAAGGATAACTACTCCTTAGCTAAGTTCTCTAATGGAAAAGTTTACAATTGTGATCTTAGTGCTTGCTACAACATTGCCGCTAAATTTCTTGTTTCTAAGTTTAAACTCGTTGGTGGAAACAGCCACGAGGCGTTTGTGGGCAGAAGTTCCCGCTACGTACCGAGGATGCCGGTCACTCTCTCATCTTTGTGGCACTTTGCACAAGTTGCGGACAGTGAAGCCCCGACTACAGTTTGAGCATAGCGAAAACTTAGTCGTCGGTGCATTCACATTGTGAAGACAAAGGAAATGGTTATGAAGCAGGAAACAGTCAAATAAATACGCTTGATGAAGTTTCGATTAGTGAGGCAACAGTACAAAATCTAAATATCCAAAACAGTAGTGTTACTATTTTTAACTTCCCAATTTTAATTGATGCAACCACAAAAGTGGTAAAAGCTAATGGAAGAATAAGCACTTTGAAGGCTCTAAAGCCTGGCAAGCAAGTAGTTCTAACCGCTCAGGAGCGGAAAAGTAATAGCCAAAAACATTACAATTCTAAAGAAATCTGGTTCTCAGATTATTGAAATAAAAATTTGTTCTTTACCTGTTTTTGACCCAGCTTGTAAATAGTAAATACAACGTAAAGTAAGTAAGACTAAATTCTTATCTCCCAAGCCCCAGCGGGGCGAAATAATTGTAGCCAAGGGTGTAAACCTTTGGAATGTAATGAATTAGAAGAAAAAGCCGCAAAGCGGCGAAAGAATAAAAAAATAGAATAGAATGTTTATTATGTCGCCCCGCTGGGGCTTGAAGAGCTAACTAACTGAAAACCCGAGCGCTTAGGCACTGGGCTACAAATATTTCGCTCCCTTGGGGCTTAAAAATTAAGAATCTATGCTTTTTTAGTTTACTGAGTAGTAAATATGTTTCTTGCCAAAAGTTTTTAGTTTGCTATAAGCTATTTAGATTTATCTATATCTAATCCTAAATCTATAGGGCCGCTATTAGTAAGATTTAAGGGGCCAGTATTTCCTGTAATAGGATCTTCTTCTAGTGGAGGCAATTCTAATGGAGGTAAATTATTGTCAAATATCAGGTTAGTGTCCTCTTCTTTTGTTTTTTGTTTTACTTGTTCGTCTACTCCCTGTTTTGTTTCAGAGTTTGTTTCAGAGTTTGTTTCAGGGTCAAATGTTAAGGGTTCATCTTTATTAGGCTCAAAAACTGGCTCTATTAAACTTGTTATACTTGGCAACTCAAATAATGGTGTTGATGAAGCAAGGTCTGGTTCAAAAATTGGCCCAGAAGGTGAAAGATCTGGCTCAAAAGCTGGTGTAGCAATTCCTATTGTTTTATCTTCTTCTGTTTCTACAACTTTATTTTCTAGGACTTGTTTTATATTTTGTTTTGCAGCTAATTCTTTATAAGGAATGGGGATTTCCGCAGAAGTACGGTAAAATTCAGGTGGTTTTTCTAACATAGCACTCTTTGCTTGTTCTTGAATTTCTACTGCTGCTTCACTAGTTTTAATTTCAGTAACATTAGATTTCATTTCACTTACACTACTCTTTACCTCAATAACATTAGGGTTATCCCCATTAATACTAGCTATACTAATATTGCCAACAACATTAGCACTTGATAATAATTTTTCTTCTTGAGGACTACTTTGAAATTCACGAATTAGTCCAGTAAGTGCAGGTATTTTTTCTAGGAAAGTTATAGGAGACAACATCCCTACAATACTATTAGGTTCAGACGGGGCAGTACCATCTAGACAAACTATAACTCCTTGTGTTTGAGGTGTTACACGTAAGTTTTTTGCAGAGAGATAGTCAATATCTACCTGTTTTGCAGATAAATAAGCTTCTGCATGTGCTGTAAGCTTACCTACTTTTACTAATCCTCTTAGCTGAAAATCAACATGTGTTCCTGTTACTACTTGGACTTGGGCGTTATCACCTGAAAAATGAGCGTCTTCTTGCACGCCTACATGTTGACCGTTAAAATCTGTACCTGAAAAGTGTAAGGAATAAGCAGAAATAGCATTAACTTGCAATTTTCCTCTGTTAAATGTTATCTCTCCATCTAAGCGTATCGATTTAGTTTGTAGAAAACGCACATCAGCAAACACTTCTTTAGCCCGAATTTCTGCTATTTCAAAGTCTTCACCTAAAATTTTTACTAATCCTTTTGGGGCTTCAATATTAGCGAATGTCTGCTTTTCACCACTAGAGAAAATATGCACATCCCCATTTAAAGAACGTATGCTTGCATTAGGAAATTTTGCCCTAATAATAATATCTCCATCATTAACTATTTCAATACCTCGATCAGTAATAGAGATTTGTACATTTTCAGGTAAGATTAACGCATTTTGTTTTTCTGTAGGCATTATAAAAGCGTCTCCTAATATTGATTTATGATAAAGGGGCTAAGCCGTAATTTACCTATAAATCTTTTTCAGGTCAATTGTTGATTATCTCTAGTTAATAGTTAGACAAAACCATCAACTATTTCCAATTTAATTGCTTTATAAAACTCTCAGAAAAAAAAGTAAAACTAATAGCAAGTGTGACTAAACCTAATCCCATAAGTGCAAAGGATAGTTCGATTAACCTAAACCATACTAACCCAATTAAACCTAGAAAACCTATTAGAAAAAATAAAGAAAAGATAACTAGAATCCAAGAAAGTTTATAAGGTGTAGGTAAAAAAATTGTTGATAGTAATATTAGTGAGACAAAACTTGTTCCCCATTTAATTAAAGTAGCCCAACGCAATTGTTGAAACACTATTTTTAAGCTATCTGGGCTAAAATCTTGATTTGAAAGAGGTTGGTTAATAAGCTGTTTAATATAATAATTCTCTACAAAATCGCTGCCCGCTGCTATTGTCCCTAAAAGCCAAGCTAAAATAGCTATAACTAAAGTGCCAGGTAGGTTTCGTTGGGCAAGTAAAATACTCATACATAAAAATAATGCCCAATATAAAATAATAAATACAGTATCATAACTTAAACTATCTTTTATACTTTGGCGATTTTTTGAAGGTTCTTTACCAAAAATAATTTCTAAACCCTCTTTATTTTCAACAAATTCCATAGCAAGAATAGCAGTATTAAACCCCCCAGGCCAGCCCCTAGAAGGCTTATCAAATTTAAGTCTAGAAACAGGAATATTAATTAATATAGCTAAAAAGGCTATAACTCCTGTTATTTTTATTAATAGTGGCATAGCATTTCCCAACCTAATATAGTTTTTTTAGATGAAATATGAATTGAAAAATCAGTTGTTCTAGACAGTTAAATTAAAAATAGGTACTCCCACAAGTGAATGCACCGACGACTAAGCTTTCGCTGCGCTCAAGCTGTAGTCGGGGCTTCACTGTCCGCAACCTGTGCAAAGTGCCACAGAGATGAGAGAGTGACCGGCATCCTCGGTACGCTGCGGGAACTTCTGCCTACATGCGCCTCCTGGCTGTTTCCACCAAGGAGTTTAAACTTAGAAGTAAGAAATTTAGCAGCAATATTGTAACTAGCACTAAGGTCAGAATTGTAAAGTTTGCAATTAGGAAACTTAGCTAACGAGTAATTTGACTTATCACGTTTAACTAGACCACTACCATCAAAAGCGTATTTAGAAGTGTTAGCAGGATTTACAAATTCAACACGACCACCAATTTCTAAGAACTTTTCTTTAACTAATTCAACAATTCTACGGTGCAACCAAGAGTGGAAACGCTGCCTTAAAGTAGAAGCTTTTTTGCCACCTCTTGGCCTAAATCCTTGAAGGTGTTCAAGGACTATTGTTGAAACATTGTTTTCTAGAGCGAATTTTACAATTTGAGTAGAAACCCTTTGAGCAATTTGCTGATTTATATTTCTCGCTTTACGATATAAAGATTGGCAGAAACCTTTCTGGAGTTTTCCACCCTGTCCCATTGTTAGACTTGCTTTTTTACTAATGAGTTTAAGTCGTCTATCTCTTTGGTCTATGTCGGCTGCTAGCTTTAAGAACAACCTAGCAGTCACAGTGCCAATTAGAGAGACTACTGAACAAGTTGCAGCAGTGTTTATTCCTAAGTCTACACTAGCCACTACTTGTTTTTTATTATCCAAATTGATTGGATTTATACGAAATGGTACTGAGAGATGAACTTTTTTCCCTTTAAGAATAAGGTTTGGAGATAATTGTTTATTACTTTCTACTAAGTGACGTTTTCTCTTGCCTTCTATCTTTACTTGAGTCCAAACCCAATCACTGCCATTAAATATTTTGATATTAGCTATTTGGTAGTTATCTAAATATTGAATGCACTGTCCTAAGTAGAGTGTTGGATACACATTAACTTTTGCTGTTAACTTTGGTGGTTGTTCGTCACGACGTTTTCTAATACCACACTGCCACTTATCATAACGAGTAATAAAAGAACTAACTTGACCAATTGCTACTTCTATTGCTGCTCGTCTGAGGTATGAAGGGAGCTTATAAAACTTTTCTTCAAAGTAACTGTACTTAGGGTTTGGATTTTTATTAGTACGATGTATTAGTTTTTCCACCGTACCACAAGCACTAGTAGAAAGTTGTATTTTTTTCCAATGAACGTAGATTACCCCTATCAATGCTCTTACCAATGCTCTATAAATTTCTACTGTCTCTTGTAAGTAAGTTAACTGTAGTTGAGTTGGAGACAACTTCCACTTATCTGTACGTATATTTTTTGGCATTGATGAAGTTTTCTTGTTTTTGCTCATATTTTATATTATATATTAAATCATTATGGATACACAACAATTAAATATCTCTTCTCACTCAGCTTATAAACTTTTTTATCATATTGTATTCACAGTTAAATATCGCCATAAATGCATTACTTCTCAGATGCTTTCTCGTCTTAAAACCATTTTTGATGATGTACTAAGAAAATGGCGTTGTCGTTTACTTGAGTTTGGTGGTGAAGCAGACCACGTTCATTTGCTCATAGAAGCTCATCCTTCTATGGATCTATCTCGTATGATTGGGAATTTGAAGACTGTTTCTGCTCGTCGCGTTCGTCAGGAGTTTTCTGAACACTTGCGTCCTTATTTTTGGAAACCCTACTTTTGGAATAACGCTTATGCTGTTGTCTCTGTTGGTGGTCGCGCTCCTCTTGAGAAACTTATTCAATACATTCAAGATCAAGATTCTCCTCCTCCACAACCTAATACTTAGTCTATCTTCTTTAAGCGCATTCGCGCTTGCGTTGCTTGTCTACCGACTAATTTGGCTCACGCCAAATGTAGTCGTAGGATGCGCAACGCTCAAGATTGCTCAAATGCGTAACCCTATCTTATTACCAGAAACATTACTTTTATTGATAAACTTGAATCCATAATTAGTTTAGGCCAAGCGCAAAAAGTTTTTTCTAATAACTTGCGGCCTTATTTGGTAGCACAAATTCTAGTTACTAGTTTGCACAGCCTATTCAGAGTAATTTAGGATTATCATACCTTAAAGTTGAAGAAAAAGAAATTAAACAACTTGCTCATAGAATAGTAGGATTACCAGTGCAATATACTAATAAAAGTATAAATGCTGAAGTAACTTGCATTAACTATGAAAATTACTGCTGTACTGCTAACAAATACTATTCAACTTACGAAGTATTTCCTGTTTGGGTTGCGCATATCCATCTTTGCCTAAGCTTTCTTTTAGACCCTTAATTTTATCCCAATCAATTTGAATACCAGCAACTACTAAAAAATTATTACTAATCTTTTTTCCATCACGAGTTATTTGATAAATCATTACTTAGTACAAGCTGCTGCTTGTTGTTGGGTAGGATAATTAGCATTAATCCAAGCAGTAGTTCCACCTACAACATTGTAAAGCTGCTTAAACCCATTACGAGCTAGCAAACTAGCTGCAATACCAGAACGATAGCCACTGGCACAAATTATTGCTGTTGGACGCTCAGCATCAAGCTTTGAGAGTTCTTTTTCTAAGTATGCTAATTGGATATTAATAGCACTAGGAGCGTGTCCTGTTTGGTACTCTGCTGGACGGCGAACATCTACAAGTTGTAAGTTAGCTTTTTCTTCTAACTGACTATGTAAATCACTTACAGTTATTTGCATAACTTGATTAACATCTAAATTAGCTTTATCCCAAGCAAATATTTCGCCATCTAAATAACCTTTAACATTTTCTATTCCAACTCGTGCTAGTCTAGTAACAGCTTCATTTATTTTCTCTAAATTTTCTGCAACTAATATGATAGGAGTGTTTAGAGAAATAATTGTTCCTGCCCAGGAAGCAAATTGTCCACTTAAACCAATATTAATTGAACCAGGAATATTACCTGCTCCAAATGCTGATGCTGGACGCACATCCAAAATTAAATGGCCTTGTTGAGAAAGCTTGTTTACCTCTTCTAGTGTCATTGCTAAGAGTTTAGGTAATTCTTGAAGTGCTTTTGCACCACTGCGATTAATTTCAGCATCTTTAGGGAAATAAGCTGGCACTTCAGGTAAATCAACAGTCATCATTTTGACAAACTCATCTTTATCCATCACTTTTAATGCATAATTAAATTTCTTTTGTTCTCCAATAGTAGAAGAAGTTTCTTTTGACATACTACGTCCACAAAGTGATCCTGCTCCATGTGCTGGATATACTTCTACTGTATCAGGAAGTTTTAGAAGCTTCTCATGTAAGCTGTTATAAAGCATTCCAGCCATTACTTGTGCTGTATAGCCTTTTGAGCCAACAAGATCTGGTCGCCCTACGTCACCAATAAACAAAGTATCTCCTGTTAATACTTTTTGAGGTTCATTAGAAATATTTGTATCAGTAACAGTAATAGAGATGCTTTCAGGCGTATGTCCAGGCGTTTCTAACACTTTTAAGGCTAATTTTCCTAGCTTGAGTTCATCACCATCTTTCATTGCTAAATGTGGAAAAGTTGCATTAGCCTTTGCTCCAAAAACAATTTCTGCTCCAGTTCGTGCAGCTAATTCACAATGCCCACTAACAAAATCCGCATGTAAGTGGGTTTCGATTATATATTTAATCTTAAGGTTTTGTTTTTCGGCTTCTTCCACATATTGTTCTACATCGCGTTGTGGATCGACAACGGCGGCTTCTCCTTCAGAACCGATTAAATATGAAGCATGTGCTAAACATCCTAAGTAAAATTGTTTGAAATACATAAAACCTCCTAAAAAATAAAATGATAGTTTTTGACGATTAAAAATATTCCTACTACCAAGACAAAAGCAGCAAACCCTGTTTTTAATTTAGTAGGGGAAATTTGATAAGAAAGTTTTGTGCCTAAAAGTGTCCCAAAAACAGCAATTATGGTTATCAGTAAAGTTAAACGTAGGTCGAAATAACTATGATGAAGATGTCCAATTAGTCCAGCCACACAGTTTATAGCAATTACTAATAAAGATGTGCCTATTGCGTCTTTCATCGCTAGGCCACCAAATAAAACTAGTGCTGGAACTATTAAAAAACCGCCTCCAACACCAAGAAAGCCTGTAAGTAGTCCAACTATTAGACTTGCAATGATAGCTTTACCAATATTGGTTTCCTTAACACTTTTATCCATTTGGTCACTACTTTTTAGTAACATAACTAAAGCAATAGCAATCATCAAAAAAGCAAATATAAAAAGTAAAGTTTCTGGTAAAAATAAATAGGTTAGATTTGAACCAAGATAAGCACCAACCATTCCTATTAGACCAAAAAGTGTTCCAGTAGTTAGATTTACAGAACCTTTTTGATAATGAAGTACAGCCCCAATCAAACTAGTTACAGCTACTATAGCTAAAGACATTCCAATAGCTTGATGCGCCTCTACTCCCATCACATAAACTAATATTGGTACAGTAATGGTTGAGCCTCCACCACCTATTAATCCTAGAGAAAAACCAATCGCTGCACTTAGTATCAATCCTACTAATAGCTGGACACTCATAATTAGCCTCTTTGAGTTTTATCTTCAAAAGAGCAAGTTGTTTGGTGCGCCTTGTTCCAAGGCATATGGGTTAGAAACATTGCCATAGCACAACTATCTGTTACGGCAGCAAATATTAAACCTGCCCCTACAAAGGCTGAGAGCCAAATAAAAGACTGTGCAATAAAAACGCTTAATAGAACTCCTATTAATACTAATAAACCAGCAACAAACCTTACCTGTCTCTCTAATGTCCAAGGGGCTTTTTGCTCCCGCTCAATGGGAAAGCCTGCCTTTTGCCATGCTAACATTCCACCAACAACATTACGAACATCCAAAAAGCCTAAAGCCAATAACCTCTCTTGTGCTTCACTTGAACGTCGTCCACTTCGGCAAATAACATATATTGGTAAAGATCTATCTAGTTGATTAACTCTCTTTTCTAAGTCTGCAACAGAAATAAGTACTGATTGGGGAATTCTTCCTGCCGCATACTCTGGGTACTCTCTTACATCAATTACTATGCCCCCCTCTTTGTTTGTTAACGATTTATAAAGTTCGTTTACTTCACAATTAAGCTTTTTATTTAACATATCTATTTATTTCAAATAACGCTCAATGATTATATTCTTATATGACTATAAAGGCATTTAAGAATATTGTCAACTACTTTTATGCTTTAATTAGGGATTTTTCTTTGTGTTTAAGTTAATTAAAGGAATGGATGTTTTATGTTGGTTACATTACTTGGGCAAAATCAAATAAGGCATATGTATTAATTAGAGAGTAAAGGATTTTACGGCTCAATTAATAAAGGGAAGTTACTTTAATTTAAAACCAAGAGCATCAGCTTTGGCAGAAAATTTTTCTCTTAAAGAGTTGCAAACAATCTCACAAATATCAAAAATAACTTTATCAGAAATAGAATAATAAACCGTATTAGCTTCCTGTCGTCGAGCTAGTAAACCAGCATCTTGTAATAGTTTTAGGTGCTTGCTGACATTAGGCTGACTAGATTCTATTTTTTGTGTAATTTCTGATACGCTCATTTCTCCTTCGTGCAGTTCTTGCAAGATACGTAGTCTTATTGGTTCAGACAAAGCTTTAAAGCGTTCTGCTACTAATTCTAATGCCTCTAGTGACATATTTGACTTATTAGTAGGTTTAGTCATAAACATTACTCCTATCTGACAATATAACTATATGAATATATAATTAATTTACTAAAATAGTATATTATAACTACTAAGTTATTTGCAATAAAAATAATTATAGAAAATAAGAAGGTAAGAAAATAAGAAGATAATTATTATAGTATTTAACTTAAACTAGGAGCATAAAGCACAATAACCTTAAGATAAACCATAAGGTTATTATTAAATGTCAAAGCAAAAAATTGAAAAACTAGGATAAAACAATAATCTAGAACCTATTGTTTACTGCTTATGATTTTTTCTTTTTAGTCTTTTGCCAGGTTTTAACCCCTTCTTTTGCAAGACTATAAATCACACGTCGGTTTTGAAAGAATAAATCTAGCCAAGCTTGCTTGGTCATTTGTGGGAAATAAATACCTCGAAAGAAAAACCGAGCAATAAGATGGCTAATACGGTACTGAATGGGTTTATCACTTATTGAATCTATTGCAAACGCATTACGTTCTGGGCTGTAAGAGTTTGACCAAGCATATCTTACTTCTTGTCCAGCTTCGGCAACAGTCATTTTTAGTGGGGCATGTGCCATTTCAAAAGGAGCGAAATCCATCCAGTGTTTTGGCCTTGCCAATCGCCCTGCTTTTTCTAATCTCTCATAAAGAGGAGTAGCAGGAAAAGGGGTCAATTGTCCAAAAACAGGTAATCCTGGAGGCCAACTACTAATTTCTTCTAGAGTACGTTCTGCTACGCCTAATGTATCGTTGTCCATTCCAAAAATAAATGATGTGATTGCATAAATATTACGTTGAGCTAATCGCGCAAGTACTGAACCATACTCAGAAGGTTTACTAAACCCTTTATTTACATCTTTCATATTAATTGGATCAATTGATTCCATACCAATAAAAATCCACTTACCACCAGATTCTGCAATAAGATCGACTAACTCTTCATCTCGTAACAAATTAGCACTAATTTGTGCTACCCAAGGCAACTGCGCCTCAGCTTTAATTATATCTCTTAACAAAGACTTTGTACGTTTGATATTAATAGCAAGGTTATCATCAATAAAAAATACGGCTATCTGCCCTTTTTCTTTTCTAGCACGGGCTTTAAGCGATAAAAGTTCTTCAATAACACTTTCGTTTGTACGAAAACGGATAGAATCACCAAAAAAGCCTGTTACAGTGCAAAACTCACATCCATAAGGACAACCTCTTCCTGTTTCCATAGGAACAACATGAAAGCTTCCCCAACCTTCTCCTAAGCCTTTTAATAATGGGTGAAAGAATTTAGGGATAAGATTAAACTGAGTAAGATTAAGTTTTTCCCAAGGAATAATTGGGTAAGTTTGCAAACTTGGCTTTCTAGCTTTGCCACTTAAGTCTGCTTTGGGTTCATATATATCTTTAAGTTGTCCTTGTGCAGCATCCTCAACAATAATAGGCCAAGTTTCGTCTGCCTCTCCAAGAGCTACTGCATCAGCATGACGCGGGCCTCCGTTTCGACCAAGAGCTTCATCTGGAACCTCTGTAACATGAGGCCCTCCCATCACTACAAGAATGCCAGCAGCACGTAAAGCATCCGCCATACGGTAGGCTTTAGCAATCATTCTAGTCATTGCACCAATTCCAACAAGACCTATTTTTTGTTCTCGAACAAAATTTACTAACTCTTCTTCATTCATTGCATGAGTATTACCATCAACTAGTATAACCTCATGTTCAGGAGGTGTTAGGCTTTGTAGAAGAAACATCCAAAGGTGAGGCATAAAATTACGTGTTACGCCATTGTCAGGGTTGTAGAGCAATATTCGCATATATTCCTTGTCATCTTGGATTTATTTTAAAGCTTTATGCTAGAAGTTGAAAAACTATAAAAAATAACACATTAAATACTAAGAAAATAAAATGCCGTTCAATTTTTCAACATAAACTATTGAGAAAAGTGAATTTCTTATCTCAATAAATTTAGCGCCCTAATGTATAAAAAAAATGTTGCCACCATAAACACTCTACAACTATTTGTACTCAAACATGCCATAAAACATTTTTTACTTACCTACAAGATTAATAAGTAGAGTTTATAGGATTAGTAAGAGAGCCTCAAAAGCATAGCATACTCCTAAAAAAAGGGGACTACCTTTCTGCGATATAAGCGGAAAACCTAAGTGCTTAAAACCATAAACTAACATCTAATAGGATATAGGATATGTTGGTTGCCTCAACTTAATAAATAATGAATAGGCAACTTAAAGTAAATAAGTTGTTAATCTTATAAAAACTGTTAACCAAACTAATATATCTTTTTCGCTTGTGCTTATACCACACAAAGTCAACAACCTATTACTTTCTCACACAAACAGTATTCCTGTTTTAACTGGACTACTACCCAATTAATAGCCTTAACAAAATCATGTTTTAAGTAAGGAAAATTAAAGGCGATTTTTTGCAAAAGGAGTGTTCTAAGTGTCAGAAGTTAAAACTAAACCACATCAACAACAACAAACCACCTCCCCAACCATAGTAAGAGAAGAAATAGCTTCTATTGAAAGTGAAATCATAAGGCTAGAGAAAAAAGAGACTAACTCATTTATTTTGTTTCAAATGTTAAGAAAATGGATATCCTTTACTCCAGTTAAAGAAAAACTACAATGGGCTAGATTTAAACTAAAACTTAAAGAGGAAGAATTATTTGTGCTCTTACATTAATAAAAACTCTAATCACTAAATCACTAAGTCTAGAAAAATACATTTAGCTCTAAATGAAAACTACTTGTTAAGAGGTATAAAATGATAGAAAATAAAGAACCTAAAGAATTAATACTAGAAAAGCTAATTAAGCTAGTTTTAATAGGTCGTATGAATAGTCATAGCGATCATACTGCTAGTAAGTATATATATAATCAAGTGCCTTTTCGGATAACTATGATAGCTCCGTCTACAAAAGCTCCCTCAGATTTAGAAATTAGCTGCTCTATTTTTCAAAAAGAGATAAACCCTTGCAAAGTATTTACAGCCTATTTTCTTGAGGTTGAAAGGCATTGGCGAGTTGTTCAATATCACTATGGTAAATGGGTTAATGAGCTTTCAAAAACTCTTGAGCAATTGGAATCTCAAAATTTTTCTGACACTGACGATGCTAAGTTCTTTAATTAAAGAACTTAGCATCCTTTAAGTCTAACTTCTAGTAGTTTTTATCATCATATGTTCCAAAATCGGGAGACATTATTAACAATGGCTTTGGTTTTGGTAAATTGCTACTTGCTGATTGTTTTTGGATGTTGTCGATATAGTTTTTCTCTTTATTACTTAACTTTTCACCAGCAAAAATCTTGCTACAAATTTGTAATTTTTCTAAAATTCCTCTTGCCCAATCCTTATCTTTATCATTATAGTAAGGAAAATCTTTATTTACTTTATCTAACAACTCTTTATAGCATTTAAGTATATCTTCTTTATTTGCTAAATGCTCTTCTAGTTGGCCTGCCAGAGTTAAGAATCTTACCCATTGATGATGCTCAAGCTCAAATGTAAGTAATTTTGTTCCTGCTTCTTTTCCTTTTTCTTTCATTTTTGTTATTGTCTTTTTAGGCATCATTAAATTAAGCCCACCCTCAGAACTATTAAGCCTAATATAAGCAATTCTTTCTCTATATCCTGGAAGTATAGATTGCATATTATCACTATAATTTAGCGTAGAAATCATTGCTTCAAAAAAACCTATAAGATCTTTAATATCTGTAAATTCTACAGCCATTTCATCATTTGGTTTTACCCTTGATATAGCACTAAGAATGCTACTAGAAGTTTCTAAATCATCTCTCATAGTTTTAGTACTAACAAAATTATCTTCTTCCATTTTATTATCTTCATCAATAGCTTTTTTATAATCATCAGGCATTGAAGTAAGATTTATTCCAAAAGTTGGCCTTGTTGGTAGCCAATCATCAAAAAAATGTATAGGAAAATTACGACAAACCCCACCATCACTAAACCAGTTCTTTTGTAGATCCTTTTCCTCTAAATTAAACTTCTTACTCTTATCTGTTTCAACTTCTTTTGCTAGAGAAATGGCTTTCATGCTTATTGTATAAAGCGGGATAGCACAAAGTAGTATAGGAAAACTAAGTGATAAACGCATTGCCACTATTACAGGCATATATTCACTGGGCATAAAGAAATAACCTTCAGGAAGATTAAAGTTTTTAGTTGTAGTTCCCCCATTTTTAAGATACTTAACAACATCCTCATTAAAAAACTCTTTCATTTCTCTTTCCTTAAAAATAAACTCTTCTCTTTCAAAAGGAAGCTTAAATGGTTGGTTTTGGCTTAAGTTAGTAGTCATCATTCTTAAAATTATCTTATGCTTTTTCAAATCACAAAAAGTTAAGGGAACATTCTCTGGCTTTCCAGACATTTTTTGTAACCTTTGATAAAACCAATCAGTTAAAGGGGGCTGTTGATCTTCTTTATGCTTTTTACTATGACCTGTACACATACCATATTTTTCATTTGGTAGGTGATTAATAAATATATCCGCTATTACTTTTAAACTAGCTAATTGATTAATTAATATTAATGTAGTAATTACCATAGCTATAAGAATTAAGTAAAGCCAATTGCCTATCCCTGCAAAAAAATAGCGATCAACTATAGCGCCAAAAAGCCCAAAGGCTATGGCTATTAAAAATAATATTAGTAAGCTTTTGTTTATAAAATAGGTTTTTACATTTTCTAGAATACCGCTGGATTTATTTTTTGATATTTTATTTTCCACTTTTAATATTGTCTTTTTAGCTAAATCCATTAGCGGTTTAGTATTTTCAGAAGCTTGGAATAAATTAATTAAAAAACCTTCTTTACAAATCTCATCATTAAGTTCTTTAAGCCCATTAAACCCTACTTTTTTTTCATCTATGTTTTTTTCTAGATTAGATCCTAATTTTTGTTGTCGTCCAAATTCAGCCACAGCCGTTGCAGTTGCAGCTATTGCCCCTGCTGAAGTCCCTGCTATTGAAAAAAATCTATAAGTTTTACTAAGCTCTAAAATGGCTGAAGGATAAACTATTCCACTAGCAATCCCTCCTTCCATTACTAAATCACAATCTTTTTCTGTAGAAGTATTTAAATCAACAAAATGATTATCAGATGAAGGGTTTTGCATAATTTCTTAACCTGCTCCTAACTTAAATAAACTTAAGTCTACTAGCCTAATGACGCATTTTATTTTCTAAAGCATACAAATTTGGTTAAAACTTTAGATGCCATTAAACATTGCACTAACTAAATAAGATCAATAAAATGTCAACTCATTGAAGATTCAATAGTTATAGAAATGAGGCATAATGGCTAGACAAACCTTAGATTTTCTTTCTGCTTTAGATAAAGAAGTGCTTTTAGCTGATGGTGCAAAATCTACGATTTGGCTTGAGCAGGGTTTGAGTCCTGCTAGTTCTATGGAGCAAAACCTATCTAACCCTGAAAACGTAATTAAGCTGCATTTAGAATATATTGAAGCAGGTGCAAGAATTATTGAAACTAACACATTTCGAGCTAACCGCCTTCAACTAGCACGTTTTGGCCTGGCAGACGAACTAGAAAACATCAATTTTGCTGGTGTAAAACTTGTTAAAGAAGCTATTAAAAGAAGTGGTCGCCGAAATATTTTTATTGCTGGCTCTGTCGGGCCATTAGGAGCTTTGGTTAAACCTTATGGGAATATTACTCTAGCAGAACTAGGAGCAATTTACCAAGAACAAATTAAAATCCTTTATGAAGCTGGCGTAGATGTCCTTATTATTGAAAGCCATCCAAGCTTACTAGAAGCCTTAGAAGCTGTCCGAGCCGCTCGTACTCTAGACTCACGCCCAATTATTGCACAAATGACATTTCTAGAAGATGGATTATCTAAATTTGGTGATGAACCTCGCCGTGCTCTAGAAGCACTAGCTGCTGCTGATGCCGATGTAGTAGGCCTAAACTGTGCCATTGGCCCACATCATATGTATAACTTAATAGCAGATTTTCTTAGACTTACCAATTTACGTATTTCAGTTCAACCTAATGCAGGTCAACCTCAATTAATTAGTGGTCGTCAAATCTATCTAACTTCTCCTGATTATCTACAAGAATATGCAAAACTTTTTGTTGAAGCAGGGGCTAATATTATCGGTGGATGTTGTGGAACCACTCCAGAACATATTCAAGCAATGGCGAAAGTAGTTAATGGGCAAAAACCACATCATAGTATTGTCCAAGTGTCTGTCCAAGAACAGCTAGACATTTCTAAACCTCAAGTAAAAATGCGAAATGTCTTACAAGAAAAATTAGGGTCTACGTTTGTAACAACAGCAGAAATTGATGCACCCCTAGGGCTTAACTATCGCCCTCATATCGAACAAGTACAAAACTTAATAAACTTAGGAGTTGATGCAATACAAATTACTGATAATCCAAAGGCTAGAGTAAGAATGTCTTCTATTGCCTTTGCACATCTAGTTCAAATGGAAACAGGAATAGAAGTAGTCCTACATTTTACTTGTCGAGACCGTAATTTACTTGCAATCCAGTCTGAATTAATGGGAGCTGCCGCTTTAGGAATTCACTGGATCCTAGCCTTAACAGGCGATCCTTCTAGCGTTGGTGAACTTCCTTCAGCTACTTCTGTTTTTGATGTTAACTCAGCAGGGCTAGTAAGAATTCTACATGGACTTAACCAGGGCGTAACTCTAGCAGGAACAGATATTTCTATCCCTGCAAACTTTCGTATTGGAGGCTCAGTAAACCCTGCTGCCCCAAACTTAGATATAGAAATAGACAAATTAAAAGAAAAAATTGATAGCGGCGTAGATTTTGCTCAAACCCAACCAGTATTTGACTTAGAACTACTTAAACGTTTTGCTGATAAAACTTCTAATCTTAACATCCCTATTCTAGTAGGCTTGATGCCTCTTAGAGATATTAGACATGCAGAATTTTTACACCATGAAGTTCCTGGAACAAAAATCCCTGATTGGATTCGAAAACGATTAAGTAACACTAAGTCTAATCAAATGCTAGATGAAAGTGTCTCTATTGCTAATGATTTATTAGCTGAAATTAAAAAATATTTTCCTGGTGTACATATTTTAATAAATGAGAACACTAAAATAGTCGAATCTTTATTAACTAATAAAAAAAGTTAAAAAAGTGCCTCCTACAAGTGCCTCCTACATTACACTATAAATATTTTGTTATTGAAGATAAAGTACTTATATAAACCTTTATATACAACCAAAATAATTTTAGATTAATTAAAAAATATGTTAAAAAGATTATGAGGGATTATTTGGAAAAGGAAGATATAAAGAAGTATTTAAAATGGAAAATCCGGCGACTACCTAGTTTCCCACCTCCTTGCGGAGGCAGTATAATCGGCTCCAGAGGACTTAACTTCCGTGTTCGAGATGGGAACGGGTGTAACCCCTCCGATA
>JACQZQ010000066.1 GCA_016213785.1 Acidobacteriota bacterium
ACAGAGCTTAGAACTGGCTAGCATTCTAAGGTGTGTTCTTCAACTCTCCCAATAACGTAGTTCTCTAAGAACTTAATCATGGTCACTCGTGCCTATCGGTTCGCACCAACATGCCCACGGCTTGAGCCTTGGGTAAGTGACAAATTACACCTATTAAAAAGTTACATACACACAGATTTATTAACTAATAGTAGACACATAAATCCATTACTACCTAGATGAGTACTTTCGCAAATAATGTTTTATGAAATAACGGCTATTTATTAAGCATTTACATGATCAAAAAACATAGCACGTTTTCCATCAGGTAGTTTTTTTGTAAAATATTCTAATTGTTCTAATTGTTGGCGCGCCTGTTGCTGAAAAGTACGTAGGTTCATACTTTGACTGATAAAACGCTCTGTTAAAGAGAGTTCCCTAACAATTGTACGACACATTGTAGATTGTTCACAGTAAGAAGCGCCATCTGGCCCAATAATTTCTTGTTCTGGATATATATTACGATAATACCAGGAAAGCAAGGCATAATATTGAAGTAGGTGTTGTAAACTTTGTTTAACCCACTCTCTACGCCCACGAGCTTGATAAAGTAGTGACTCTCTAACCCGTTGATCACGCTGGAGTTCAAGTAAAGCTTTAGTTTCAACTCCTAGCATTCTACGCTGTTCATTAAGTCCTATTTGTTCTGTATATTGATAAACAATTCTTTTGCCATCGCTAACAGCTTGAATACAGTCTAGCATTACACCTACTAAAAAACATTCGTGTGCTTCTTCTAGCATTCTACGGCCTTGATCGTCAAGTACTACAATATCCTTAAACTTAGTTTCGTAGCGGTTTATATGTAGTTCTTCAACTAAACATAGGTTTTGGTAATGAAGTTTCATATTTAATATTTCATCACCAAAATTTATAGGTACTCCTCCTATTTCATTATAGAAAACTATTTCTGATGTATCGGGTAAAGAAAAAACTGATGGTGTAGGATCGCCTGGTAAAGGAATTTTATTGATTAATAAGCGTTTAAGTTCTTGCAGATTTGTAGGGTCTGCTCGCTCAGGTAGCCCAACTAAAAGACGATTTCGCTCATTAGTTAAACGAAAACTCCTTTGTTGTCCACCTCCATGAAGCCAAAATTTAGCATTATCATAAATTAAGCGTAGCTGAGACTCTCTATCTTCAGTACGCTTAAATTTATCCCATAAAGCTTCTACTGCATTAAAATCTTTTCCTAAATCAGTAAATACGCTTATCGTAAGATTAACTATCTGCTCTTCTACACTAGCTAAACCTTCTGAAGAAACTTTCTTAGGCAAATCCATTACAGTTGCGCCTAATTTTTGTAGAATTTGATCGCCTACATCAGCAACTTTTTTATTAGCGCTCTCACCACTGCCTAAATACTTAGGATAGAATTTTTGTTCTATATCTTCGCGGCTATAAAGAAGTAAGGAAAGCTCTTGAGTAGGGACATCAGAAAAATAGTCATATTTGGCTAGTAGACTTTTCTTAAGCGTTAAAAGGTCACTACCTAAAGTATAAATCCTAGCAATTAGGCCATCAGCATTTACTTGACCATTATCTAGTTTATTAATTGCACCAATATATTTAACAAGATCATCTACAACATTTGCTGCTGCAAGTCTTATACGTCGATGAAGAATATTTTTTAGATGTTCGCTAGCAAGACGTTCAAACCGAGTTATATCATAACGAATAATAATACCTTTACGACCATCCCAATTTTTGCGTCTTTCATGACTGGAAATTTCAGCAAGTAGGCTATTAATAGCTTTTGTAGAGCGTTCAACTCTACGAGCTAGCTCTTCTGCGTCTGCAAGAAATTGAGCGCGATAGTTATGTGCTTTATCTGTAAGTACAAAAGAAACTTGATTAAGTACATCTATTGCATAACCTACACTTTGATGTTGTTGATTAATTACTTTAGCAATTTCACGTTCAATAGCTTGACGGCCTTGTTCTATTAGCTTTTGCTTATTAAAGTGAACTGTACGGGCATAATCTCCCCATTGTTGAGGGTCAGGACTTTTATTTTCAGCCTCAAGTTTTACTAATTCAGCTTCAAGTGCAGCACTAAAGAATTGTTTAAGACCTTGTCGTTTTTGTTCTGGAACACCGTCTTGGGCTTGACGGGCAATTTCGCTAGACCAACGAGAAATTAGACTATCAATTGACCTACTTTGATCTGAACCATCATCAACTAAAGGGCGCAAAAAATCATGCCTTTGCTCAGAAGTTCCTTGTCTAGTAGCGGTTCCTTCATAAAGATTTGCCGAGGGGAGGAATTTATCTATAACATATTGAGTAATTATCCCAGCGTTATAACCTGCACCTGAAATATTTCCCCATTGGTCAACAACTTCTGAGGCTAGTTTATAAGCACAAGCAAGCCTAATACGGTCTAGAGGTACTGTTACCGAGGCTAAGCCAATTGATGAATAACGACAAATAAATTTTTGATCAATAATGGTTCGGCCTTGTTCATCTAAGTGCTTAAAAGCAAATTCATCTACTAGAAATTGATCTAGATTGACTCTAACTCCTCGTTTATAACCAGCAAATTCTCCTTGAGAGAAATCTTTAAAAATATTATCTGCTAGCATATTGAAAATAAGGGTTTTAGAGTTACTATCTACAGTCTTACCTGCTGCATTCATATTATCTACTATGTAGCAGTAATTAAAGGCTGGTGGTGAAATATTGCGAGGCATTCTATCAGGCCATTCAACATTAAAATGGTTTTCAAAACTATAATATTCAAGCTCTTTTAATGCAGCATAACTATTAGCAAAAACCCTTGGTACTTCTGTACCAAAAAGTTTTGGCATTACTAAAAAACCTACACTAGTAACAGGTTGACCAGCAAAAATATCTTTTACTAGAAAGGCTACATCTAAAAACATTCCGCTTCCTGTTCCACCTGCTACAGAGCAAACAATATAGACATTAAAGCGATTTGAGCCTTCAACCTCCATTCCATGACGGTCAAGCATTAGTTTCATATTCTCAACATTACGAATACGTTCTCCTGCTTTTTGGATGGCTTGGCGAATGGTGTGATAATGCTCAAAAAAACCTAAACGGCTATAAGCGCGGATTTGTCCGGCCCCTTCTGTCATTGTTCCAAGTTTATTTAGCCCTTCATAAAACCAACTTTTAATATGTGGATATTGGTTTAAGTCATTTGTGATTCTTGCAGTATCAGCAATAATTGCCATCACTTTTTCATTTTGAGTAAATTTAACTTGATCGGCAAATAACCTAGCCCCAACATCTTTTTCTGTTAGATCTGTATCAATCCATAAATAATTTACTATAGGAAAATTCTCTAGCAGCCCATATTTTTCAAAAAAGCGTTTACGAATTCTAAGAAGTACATCGCCGCCTGTTCCACCAACTCCAATAATCAAAGTAGGTGTGACTTTTACTTGAGCTAATTTATCGGCAGAGCGTTTACCTTGAATGAGAATTTGATCACTCACAATTTTCCCTCAATAATAAATAATGATGTGCTAAAAGCTTAAGACCATAAAGATTTAAGATATTATCTTATAAATCTTTATGGTCTTGCTAGCAAACCTTGTTTGCAAAATTTATTACTAGATCTGTTTAGTAAGTTTTATTTAACCAAACCATCATTTTCTATAGCACTATAAATATCATTTGGCCTTAATCCTAGCCAAGGATCAGACTTAGGAGTTAAGAAAAGTTCTGAGTAAACTTTTTCGGTAAAAGCTTCTAGGTCTTGATAATTGCTATAGTCTGTTAGCATTTGATGGATTTTAGTATGAAAGAAATATTCATTAAACACACTATCTTTAGCAATAGAAAAAGTAAGATTTTCTAGAAATTTACTGTCTTTGGATGTAATTGTCTGACCATTTTTAAGAGCTATTAAGTTTTGACTAGTTTTATCTAGTTTAACTTCAGAGAGATAGAGCTTAGCTAATTTATCCCAAGTTGCATTATTTGCTACAGTTTTAAATTCATCTAGATTATTTTTCATATGAGCTAATATTGGTGCTTCGACCATTACCATTTTTGTTATTGCAAGTGGAGCTGCTTCTAAAGCTGTTGGAGGTGTACTATCTAGAGTTGTTTGAGGTGACTGGGTTTGAGGTGATTGGGCTTGAGTTGAAATATTAACAAGGTTGTTTTTAGGTTTATTGGAAAGCAAAGTAGCTAAAGCTTCTTGCTCGCCAGCATCTGATAAAGCTTTAATAAGTTTAGTCCCTGCTTCATCAATAGCATTTCTATGGAAAGTTCTTAATCCACTAAAACGAAAAGCGGCTTGGTTTTTATCATTAACATTATATTCAAACTTAGTTAATGGCTCTACTTTTATTAGCCAATCAAGAAAAGCTTTAGGGCTATTCATTCCTGGTAAAGCATCAACAATTCGTCCTTGAGGGTCTAAAATATAGTGGATGCTATTACCAGTAATAGTACGCTCCATTTTACGTCCATCGCCAAAATCAATGGTCATTTTAGGAACAGGTCGAACAGATTTCCAATGAAGTATATAGTTTTCATGTAGGTATTTAGAAATTTCACTATTAGAGTATAAAACTACACGGAAAAAACGGCTGTTAGCGCAACTTAGTTCTTCGTCTAGATTTCCAAGTAAACGTAAGGAAAGAATAGGTTTTCCGCTTGATTTAGAGGCCGCTTTAGCCTCTTCTAAATCTGTATACCAATAAAGCCCTGATTGATAAGCATCACGTTGGCGGCTAACGGACTCAATAGCTTGGCGAATTTTTTGCCATTCAGATTCGTTAGTCTTTGAATCAAGTTGGTGGTTTTTAATGTCTGTAGAAAAGACTTTTATTAGAGTATCTAAGCCACTTTGGCCTGCTGCTCTTAGCTCAGCAATTGCTTTAGCTCTCTCAGTTGGGTTATTTGAAATTGTTTTTTTAGCGATGTCCTCTAAATTATTGGCTTTTGTAGAAGTAATTAGGGTGAGACATAAAAAAAGGCTAAGGATCAAAAGTTTTATTTTCATAGTTACTCCTCGGTGTGTTTATGTATACTTAAACTTACTAGGAGTAATTTGGTTCCCTAAAAAATACATTTTGGCTAAAACCCTGTGTTTATTGGGCTTACACAGGGTTTATTATTTGCTAGCTAGCTCCTGAATAGCCTTCTGACACTTCATGTCCTCCAAAATAATCTGCACCAGTTGGGCGGGCAATTTGAGATTGTAAAACAACCCGATCGCGACGAAGGCCACGAAAATCTTCTAAAGATTTCCAGCCACGTTCTGCGTTTTTTTCTAAAAATGCAGTCATACCATTTTTAAGAGTCTTAATTACATTTGGCCCAATTGCATGGTCAAGCATTGCGGCAGTACAAACTTGGACAGTTCCACAGCCTAAGAGAAAATAATTAAGTGCTTGAGAAAAATCAGAAATGCCTCCTATACCAGAAAAGCTTTTATCAGGAAAAGCCAAAGTCATTTGAGACATTTTTGCTAGGGCTAGAGGTAGAATTGCTGGGCCACCTAACCCGCCAGAAGAAACAAATCCATCAACATGAATTTCAAATTCTAGGGTTTCAGAGTCAATTAAAGGTATTGAAGGAAATGTATTAGATGAAGTAATTGCATCTGCTCCACCTCTAAAAGCAGCCTTGGCTTCTATTACAATATCAGTTGTTGAGGGTGTAAGTTTTGCCCAAACTGGTATGGTTGCAACTTCTTTAACTACTTGAGTTACATAAGAACATAGTTCTTGGTTTTTACCAATATTTGAACCCATATCAGCCCGATCCATATGAGGACAAGAAAGATTTAGTTCAAGTCCATCTGCGCCTGCTTCCTGACAAGATTTTGCTAATAATTGCCAGTTGGCAAGCTCTTTATCACTACCTGAGCCAGCCATAATTGAAGCTATTAGAATTTTACTTGGGTGCTGTTTCTTAATGTTAGTAATTCTAGGTATCCACCAGTCTAGCACTTTATCAGAGATTAATTCCCAGTTCCAAGAAGAATGTAAAGCACTATTAGGTAGTTTTTTCATAGAAATTTGACAAGAATCTGCTGAAGCACGCATAAATTTAGTTTTTGGGCCTCGAACATTTACTACTGGGTGAAGTCCTATGGTTTTAGTTACTACTCCTCCCCAACCTGCATCAAATGCGCGTAAAATATTGTTTTCTGATTCTGTTGGAGGTGCAGAAGCAAGCAAAAATGGGTTTTCAAATTTTAGACCAGTGAAATTTACAGAAAGGTCAGCACTCATAAATAAAACACCTTTAATATATTTTAGTTAGATTAACTAATACTGGGTGATTGCAAACTTTAGGTTAAACATACTACCATAAGTATTAATTTGAATCAGTAGATAAATTTATCCTTATAGGAAATTCTTTTCTCTTCCAAATTCTATGACAAAAATTAATTGGTTGGTTGCTCCTAAAAACCTGTCTTTTTCTAAAAACTATGTTTATGTTTGGGCAATAGATTTAGAGCAAACAAATTATGCTACCTTAAAACTTAGAGATTTACTCTCTTCTGATGAACTAAGTCGTGCTGATAGATTTTATTTTGAGCATGATCGTAGATATTTTACTGTTGCAAGAGCAGCTTTAAGAACCCTTTTAGGTAATTGTCTAGGACAAGATCCTAGGACTATACACTTTAGCTATGCAAAAAATGGTAAGCCTTTTTTAGAAAACACCAGCTTGCGTTTTAATTTATCTCATTCAAAAAATCTTGCCTTATGTGCAATTACGTATGAAAGAGAATTGGGGGTAGATATAGAATATCTTCGCATAATGAATGATGGAGATCAAATTGCCTCACGTTTTTTTTCACCTAGAGAGTCGGCTATTTTCTGTTCTTTACCAGAAGAAGAAAAACAACTTGCTTTTTTTCGTTGCTGGACACGCAAAGAGGCTTATATAAAGGCAATTGGTGATGGTCTTTATTATGGGCTTGATAATTTTGATGTTACTTTTAGATCTGATGAGGAAGTCAAATTAATTAAAGTACTCTCTGACCCTAAAGAAGCTAGCCGATGGTCATTAGTAGAACTTACTCCAGCAGATAATTTTATTGGTGCAGTAATTGTTGAAGTTGTTGGGGGTAGTAAGGGTAGTGAGTGGGATTTATATTGTTGGCAATACGAATAATTAAAAAGGGCAAATCTATAGATTTGCCCTTACAAAACTATAATTAAGGCAGAAACTTAGTTTCTACCCCTTTAATTTTAGAAATCAAATTTAAGTGCCAATTGGAATTGACGGTTTGCACCACGACCTGCACCAGTGCTTGATATACCATTTAAGAAGTTACGATTTGGTACAAGTATTTGATTTGGAGCAGTACCAGTTACGTTAAATCGGTTAGTATCAATATTAGCAATATTGGTACGGTTAAAGACATTAAAGGCTTCGCCAATAAACTCAATCTTAGTAGTCTCAGTTGGTCTAAAAGCTTTAGTAAAGCGTAGGTCTAATTGATAGAATTTAGGCCCGCGAATAGTATTGCGGCCTACTCCTGGAACGCGGTCAGTACGGCTATTTCCATCGTTATTTAGGTCGATTGGAACAGTTGCATTAAATGGACGGCCAGAAGTACCTGTAAAGATACCGCTTAGAGAATAACCATCAAATATTGCTTTAGATAAACCAGTGTCAGAGCCAAGATATTTACTAAAATTAAGGTCATAAACACCGCTTACTACTGCACGATGTTTAACATCTGAATCACCAAGCCCACGATCTAGATCTGAGCGGAAGTAATTAGAAATTTGTTTAGCATCATCACCAGCATTTCCTACTACTACAGATGTAGCATCTGGTTTGTCATCAATGGCTTTAGAGAATGTGTAAGAGAATAGGAATTGGAAGTTTTGAGCATAGCGTTTGTTAACTTGTACTGAAAGCCCATGATAAATTGAGTTAGAATCACTAGCTACCATATTAACGCGGTTAAATGCAGTAAATGGTCGAGGGCTGCTAAAACGATCAAATGTTAAACGAGGAGAACCTGCTATTCCTACAGTGATAGAAGTTGGTGTAGAAGGAGCTAAATTAATATCACGAACACGTTGTAAGTGGGTTCCTTTAACTACTAAGTAAGAAAGAGAAACACTAATTTTACCAGGTAATTCTCTTTCAACACCAAGGCTACCTTGTTGAATAAGTGGGGTAACAAAGTTACGGTCATAGAAGAAAATATTTGGACGACCAGCAGCAGCACCAGAAGGAGGAGCAGAAAACTTATTTGGGAAAATAGGGGTGTTATTGCCAGTAAAGGTAAAGTTTTGTATTTGAACACCATTATTGGTAATAACTGTTCCTGTTAAAATAGAAGGGGTACGTGAGTAGAATACTCCATAACCAGCGCGAACTACAGTTTTATTATCTTTAGTTGCTGCATAGGAAAAACCAATACGTGGGCCAAAGTTATTAAGGTCTTGGTTAAGCATGCCTGTATCAATACGGCGTTGAGCTAATTGGAAATTAGTATTTCTAATTTGAGGTTCTTCTAGACGTTCAAGGTCATAGCGTACACCATAGTAAATCTTTAAGCGCTCACTTGCACGCCAGTCATCTTGGAAATAAGCGGAAAACTCATATTTATTGGGTCTAGAAAGTGGGCCGTCTGTACCTGCACCTGCAAAGGCTTGGTTATAACCGCCACTTGGTCTACCATCGGCAAAATCAGCCAAACTAGTAAAGTTATAAACACCTGAGAAAAGGCCAGGGAAAAAGTTTTCAATTCTTTCTATATTAGTATCTACCCCAAATTTTATTGCATGAGTACCAACAGTATAAGAAACGCTATCAATAAATTGATATTTCTTAATGTTAGTAAAACGTGGGCTAAAATTGTTACGACCAATGGTTAAGAAAGTGACAGTCCCAGAGCGAATAACAGCTTCAGGGGTATCACCTGCATTAGATTGACCAGGCTCATCATCACGAGCAAATTGGAAACGAGCATCATTTACTAATCTAGGGGTAAGAACTGTAGTTAAGTTAGCTGTTAGAGTATCGCTTTTAACATTTGAATTACCTGTATGTTCAAATGAGGATTGATTACCAGAACTTTCTAAGTTTGTACCAGTAAATTCTTGGTGATTATATCGAACGGATAAGCGATTTTTATCAGTGAGTTGGACATCAACCTTACCTAAGAAAACATCTTGCTTAAATTCTCTATCATAAGGAACTAAGAAACGGCTTAAACTTTGAGCAACAGCTATTGAGACAGGATCATTTGGTACTGGAGCACCAAAGAAAACAGGGTTAGGTTCGGTATTACGTTGCCCGTCATAGTTAAAGAAGAAGAAAGCTTTATCTTTTTTAATTGGGCCAGAAGCAATAGCACCAAATTGATAAAATCGGTTACGTGCTTTAGGACGACGATTAGCTTTAGCAAAAGGTTCTTCAGCGTTTAATGAACGGTCACGGAAAAATATAAATGCTCCGCCATGAAATTCATTTGTACCAGATTTAGTAACTGCGTTAATAACTGCACCACCTGCGCGGCCATATTCAGCAGCATAAGTGTTGGTATTTACTTGGAATTCTTTTACAGCATCTTTGGAAAATTGATAAGGAGCACGGCCTGAACCTGTACGGCCTAGTGATTGACCAAAGAATGTATTATTGTTGTCAGAACCGTCAATTTGCAAGCTATTATTAGTTCCACGTAGTCCGCCAAAGGAAATATCACCACCACGAGGATCTTGGCTAACACCTGGTGTGAGCAATGCAAATTCTAAGAAGTTACGGCCATTAACGGGTAAATCTTTAATTGATCGCTCATCAACAGTGGTTGCAACATAAGTACGTGTAGTTTCAACAAGAGGAGCTTCGGCTGTTACTACTACAGTTTCGCCTCCTGCATTACCTACTTCTAGACCTACATTTACTTCTGCTACTGAACCTACTTGTAAAACAACGTTAGTAAGCTCTTTAGGTGCAAACCCTTGAACAGTGACACGGACAGTATATTTACCTGAGGGTAGCGAAGGGACTTTATAAAATCCACTTTCATTGGTTTGGAACATACGAACTGCGCCTGTTTCAGTGTTAATTACTGCTACATCAGCGCCAGCAAGCACTGCACCAGTACTATCTTTAACAAGACCTTCAATTGCGCCAGTAGCTTGTTGAGCAATGGTAATAGCGGCCATAGCTAATACTATAGCTATTGACAAGAAAAATCGGCGTAATACATTTTGATTCACGTTTTCCTCCCATAACAGTGTTACTTTTTGTAACCCTTTGTAGTTGTATCTTAAAAAAAAATTATTGAAATATAACAAGTTAATTTTTGTGCAAACTAACTTATGAATTATGAAATATAGAAAAGCAAAAGATTTTAATTAATGGATTGCTATTTTAACTTATTTTTCTAAGTTTAGGATAGCTCTAAAGCTCTTATTTTCTATAAGAATTTCCTTGTCTTTGTTGCTTTTTTATCTAAATCTTGAATTTAGTAAGGTAAAAGATTTTGGTTAAATAAGTATCAAAAAATTGTTAATTATTTGTAAAAATTATTTTTAATGACAAAAAGCAAAATCAAAATCAACATGCAATTCCTAAGCCTTATAAAAAAATAACCCAAGCTTTATTTCTAAAAGCTTAGATAATAAGTGTGTTAAGAAAAAAACTGATTCTACTTAAATTGTATTTATTAAAAGAAATTTACAAATTTTTGTATTTTCTTTCAAAATTTTGGATAAATTTCTTTTAATAAATTTGTTGATAGTATAGAAAATGTAATGCTTAAGAGTTATGAAAACTTAGATGCAATTTCCAATTAAACCAATGATTAAGCCACTGACCTTCTAGCATCTTCAATTCTACTAAGTAACTCATCATGCAAAGTAGCAGCAATAAAGGCAATTTCTTCTTGAAGGTTGTTGATTTGATAATCAGGTAATTCTTTAGAGCAAAAACAAGTAAGCTCAATTACAGATTTCCCTTTATCTTTTGGATTATATAGAATATCTGTTTTTATATTAGGTATTTTAATTAGTATTAGATCTTTTAATCGCTCTATAAAAAGATAAGGACTAATTAAGCCTAGACTACTACTATCTAAACTTAATTGATAGACTACTTTACTATTATCAGAATTAGATTTCCGATTCATATTAAATAAAACCCAAGCAAAATACTTAAGCAGCTAAAGGAGGTTGAGGCTGCCAAGGATTTTCAGCTTTAGATCTAGTTATTTCACTAGGCTCATTAATTTGCTTAATCAAATCAGCTAGAGGTTTTGTAGTAGGTTTCTGTTTCCTACTAGCTAAAGACTCTTTTTGTTTTGATTGTTGATTGTTAAAGTTTTTATTTATCATAAGTTAGGCTTACCAATAAAAGGTAGTGCAAGTATAAAGTTAAGAATAGCTTAAAGCTTAAGTTTATATCTGTCAATAAGCTGGATCAAGTAGTTTAATTTTTAGCTTTAAGTCAAATATTAACAGGTTAGAGTATTTACCTATAAACTTTTCTATAAATAAAATCGTTTCCTACCTAAAATCAAGAAAACCAAGAAAATCAAGAAAAATAATAACTAAAAATTAAGGGTGTAGATAAAGTTTATGCAAATATATTCTTTCCAGCAAGAAATAATTAATAGAGAAGATTTACTCTATCAATATGCTATTGCTCTTGATAGAGATGACGCTAGTACCTTGGCTAAAATACTTTTATTAGCTAATAATGACCCTAAACTTGCAGAGTTAATTAATGAGATAAATGCTGCTTTTGATTATGATTATAATCTTTCTCAAAGCTTTTCTTAAAGTTTAATCAAAGCAGGAAATTATAGGACTAAATAAAGGAAGGTTTATTATGAAATTTAATCTTGAGGATGCTTTTATACTATTAAGTAAAACCCCTAAAATACTTAAAATAATGCTTGAAGGACTGCCTTATGAATGGATAAAAAATAATGAAGGAGAAAATACTTGGAGTCCCTATGACGTGCTTGGTCATTTAATTCATGGAGAAAAGACAGATTGGATTCCACGTGCTAAAATAATTCTTCAAGAAGGCCAATCAAAAGTATTTAAACCCTTTGATAGATATGCACAATTTGAGGAGAGTAAAGGAAAGTCTCTAGGAGAATTACTTGCGGTATTTGAAAGTTTAAGGCAGGAAAATCTCAAATTATTAAAAGAGATGGCTTTAACTCCACAGGATTTAAGAAAAACAGGTAGGCATCCAGAATTAGGTGAAGTAAACCTTGAGCAATTACTGGCTACTTGGGTAGCACACGATCAAGATCATTTGGTACAAATATGTAGGACTATAGCAAAGCAGTATAAAGAAGAAGTAGGAGCTTGGCGGGCATATTTATCTGTTATGAAATAAAGCCTTATTTGCATTATTTAATGGATAACAAAGTGCCAAATAAAGTCAGAGATAAAGTAAAATTAAGTAGTCACAAAAAATTATTTCTAAAGAAAGAAGCAAAAGATTTAACCCAGAGAATTTGCTCAGGTGTATCAGGAACTTTACAAGTGCGAAAGGTAGAAATCGTATCAAAAATCTTTTCAATATTAGGCTCTTTAACTCCAAGAATACAGGCTGTTAATAAAGAAGCCCTACCAATACCTTGACGACAGTGTACTACGATATTTTTGCCTATGTCTAATCGGTTCAGTAAATAGACTATTAAATCTTTTGTATTATTCAATGATAAAGGAACTTCTCTATCATTTATAGGGTAAGAAATAAATTCTATTTGCTTGTTTTTACAAATACTTTCCTCTTCTCTTAACATTAATTCTAAAGTTTCTTCCTTAGTCAATAGAGATATTAGTATATTTACGTTTTCTTGCTTAAGGTTTTCTATTTCTTCCTCTAACCAATCTTCTCCCCTTGGTCTTGCCATTATCCCTATTTTTCCTTTTTCTATTTCTGCTATCCAATATATTTTTGTTTTCACTTTTCCTTCTACTTCTGCTATATAAGTTTGTTTTTATAATTATTAAAAATTAATTGGCTATTTACAAATTATTCTATCTTATACTCTTAGATGGTTAAAGTTAAAAGCCGGAAAAATATTTGCAGAAAGTGTGAGTTTTTGATGCTAGAAAAACGACTAGTATAGTAAGGATGGTGGGTTAGGTTGAGACTAAAAGCTATAATCTAAGCCAAAAGGAATATCTTGGAAATGTCCCTTTTTCTCTTTAGAACATAGTCACCATCCATCTATTTCTCCCTTTTACTTACTATTTTTACTTGCTTAGATTTTTATTAAAACTTCGTTACGTTTTTATATAATCTCGTTTTATTAACTTTAACTTTAACTGATAGTTAAAATAACTAATATATTATCACAGGGAAATAAAAGCTAATGGTTGACTGTAGTAATAAAAATATACATATATTCTTTAAGTATGTTAAAGGCGAGTTAACAAGAAAAGAAGAGTATTCTATTGATCATCACCTTCAAAACTGTGAGGATTGCTTATTTAATTTTGCTTATGTAGAAGAAATTTATACAAAAAAACATCTTCTTTCCTCTGATGAAAAAACTTTGTTTATCAAGTGCCTTTCTGATCCTCTCTGGAACTCTGAAATTGAGAAAATAAAGAAGGGAATTAGACAAGAACTTTATGAAGAGATAGAGAATCTAAACAGCATAAAGAATAAATCAATTGATAGGTCTGATAATAAGACAAATATAACAACACCTGATGTAGTATTAACTTCTGTCAAACTTCGACCTACTGATTCTAATGTAGTAGGTTTCAACAGAGAAAATACCAGTTATAAAAGATATAGTAGTTTCTCTAGAATAAACAAATATTTAGTAGCAGCAGCTTCTATTGTTATATTTGCTGGTCTTTCTACTAGTGTTTACTTAATCATAAATAAAGCTACTAATCTATCTCTATCTTTATCAAGACCTACTTCTTCTTTCTCTTCACCTTCTACTAATATCAATAGTAACAGTCCTATTTATAACATTTATAACAAAATTACTAATAATAAGCCTAAGTCTGCGGGTACTAATCTTTATCAAGAGTTAGATTTAGCTATTGATGAGTACTTAGAGCATCAAGATATTTCCTACATCAACAAAGCTAGAGAGATTGCTACTGATATTGACACCA